>CAMLHB010000184.1 GCA_946479725.1 uncultured Actinomycetes bacterium | reverse complement strand
CGACATCAAAATGCTCCTCTCAGGCGGCTTTCGGCGGTAACTAGGCAGGATCGCTCACCGGCAGGACGGAAAAAGTCTCCAAAGGCGCAAATAAGGGCTTCCGAAGCCACCGGCCACCTCCCCTAATTGTGCCAACTCCCCAAACTCGGCAAACGCGCCTCGGGCGTGTCCCGAAGCCATCGGGGGTACCCTTCTGGCATGGAGGAACTGCGCAGGGGCGCAGAGCGGATGGGCGAGAAGGCGACGGCTGCGCGCGAGGCGGTCGAAGAGCGGGCGACCGCGGCCAAGGAGGCGACGGCCGAGGCGATCGCCGCGGTCAAGCCGAAGCTGCGCGGCGTCTCGCACGAGTGGGCCTTCTTCATGTCGCTTGGGTTCGGCGCGACGCTGATCATCCTCGCGAAGACCCCGAAGGCGACCCTGGCGGTGGCGATCTACGCGGTCAGCCTCTCCGCCCTGTTCGGGACCAGCGCCCTCTACCACCGCGTCAACTGGTCGCGCCCGAGCGTCCGCCAGTGGATGCGCCGGCTGGATCACTCGATGATCTTCTTCCTCATCGCCGGCACCTACACCCCCTTTGCGCTGCTGGTCCTCCACGGCACCCTGGCGATGACGATCCTCGCCGTCGTCTGGGTCGGCGCGATCGCCGGCGCGATCGTCGAGATGATCTGGATCGACCACCCGAAATGGGCCTCGGCCCTGATCTACTTGGCCCTCGGCTGGGTCGCCGTCGCCGCCTTCCCCGACCTCTGGTCGCAGATGGGACCCGGCGGCACTCTGCTGGTCGCCGCCGGCGGCCTCCTCTACACCGCCGGCGCCGTCGTCTACGCGATCCAGCGACCCAACCCCAGCCCCGCGGTCTTCGGCTACCACGAGGTCTTCCACCTCTTCGTCATCGCCGCCGCGGTCGCCCACTTCTCAGCAGTCGCCTTCTTCGCCCTCCCGCACGGCTAGGCGCACAAGAGGCGGAACGCCTGCTGTGCCCGTTCCAGGACTGGCGCGGGGAAGAGAGCGGCGGCCATTGCGTTATCGAAGTCCAACAGCTTCTCGACCTCGAGCAACCACCGCTTCTCACTCGATTTCAGTTGCTCGGCGCTGGCGAGTCCCCGCGGGTCCTCGACATAGCTAAGCAGCCTGATCAGGTCCTCTCGGTCTGAAGCGAACTTCTCCTTGCGCCGCTTGGCGACGACTCTGGCCTTGATCAGGATCGCCCCGAGCAAGCTCGGGCGACGCACGGCAACGGGTGGAGCGTCATTCAAGGAGACGAGAACCACCTCAGTCCTTCGGAGAGCCTGCGTGCCGCCGGAGGCTTGGAAAGTGATGAGACCCTCCAGCGTCTTCGGGTCATTCTTCAAACCGTCCGGCCCGAGAACCTCGACGATCTTGCCGTCAAGCTCAAATTTGTATCCAAGCCGAGGATCAGAACGAGGAGGCATCGCGACCTCGGCTCCTCTCTCGGTGAGGAGCGCGGCTATCTGTTCCGTCACGGCAGGCGGCTTCCGAGCGGAACCGAGGAGGTCTATGTCGCCGGTCGGCCGCAGGTCATCGCCATGCTCGTGACTGTGGAGCTGCACCATGAGGCCGCCGATCAGGGACCACTGCCGCTCGGCCCCGAGCGCTTCGGCGAGTTCGAGGGCCATGGACCAGAGGCGCTGCTCCCCGGGCTCTACGGGGTCGACTCGGATGATCGAAGCGGTGCTTGCTTGTGCCACCTTCCTACCTCCGCCTCTTCAGCCTCTTCTTGTTTTCGCGATCGATTTCATGGAGAAGGTTTTTGCCTGCGACTTGTGAGCGCGCGTCGCGTTCGCCGGCCAGGTCAAGTGCCACCGTGGCCTTGGGGGCGAGAGAGCGACCCCTGAAATTCAGGTTGTCCCATACATCGTCGGGAACGACCCGCAATCGCACGTTCCCGTTGGTGTCTTCCACCGCCCGAGACAGGGCGTGCCGATCGAGGAAATTTCGCAACTCAGACTCCGACAGATAGCCGTCCACCTCTCTTCCTGCCACGAGATCGGATCCCACGGCGCCCGCCGCGCTGATTCCGGAGCGCATCAAAGCTTCGTCTTCGAAGACGTATGAGATCTCTCCTGGATGTGAGCTATACAGGGCGACCTCGGCTCGGTCTCGAAGCCGAGGCTCGAGGCCCTCCAAGCCTTCGAGCGCCCGGGCTTTCTTCAGGCGTGAACGGACCACCGGATCTAGCTGCGGATCTTCGCCAGAAGCGAGCATCAAGGCCACCCAGGAGTTCAGCGGGGTGAGTCGCCGGCCGTGAGGAGGTCTTTCCCTTCGTCGCCGTTCCACCGCATCAAGCCCCACAACCCAGCGCCCGGCGACCTTGCGAGCGGGGAGCTGTCCCTGCGATGCCAACATCCGAACGCGAGCAGGGCTCAACTTTAAAAGGCGGGCGGCCTCAGAGATTGGAACATAGTCCGCCATTGCGTCAAATATAGCGCTGGCGCAATAAATAACTCAAATCTTGCGCTGACGCAAGATTTGACGCAACGTATCGTGCTGTCCTTCGCTTTAGGCCGCGACGGCCAGGTCCTGCTGCAGCTGCTCGGCTTCGGAGACCAGGGTCGCGAGGATCTCCTCCAGCTGCTGGGACTGCTCGGGGGCGAGGTGGAGGCGGCCGTCGCGGTAGAGGTCGGCCGCTTTGGCGACCGGCAGTTCGGCCTCGAGGACGCGGCCGCCGAGGGCGCCGAGGACTTTGCGGGTCTCAGCCTGGGCCCAGACGGCGCCGAACATCCCGGTCGAGGCGCCGATCACCGCGACCGGGGTGCCGTTGAGGGCGCTTTGGCCGGCGGGGCGGGAGGCCCAGTCGAGGGCGTTCTTCAGCACCCCGGGGATCGAGTGGTTGTACTCGGGGGTGGCGACGAGGACGGCGTCGGCCTCGCGCATCGCCTCGCGCAGCTCGGCCACCGCCGCCGGCGTCCCGGCCTCCTCGAGGTCGGCGTCGTAGGGCGGGATCTCCGCCAGGCGCTCGAACTCGACGAACCCAACCCCGGCGGGAAGCCGCTCGGCGGCCTCCCGCAGCAGGGCGTGGTTGTAGGAGTCCCGGCGCAGGCTTCCGGTTATGCCGAGGACCCTCATCGTTAGGCCTCCTCGCGGACGAGCTCGAGCTCGACGTTGATCGTCACCGCGTACTCGAGCACCTCGCCGCCGCTAGGCAGCTGCGCCTGCCAGTCGAGGCCGAAGTCGCGCCGGTCGATGGTCGCCTCGATCGAGAGGCCGACGCGGGCCTTGCCGTAGGCGTCCTCGCCGAGGTGGGCGAAGCGGCCGCTGGCCTCGACCTTGCGGGTCTCGCCGTGGATCTCGAGCTCGCCGGCGACGCGGGCGCTGCCGTCCTCGCCGACGCTCAGCTCGGTCGAGGTGAAGCGGAGTTTCGGGAAGCGCTGGGTATCGAAGAACTCGGGGGAGAGGAGGTGGCCCTTCAGCATCTCCTCCTCGATCGCGACGCTCTCGACCTCCACCGTGCCCTCCAGCCGCGGCTGCTCGCCGCCGGTCAGCTGCGCCTCGTAGCGGTCGAAGCCGCTGCGAAAGGTGGTGACGCTGTTATGGGTGACGGCGAAGCCGACCGAGGAGTGGACGGGGTCCACGGCCCAGGTGCCCGTCGGGATCTGCTGCTGGGTGATCGTCTCTGCGCTCATGCTCTGTTCCTTCCCGGAGTGGTTGATGCTGAAACCTTTGACTCGGAAAGCATCCTAGCTGAGAAAGCTTTACGTGTCAACTATTGCCAGATCAACCATCGTGTGGGAAGATCTGGCCATGGCCGAGCAGATGACGGCAATCGCCGAGACCAACGGAAAGAGCAGCGACCGCGATCCCCACCGCGAGGCCTGGATCGCGCTGACCCAGACGCACGCCGCCGTTACCGGCCGCCTGCAGGAGGCGCTGACCGCGGCCGAGCTGCCGCCGCTGCCCTGGTTCGAGGTCCTCGCGACCCTCGACCGCGCCCCCGAGCAGCGGCTGAAGATGGGGGAGCTGGCCGAAGCGCTGGTGATCACCCGCGGCGGCCTGACCAAGCTGGTCGACCGGCTGATCAAGGCCGGCCTGCTGGAGCGGACCTTCTGCGAGACCGATCGCCGGGTCAGCTACGCGACGCTGTTGCCCGCCGGGACCGAGCTGCTGGAAGAAATGCGCCCGCTGGTGCGGGCCGAGCTAGCCGCCGCCTTCAGCGCCAACCTCAGCGTCGCCCAGGCGGAGGAGCTGCGCGCGATGCTCGACCAGGTCCGCGGCTCCGCGTGTGGAGTCGAATAGGAGCCTTCAGGCGGTGGCCGAAGGCGTTTTTATCGCCGCGGCGGCCCGCTCTTTGGCGGACTCGACGATCGCCAGCACGCCGGCCTCCTGGCCGTTGCGCAGCAGCTCGATCGGGTCGGGGTCGCCGTTGACGATCCCCTCGAAGAACTCCTTGCGGTCCTGGTAGGTCGGCAGCGTCCCCTTCGCCCAGCCGCGGACGTCGTTGAGGATCACCGCCAGCCGCGCGTAATCCTCGCCGAAGAGCTCGGAGATCTCGCGCTTCATCCGCTTCGCCAGGGCAGGGGAGGCGCCGGCGGTGGAGATCGCGATTGCCAGCGGGCCGGTGCGGACGATCGCCGGCAGGATGAAGTTGCAGAGCGGCGGCACGTCGACGATGTTGACCAGCATCGCCCGCTGCTCGGCGTCGTCGAAGATGCCGATGTTGACCTCGGAGTCGTCGGTGCAGGCGATCACCATGAACACGCGCTCGAGATCCTCGGGGCCGGCGTAGGGCCGCTTCTCCCACCGGATCGAGCCCTCGCTCGCCAGCTGCTCCAGCTCGGGGTGGGCGACCGGCGCGATCAGGGTGACGTCGCCGCCGCAGGCGAGCAGCCCCTCGACCTTCTCCAGGCCGATGTCGCCGCCGCCGACGACCAGGCA
>CAMLHB010000183.1 GCA_946479725.1 uncultured Actinomycetes bacterium | reverse complement strand
GCAGGGCGTCGCCGTCGCGCACGATTACGTTGACAAGAGCCTCTCGTGGAAGTTCCAGGTCCCGAACAGGGTGGCCCGCGGCTTCCGCCCCCTCGGGCAGCCGGTAGGCGATCACGTCGCCGCCCATGCGGCGGATCCGGCCCGACTCGAGGAGGCGACGGGGCAGGGCCGGTTCGTCGGTGGTCAGGCCCAGCCGGTTTGCCAGGGGCTCGAAGCTGGCGCCCTGGACGAGGGTTGAGGTGACGACGACGAAGAAGACGATCGCGAACTCCTGCTGCCCGCCGGCGATACCGGCGACGACCGGGAAGGTGGCGAGCCAGATCGGGGTCGCGCCGCGCAGGCCCGCCCAGCCCAGCATCAGGCGCTCGCGGACGTTCAGCGGCGCCAGCGCCGTGGCAACGAAGGTCGCCAGCGGTCGGGCGAGGAGGATCAGCACCGCCGAGAGGGCGATCCCCTTCGCCGCCACGTCGTCGAGCCGGCTGGGGAAGACGAGCAGGCCGAGGAGGATGAAGAGGGAAAGCTGGGCGACCCAGCCGAGCCCCTCGTGGAAGGCGACGACGGTGCGGCGGGCGGGGATGTTGGCGCCGCCGAGGGCCAGTGCCGCCAGGTAGGTGGCGAGCAGGCCGGAGCCGTGGGCGATCTCGGCGAGGCCGTAGGCGAGGGCGGCGATCGCGATCGTCGCCACCGGGTAGATCCCGTCGGTCGGCAGCCGCACCCGGTCCAGTGCCGCCACCGCGAGCCGGCCGACCAGGTATCCGACGGCGATCCCGACCGCCAGTTTCAGCGCCAGTAGCCCCGCCATGTCGGCGAGGCCGAAGCCGGGCTTCTGGATCCATTCGATGAAGCCGATCATCAGCAGCAGCGCCACCGGGTCGTTCATCCCCGACTCGCCCTCGAGCGAGCGGGCCAGCCGCTTCTCCAGGGTCGAGCGCCGTAGCACGGCGAAGATCGCGGCCGAGTCGGTGGCCGCCACCGCCGCCCCGACTATCAGCCCTTCCAGCGGCTCCAGGTCGAAGATCGTCTTCGCCGCGAAGCCGGCGAGGAGGGCGGTGAGGACGGTGCCGACCGTCGCCAGCGAGGCGGCGGTGCCGAGGACCGGCCGGATCTCCGACCAGCCGGAGGTGAGGCCGCCCTCGAAGAGGATCAGGATCAGGGCGATCGTGCCCAGCGTCCGCGCCAGCTCCATGTTGGAGAACTCGATCCCGCCGATCCCCTCCGAGCCGGCCACCATCCCCAGCGCCAGGAAGAGCAGCAGCCCCGGAACCCGGATGCGGTCGGCAAGCAGCGCCCCGAGGATTCCCGCCGCCAAAAGCGCCCCCGCGACGAGGATCAACTCTGCGTCATGGTGCCCCATCGAGGGACCCTAAAGGAAGGACTCAGGCGTTCTCGTCGATCGAGGCGAGCCGCAGCTCGAGTTCCTCGGTCGAGCCTTTGCGGGGGATGTCCTCCGGGCGGCCGTGGGGGCGCCGGTAGACGAGGTAGAGCAGGGCGAAGAGGACGCCGGCGGTTAGCGCGAAGCCGATCTCGACCCGGCGGAACTCGTTGGAGACGATCGGCAGGAAGTTCCAGAGGATGAAGAAGGCGGCGCAGCTGATCCAGCGGGCGGCGGCTCGCCGCACCTGCCCCTGCGCCAGGCAGGCCTGGTTGACGGTGACCGAGGCGAGGTAGAGGCCCATCCCGAGCGTCACCAGCAGCAGCCCGGCGCGGTCGTATTCGAATTTCTTGCTGAAGGCGATCTGCATGAGGTGCGGGCCGGCGACGAGGACGACGATCGCGGTGAAGGCGGCGAAGCCGGCGACGCCGAGGAGGACGCCGCGGACCGAGCGGTGGAATTCGCGCTCGCTCTCCGGCGCGGTCGAGGTGTGGAGGTTGGTGAGGTGGGGGAGGATGCTGGTCGAAACCGCCTGGAAGAGCTGCAGTGGGGCCCGCGCCAGCATCAGCACGTTGAAGATGAAGCCGGCGGCGTCGGCGCCCTTGAAGCCGCGGGTGATCAGCGGCCCGGCGTTGAGGAAAGCCTGTTCGCTGAACATGATCACCAGCACCGCCGCGGCGAAGCCGGAGCCCTCTTTCATCGCGAAGGCTTCAGTCGCCGCCTCCTCAGCTTCGCCTGCGGGGGCGGCTTGGGGCGTCGCCTGGACCTTTTTCGCTCGCCGGGCGAAGGCGAACGGCACCACCATCAGCGAGAGGCTCGGGGCGGCGACGATCCCGACCGCCACCCAGGACTGGCCGCTGAGCAGGCCGACCGCGACCAAGACGGCGAAGAGGGTGCGGAAGCAGGACTCCGAGAGGATCAGCGCCGTGAACAGGCCGAAGGTGCGCTGGCCGGCGAGGAAGCCGCGGGCGAAGTAGCTGGCCGCGTAGAAGAGGACGGCGCCGAAGAAGACCCAGTAGAGGGTTTCGTTTCCTTCCAGCAGGTCGTCCTGGATCGGGCCGCGCAGGACCAGCGCGACGACGGCGAAGAAGAGCGCCAGGCCGATCTGGATCGTCGAGGCGACCCGCAGCTCCTGCCGCAGCGGTTCGCCTTTCGCCAACCGCTCGGAGACGTGGCGGCTGAGCAGCTGTTCGACCGGCCGGTAGAGGGTCGAAATGGTGATGAAGACCGCCGACCAGAGGATCGCGATCTGTCCGTAATCGTGCGTCGAGAGCGTGTGCGAGGCGACCAGGAAGTAGGTGTAGGTGATGACCCCGGTGAGGCCGACGCCGATCGCCAGGAAGCTCGCGGTTTTCCCGTACTCGGCGCTGGAGGCCGAGTCGCCGCGCTTGGGCTCAGGGCTCACTCGGCGGGCTCGGGGCCGGCGGGGGTGCCGCCGAGCTCGTAATGGGAGGGCTCGACGCCGAGCGCCAGCTCGACCCGCCGCACCCGCTCGAAGACGCGCTGGGTCATCACCCGCTGGCCGGCCAGGAGGTCGCCGATCACGCCGAGGGCGAAGAGCTGGACGGCGGCGATGAAGAGGACGGCGCCGAGGATCAGCGACTGGATGTGGCCGGTGCTGTCGCCGTTGAAGATCGCGTCGATCAGGAAGGGCAGCCAGGCGCAGAGGGCGAGGAGGAGGACGACGGCGCCGGCGGTGGCGAAGGCGCGCAGCGGCTCGTAGCGGGCGTAGATGCGGAGGATCGCCGGCGCGTTGCGGCGCACGTAGCCGCCGGTGGTGGCGAAGAGGCGGGACTCGCGGGTCTTCGGGTTGGTGCCGATCTCGACCTCGTCGACGGCGACCAGCATCTTCCCGGCCTGGATCAGGCTCTCCAGCGTGTAGGTGAAGTTGTCGACGACGAGCAGCTGCAGGGCGGCCTCGCGGTTGTAGGCGCGGAAGCCGGAGGTGGCGTCGGTGACCTCAGTGCCGGAGAGCCTCCGCACCACCCAGCTGCCGAGCCGCTGCAGCCCTTTCTTAGAGCCGGAGAAGTGGTCGATCTCGGCGACCCGGCGGTCGCCGACGACCATGTCGGCCGCGCCGGCGACGATCGGCGCGACCAGCTTGGCGACGTCGGCGCCCCGGTACTGGTTGTCGGCGTCGGTGTTGACGACGACGTCGGCGCCGAGCTTGAGGCAGGCGTCGAGGCCGGCCTGGAAGCCGGCGGCCAGGCCCTTGTTGTTGGTGAGGCGGACGATGTGGTCGACCCCGCACTCGCGCGCCACCGCGACGGTCCGGTCGCTGCTGCCGTCGTCGATCACCAGCAGCTCGACGGTGTCGATGCCGGGCAGCGAGCGGGGGAGGTCGGCGATCGTCTGCGGCAACGTCGCCTCCTCGTTGAGGCAGGGTATTTGGATGATCAGCTTCATGGGTGGTCGGTCAGAGTATTCGCGCTACCGGCGCGCGGTTCCTGTCGAGTAGACTGATTGATGAGTCAATCAACCATGAATTCCCAGCTAACCGCCATGGATCAGGCTCATCTGCAGCGGGCCCTGGAGCTTGCTGAGCACGGACGGGGTCGAGTGAGTCCGAATCCCCTTGTTGGTGCAGTTGTGGTCCGCGATGGCGGGGTGCTCGGCGAGGGGTTTCACGCTGAGCTTGGGGGGCTGCATGCGGAGCGGGCTGCTTTGGCGGACTGCCGGGAGCGGGGGGAGGACCCGGCGGGGGCGACGATGTACGTGACCCTGGAGCCGTGCGCGCACGAGGGGCGGCAGCCGCCCTGCGTCGAGGCGATCCTCGAGGCCGGGGTCGGCCGCGTCGTCATCGCCTCCGAGGATCCGAGCGAGAAGGCGGCCGGCCGCGGCCCGGGGATCCTCCGCGACGGCGGCGTCGAGGTCGCGTTCGCCAGCGGCGCCGAGGCCACGGCGGCGCGGCGCCTCAACCAACCCTTCCGCAAGCACTCGCGCACCGGCCTGCCGCTGGTCGTCCTGAAGCTGGCGATGTCCCTCGACGGCCGCACCGCCACCGCCCTCGGGGACAGCCCCTGGATCTCCGGCCCGCAGAGCCGCGAGCTGGTCCATCGGTGGCGCGCCGAACACGACGCGATCGCCGTCGGCATCGGCACCGCCCTCGCCGACGACCCCCTCCTCACCGCCCGCATAGACGGAGCCCGCCAGCCCAAGCGAGTCGTCTTCGACTCCCAGGCCCGCCTCCCGTTGGACAGCCAACTCCTCCAAACCCTCGACCAAGCACCTGTTCTCGTAGTGACCGCCCCCGACGCCCCGAGCGACCGAACTTGCTCCCTCCAAACCGCGGGCGCCGAGATCATCCCCGCCCAAGACATCGAAACCGCCCTCCAAGAGCTCGGCCGCCGCGAAGTAACGAGCTTGTTCCTAGAGGGCGGCCGAACCCTCGCTTCTTCTTTCCTTGCAGCCGACCAGGTCGACGAATCCCGTACCTTCATCGCCCCGATGCTCCTAGGCAATCCCAACCCGACCCCTCGCGCGGGTGGCACGGTAGGGGGGACCATGTCTGAGGAAGCTTTAGCTACCGGAAGA
>CAMLHB010000182.1 GCA_946479725.1 uncultured Actinomycetes bacterium | reverse complement strand
CCGAGCAGAAGCGCAACCTCTTCCGCCAGGTGCGCGAGCAGGCCCGCTCCTTCGTGATCGGCGACATTGTCAAGGCCGACGTCGAGATCGCCCCGATCGACCCCGGTTACGACTATCCGGAGACCGTCGCCGATCTCGCCGAGTGGTGCGGGGGAGAGGTCACCTGGGAGGCCGACGACCTCGCCGTGGTGCGGGCGACGTACTGAAAGCCCTGCACCCGCTACTATCCCGCGACCGATGGCCGTCCCTAAGAAGAGAACTTCGAGTGCGCGGCGGGACAAGCGGCGTGCTCAGCACAAGGCCGGCAAGGCGACGCTGAACAGCTGCCCGCGCTGCCACAGCCCGCGGCTGCCGCATCGGGTCTGCCCGACCTGCGGCACCTACGCGGGGCGTGAGGTCGTCGCCCAGCGGATCGCCGATCCTTCGGCGCCTCATACCCACGAGTAGGTCGTGACGTCCACGCGCGCGGTGACCGTGGCCCTCGACGGCTACGGGGCTGAGCAGGGATTCGACGTGCTCGCGGAGGGCGCGCGGCTGGCGGCCGCCGACGGGATCGGCATTCGCGTCTTCGGGCCGCGGCGCGCGCTCGGACTCGACGGCGTTGAGGGGATCGAGGTCGTCGAGACCGACGAGCAGATCGCCAACGAGGAGGACCCGGTGCCGGCGGTGCGGGCGAAGAAGGAAGCCTCTGTGGTCCGGGCCGCCGCCGACGTCGCCGCCGGCGACTCCGCTGCCCTCGTCAGCTGCGGCTCGACCGGGGCGACGATGGCCGCCGCCACCTTTGGCCTGCGTCGACTCAAGGGCGTGCAGCGGCCGGCGCTGGCGGTGCAGGTGCCGGTCCCCGGCAAACCGGTCCTCTTCCTCGACGTCGGCGCCAACGTCGAGGTTCGCGCCCAGCACCTGGTCCAGTTCGCCTTCCTCGGCGCCGCCTTCAGCGCCGCCGTGCTCGAGGTCGAGGACCCCTCGGTCGGCCTGCTCACGGTCGGCGAGGAGTCGGGCAAGGGGCGCGAGGAGGTGGTCGAGGCGAACCGGCTGCTCAGCGAGGCGCCCGGGATCCGTTTCGCCGGCAACGTCGAGGGACGGGACCTGCCGGCCGCCAAGGTCGACGTCGTCGTCACCGACGGCTTCACCGGCAACATCTCCCTGAAGCTGCTCGAGGGGACCGCGAAGACGGTCGCCGCGGCCGTCGGCGACGCCGCCCGCTCCAACCCGATCGCCGCGGTCGGCGGCCTGCTGCTGAAACCCGCCCTCAACGGACTGCGGCGGGAGCTACACCCCGACACCACCGGCGGTGCGATCCTGCTCGGCCTGCGCGGGATCGCCGTCGTCGGCCACGGCAGCTCCGGCCCCGAGGGGATCGCCAACGCCGTCCGCCTCGCCGCCCGCTGCGCCGAGGTCAACGCCGTCGGCCGCACCGCCGCCCTGTTGGCTGAGGGCGGGGCGGGGCGTGGCGCCCTCGGCGCCGAGAGCCCGACTGATAAACAAGACCCGAGATGAATCGCGATCAAGTCCTCACCCTGGTCCGCGAGCACCTCGCCGAGGAGCTCGAAGTCCCCATCGAGCGGATCGAGGAGTCCACCCGCTTCAAGGAGGACCTCGACGCCGACTCGCTCGACCTCTACGAGCTGGTGATGGAGCTGGAGGACAACTACGGCGTCACCGTCTCCGAGGAGCAGGCGACCCACATCAAGACCGTCGGCGACGCAGTCGGCTTCGTCGTCGAGCATGCCCCAGCCTGAGCCGGTGGCGCCGGACCCGGACTCTCCCGTCGCGGCGCTGGCAGCCCTGATCGAGGAGCTGCCGGTGGAGCTGCGCCAGCAGGCGCTGACCCACTCCTCCTGGACCGAGCGCCGGATCGACTCCTTCGAGCGGCTGGCCTTCCTCGGCGACAGCGTCCTCGGTCTCGCCGTCGCCAGCCGCGTCTCGGAGGGCTTCCCGAAGTTGGCGGCCGGCGGGCTGACCAAGGTCCACAACCAGGCGGTCAGCGGCATCTCCTGCGCCGAGGTGGGGACCCAGCTCGGGGTTCCGGCGATGCTGCGGGAGAACGAGCCGGAGGGGGTGGTGGCGGCGATCCCGGCCGAGATCCTGCTCGAGGGGGGGCGGCCGTTGCCGGAGGCGACCGAGGCGCTGATCGGCGCCTGCTATGTCGCCTTCGGGTTCGAGCGCACGGCGGCGGCGGTCGCCGAGGCCTTCGAACCGCGGATCGAGCTCGCCTCCGAGACCAGGATCGATTTCAAGTCCGCTTTGCAGGAGCTTTTGGCCCAGCGCGGGGCGCGCGTAACCTACGAGGTGACCGCGGCGATGGGTCCCCCGCACCGGCGAACCTTCGAGGTGGCCGCGGTCGTCGACTCCGAGCGGGTCGGGACGGGGAAAGGGCGGAGCAAGAAGGCGGCCGAGCAGATCGCCGCCGAGGAGGCATTGGCGCATCTTGGGGGTTGATCGAGCGGTCTTCGCGTCCGGCCAGACCGGGAGCATCTGGGAGATGCGAGGTGTGCGCGCGTGTACCTGAAGTCGATCTCGATGAAGGGCTTCAAGTCCTTCCCCGAGCGCACGACCCTGGAGTTCTCGCCCGGGGTCAGCGTCATCGTCGGCCCCAACGGCTCGGGCAAGAGCAACATCACCGACGCCGTCCTCTGGGCGCTCGGCGAGCAGAGCCCGGGGGCGATCCGCGGCGCCTCGATGCAGGACGTGATCTCCGCCGGCGGCAAAGGCATCGGCCAGCGCAAGGCGGCCGAGGTCGAGGTGACGATCGACAACTCCGACGGCCGCGCCGCCACCGAGTTCTCCGAGATCGCCGTCGAACGGCGGCTCGATCGCTCCGGCGACAGCGGCTACCGGCTGAACGGGGCGCGGGCGCGGCTCGCCGACGTCACCGACGTCCTCTCCGATACCAACCTCGGCCGCGAGATGCACTCCGTTATCTCCCAGGGCCGGGTGGAGACGATCGTCCACTCGAAGCCGCGCGAGCGGCGACTCCTGGTCGAGGAGGCGGCCGGCCTCGGCAAGCACCGCAAGCGCCGCCGCCGGGCCGAGCTGAAGCTGCGCTCGGCGCGCGACAACCTCGACCGGGCGCGCGACGTCGAGCGCGAGGCGCGGGCGCGGCTGCGGCCCCTGAAGCGCCAGGCGCAGGCGGCCGAGCTGGGGGCGCGGATCGAGCGCGAGGAGCTGGGGCTGCGGGCGCAGCTGGTCTCCGAGGAGCTGCGCTTCGGCGCCGACCGGGCCGCGGCCGCCGAAAAGGCGGCGGCGAAGGCGCGGGGGCTGCGAGCGAAGCTGGAGGAGCGGTTGGGCGAGGTCTCCAAGCGCCGGGCGGCCGCGGAGGAGCGCTTCGCCGCCCGCGACCGCGAGCGGACCCAGGCATGGGGCCTACTTACGAAGCTGCGCGGCGACCAGGAGCGCGTCGCGGTCCGGGTCGCCAACCTCTCCAGCCGCGAGGCCGAGGTCGAGGCGGGTCTGGAGCGGCTGCGGACCGAGCTGGGACCGCTGACCCTCGACGTCGGCCCGGGCTCGGCGCCTGGCGAGCGGGCGCGGAAGCTGGAAGAGGAGCTGGGCGAGATCGACGCCGGCCTGCGGACCGCGAGCGAGGGGCTGGGAGTCGCCCGCTCCGCCGACGCGGCCGAGGCGGCGCGCGAGAGGGCGCTCGGCGACGTTCGCGCCGGGGCCGAGCGTGCCAGCCGCCACGCCAAACGCGCCGAGGGGCTGCTCGGTGAGCGCCACCGCGAGGCGATGCGGGCGCGCCTGGCCGCCGGCGAGGCGCTGCTCGACGACGTCCGCGGCGCCCTCAAGGCGGCCGAAGGGGCCGGCGCGGCGATCCGCGAGCGGGTCGAGCGGATAGAGCGCAAGGTCGTCGGCGGCAAAGACGACGGCGATGAGATCGCCGAGGAGCTGCGCGCCTGCTCGCAGCAGGAGTTCGAGCTGCAGGCGGAGATGCGGAAGACTTCCGACGAGCTGACCCAGGCCGAGGTCGAGGCCGCCCACCTCGGCGACCGCCGGGCCGAGGCCGAGCGGGAGCTGGCCTCGATCGCCGAGCGGCTGGGGGAGGAGATCCCCCCCGCCGAGGAGGCGCTGAGCGAGGAGGCGCGGACCGAGATCGACCGCAAGCTGGAGCGGCTGGAGCGACGGCGAGCCCAGATCGGGCCGGTCAACCCGCTGGCCGAGCAGGAGTACGACGAAGCCCGCGAGCACGTCGAGAGCCTGCAGGCCCAGCGCGAGGACATCGAGAGATCGATGCGGGAGCTGGAGTCCCTGATCCGCGACATCGACGAGGAGATCGAGCGCGCCTTCGAGCAGACCTTCGAGGCGACGGCGAAGAACTTCGAAGAGATGGTCGAGCACCTCTTCCCGGGCGGGCGCGGGCGCCTGCGCCGGGTCAGCCTGCGGCCGGTTCGTGACGACGAACGTCCGGCCGGGGAGCAGGAGGCGCCGACCGACGCCGAGCCGGAGCCCGAGGAGGAGGAAGAGGAGCGCGACGAGCTCGGGGTCGAGATCGAGGTCACCCCGGCGGGCAAGTCGACGCGGAAGCTGCAGCTGCTCTCCGGCGGGGAGAAGTCGCTGGTGGCACTGGCCTTCGTCTTCGCCGTCTTCCTTGCCCGGCCCTGCCCCTTCTACATCCTCGACGAGGTCGAGGCCGCCCTCGACGACGCCAACATCGACCGCTTCCTGCAGCTGATCCGCCGCTTCTCCGACCGCGCCCAGTTCGTCATCGTCACCCACCAGAAACGGACGATGGACGCCGCCGACGTCCTCTACGGGGTCAGCATGGGCGGCGACGGCGTCACCAAGGTGCTTTCGAAGCGACTGCCGCGCGAAGTCGGCGAGGATCAAGGGGACGAGGACGAAGCGCCGGGGTTGTCTGCGGTCGCATAGGGAGGGGACGGGTGCCCCTCTCCCGGCACATCTCGCTATGGCTCGATGTTGAGTGCCTGGAGAGGGGCACCCGTC
>CAMLHB010000181.1 GCA_946479725.1 uncultured Actinomycetes bacterium | reverse complement strand
AGGTGGTGCGCCTGGGGAGGAGGCGGCGCATTCGCCGCTGCCCTGGCGGGAAGTCGTCGGCCATGCCGGCGGCGCCGGCCGTTCCCAGCAGCGCGCCGAGCAGGCGTCGACCGCGCAGCGCCGCGAGGGCGCCGAGCGCTCCCAGGGTGGCGCCGATCCCGAGCGGCCACCAATAGGTGCCGTGGGCGTCCTCAGCCTCGATCCGAGCCGTGGCGCCAAGCTCCGTGTACTGGGCGATGAGCCACTCGGCCGCCTGCCGCTCGCCGTCGGAGGCCGACGGGCGCTCGATCCGCTCCAGTTCCTCGAGCCGCTCCCGCAGCCACTGAGCCTCGCCTTGCATCGGGGAGGAAGCTAGCCGCTTACCATTGGCGGATGCTCGGCGGTGGGTCGATCACCCTCTTCCATTTCCGCGGGATCAAGGTCACGGTCGACTGGTTCTGGTTCATCGTCCTTTTCCTGGTCATCCTCTACATGACCAACTTCTTCGAAGACCTGCTCGGGGAATCGGGCAGCGGACCCTTCCTGCTGGCGCTGCTCAGCGCCGTCGGCTTCTTCGGCTCGATCCTCCTGCACGAGTTCGGGCACGCGATCGTGGCGATGCGCAACGGCATCGGCATCTCCAGCATCCAGCTCTGGATCTTCGGCGGCATGGCGCGGATGGAC
Organism: uncultured Actinomycetes bacterium; assembly: GCA_946479725.1. The sequence goes on along the minus strand of CAMLHB010000181.1, from coordinate 4,278 downwards.
CGCGAAGCCGACTCGCCGGGCACCGAGCTGAAGGTCGCCCTGGCGGGCCCGGCGGTGACCGCGCTGATCATGATCGTGCTCGGCCTCGTCGGGATCGTCGCCGCCGGCTGGTCCGGCTTCCACGAGGCGGTCTTCCTCGAAACCCGCTCCGACGTCTCCGGGCTGATGGCGCTGGTCGCCTGGCTGGTGACGATCAACGCCCTCGTCCTCGTCTTCAACCTCCTGCCCGCCTACCCGATGGACGGGGGACGGGTGGCGCGGGCGCTCGCCTGGTACCGCTCCGGCAACCGCAACTCGGCGACCCGCTTCGCCGCCAACCTCGGCCGCGTCTTCGGCTACCTCTTCATCGCCGGCGGCATCGCCCTCGCTTTCGCCGGCTACCTCTTCAGCGGGGTCTGGCTGGCGCTGATCGGGATGGTGATCAACGGCTCCGCCCGCGGCGCCGCGATGCAGACGGCGCTGACCGACCGTATCGGCGACGTCCGCGTCGCCGATGTGATGGACCGCGAGCCGGTGACGATCCCCGGCGACCTCAGCGTCGAGCGGGCGCTCGACGAATACTTCCTCCGCTACCGCTGGCCCTGGTTCCCGGTCGTCGACGCCGGCCGCCGTTTCCTCGGCCTGATCGACCGCGACCGCGCCGACGAGGTCCCCGAGCCCTCCCGCGCCAACTCCCACGTCTCCGACTACGTCGACCACGACATCGGCCTCTTCGTCCGCGACGACACCCCCCTCGACTCCCTGCTCGCCAACCAGAACCTCCGCCGCCTCGGCGCCCTGATGGCAGTAGACGCCGAAGGCCGCCTCAGCGGCGTGGTCACCATCGAGCAGGTCGGCCGGGCGCTGCGGGACGCCTCCAGCGCGGGACAAACTCCCGCATAGTCCGCGCTCCTTCCACCGCCAGGGGGGAGAGTCCGGTCGCGGCAGAGCTTTTCCCTCCTATGGATGGAAAACCTCTGCCGCGAGTTGGGCGTCTGCATCGTCTTTGCCGTGGGACACAGGAAACTCTCGCTGGAAGGGAGATGTCTGGCCGCTGTGCTGGCGTCGGGACCTCGCGCTCTGTTGAGTCACTACTCGGCTGGTTGGCTACTCGGTCTCGTTTTCACCAGGCCAATTCCGGTACATGTGACGGCGCCGGTTCCACGGAAGCGGCGGGACGCCGTACGTATCCATCACTCACGGACTCTCATCGATTGTGATCGGCTGTTGGAGCGAGGGATTCCGGTGACCTCGGTCGCTCGGACCTCCCTCGACCTTGCGGCGGGGGTGAGGTTCAGGACCCTGCGGCGGGTGATCCGGCGTTCGGAGGAGCTGGAGATATTCGACCTTGACGACTTCCGCTCCGTCCTTACTCGCAACCGAGGGCATCGCGGCAGGGGACCCCTCGAACGCGCCATGGACCTCTACGAGCCGCCGCGCTTCACGCGCTCGGAGCTGGAGCGGGAGTTCCTCAGGCTGCTCGAGGCGTATGGAAAGCCACGGCCGGTGACCGGTTTCAACGTTGCCGGCTATGAGCTCGACGTCTACTGGCCGGAACTGCGGTTCGGGGTCGAACTGGACGTCTACGAGACCCACGGTGCGCACGAGCCGTTCGAGGAGGACCGGCAGCGCGACGAGGACCTGAAGCTCGCCGGCGTCGAGTTGACGCGGGTTACGGGGCGTCGCCTCGAACGGGAACCACGTCAGGTGATGAATCGCATCGCCCGGCTTTTGGACCAACGCCGGGGTCAGCTCAAAACCTGGGTGAGCTAGGCCGCTGCGCGGTGGCGCTCGATGATGCGGCTGAAGGCGGTGCCTGCCGGGAGGGTGCCGAAGGCCTGGCCCCAGTCGCCGGCGAGGCGGGAGGCGCAGAAGGCGTCGGCTACCGCTTCGTCGCCGTAGCGGACCAGCAGTGAGGCCTGGAGGGCAAGGGCCATGCGCTCGACGATGCGGCGGGCGCGGGGCTCGATCGTCTCCAGGTCGCCGGGGAGTTCCTCGCGCAGGGAGGCAGCGAAGTCCTGCAGGCGGGGCTCCTGCACGGCGCCCTCCTCGACCTCCGCGTGGAAGGCCTCCAGCGTGGCCGGGCTCTTGACCATCGCCCGCAGGACGTCGAGGCACTGGACGTTGCCCGAGCCCTCCCAGATCGAGTTGAGCGGGCTCTCGCGGAAGAGGCGAGGCATCCCCGACTCCTCGACGTAGCCGTTGCCGCCGAGGCACTCGAGCGCCTCGCCGGCGTGGACGACGGCGCGCTTGCAGATCCAGTACTTGAGGACGGCATTGGCGACCCGCTTCAGCTGCGCGGCTTCTTCGTCGCCGGCAATCGCTTCGTCGTAAGCGCGGGCCAGCCGCAGCGCTGAGATCGTCGCCGCCTCCGACTCGATCGCGAGGTCGGCGAGGACGTTCCGCATCAGCGGTTGGGAAACGAGCTCACGGCCGAAGACTGAGCGGTGGGTGGTGTGGTGGATCGCCTGGGCGACCCCGGCCCGCATCCCGGTGGCGCCGCCGAGGACGCAGTCGAGGCGGGTGTGGTTGACCATCTCGATGATCGTCCGCACCCCGGCGCCCTCCTCGCCGACCAGCCAGGCCGAGGCGGCGTCGAACTCGACCTCGCTGGAGGCGTTGGAGCGGTTGCCGAGCTTGTCCTTGAAGCGCTGCAGGCGGAAGCGATTGCGCTCGCCATCCGGCGTCCAGCGGGGGAAGAGGAAGCAGGAGATGCCGCCGTCGGCCTGGGCGAGGACGAGGAAGGCGTCGCACTGCGGCGCCGACATGAACCACTTGTGGCCGGTCAGCTCGTACTCGGCGCCGGGGCCGCCGCCATTGACCGGCCGCGCCACCGTGGTGTTGGCGCGGACGTCGGTGCCGCCCTGCTTCTCGGTCATCCCCATCCCGGCCAGCGCCCCCGCCTTCTCGGTCGCCGGCGCGTTGGCGGGGTCGTAGGTGTTGGAGAGGAAGCGCGGTTCCCACTGCTCGGCCAGCTCCGGCTGGGTCCGCAGCGCCGGGATCACCGAGTAGGTCATCGAGATCGGGCAGCCGATCCCGGCCTCGGCCTGCGACATGCACATGAAGGCGGCGCCGCGGGCGACGTGGGCACCGGGGCGTGGGTCCTTCCAGGGGGAGCAGTGAAGCTCGAAGCCGACTCCGACGCCCATCAGCTCGTGCCAGGCCGGATGGAACTCGGGAACGTCGACCCGGTTGCCGTAGCGGTCGTGGGTCTTCAGCTTGGGGCCGTTCTCGTTGGCGAGCCGACCCAGCTCCTGCGCCGCTTCGCTGCCGGCGTACTTGCCGACGTCCGAGATCCGCTCGAGGTCCCAATCGGCGCCCTCTCGCTTCGCCGCCTCGACCAGCACGGTGTCGGCCTCGAAGACGTTGTAGCCGACCAGCGGCGGCGGCTGGTTGACCACCTCGTGATTGCCGAAGGTCTTGCGCTCGACGGTTGCCATCGGGTGCTGATTGTGCCATGCCCTGGCCGGTAGCCAGAACCCCAGGCAGATAGCATCGCCCCCCTCGTGGCCAAGATCGCTGTGAAGAACCCGGTCGTCGAGCTCGACGGCGACGAGATGACCCGGATCATCTGGTCGTTCATCAAAGAGCAGCTGATCCTGCCCTACCTCGACGTCGAGCTGGAGTACTACGACCTCGGGATCGAGAGCCGCGACGCGACCGAGGACCGGATCACGGTCGAGGCGGCGGAAGCGATCAAGCGCCACGGGGTCGGCGTCAAGTGCGCGACCATCACCCCGGACGAGGCGCGGGTCGAGGAGTTTGGCCTGAAGGAGATGTACCGCTCGCCGAACGGGACGATCCGCAACATCCTCGGCGGCGTCATCTTCCGCGAGCCGATCGTGATCTCCAACATCCCGCGCCTGGTGCCGGGGTGGACGAAGCCGATCGTGATCGGCCGCCACGCCTTCGGCGACCAGTACCGCGCCACCGACCTGGTCGTCCCGGGGGAGGGGACGCTGACCCTGACCTACACGCCCAGGGACGGCTCCGAGCCGGTCGAGCTCGATGTCTACGACTTCCCCGGGGGCGGCATCGCGATGGCGATGTACAACCTCGACGAGTCGATCCGCGAGTTCGCCCGCGCCTCGATGCGCTACGGCCTCGACCGCGGCTTTCCCGTCTACATGTCGACCAAGAACACGATCCTCAAGCGCTACGACGGCCGCTTCAAGGACCTTTTCGCCGAGGTCTACGAGGCCGAGTTCAAGGACGAGTTCGAGGCCGCCGGCCTCACCTACGAACACCGCCTGATCGACGACATGGTCGCCGCCGCGCTGAAGTGGGAGGGCGGCTACG
>CAMLHB010000180.1 GCA_946479725.1 uncultured Actinomycetes bacterium | reverse complement strand
ACCCCCCGCCGACGGGACGAAAACGGTCCTATACGGACCGGAATCGTCCCGTCGGCGGGGTTGTCAGTCCGATGACCACCCGATTAAGGAGTTGGCCAGAAGACAGCACGGGGTTGTTGCCGGCTGGCAGTTGGACCAGCTCGGCTTCGGGGAGCAAGTCGCTCGGAAGCGGAAGGCCGTTGGCCGGTTGCACCGCGTTCATCGAGGCGTCTATGCGTTTGGCCATCCGCTGTTAAGTGAGAAGGGCCATCTCATGGCGGCAGTACTGGCTTGTGGCCCAGGGGCGGTGGTGTCGCATAGATCGGCGGCTTTGCTCCATGGAATCCTGGATGACGCCCGAAGCCGGGTCGACGTAATAGCTCCCAATCGACGAGGACGCGCTCCGAAGGGCATAGCTGCCCACCGCGACGGGACGCTGGCTCCGGCCGATCGGTTGGTGATCGATGGGGTGCCATGCACCAGCCTCGCCCGCACCCTGCTCGATCTAGCCGCCACCGAGCCCTCTCGAACCCTTCGTTACGCCCTGACCCAAGCCGAAGTTGCGAGGATCTTCGACCTGGCTGAAGTAGTGGAGTTGCTGAAGCGGAGCAAGGGGCGGCGAGGTATCGCCCGGCTTCGTCTGGCGATCGAGCTTCACGATCCGCAGGAACAGGAGGCGAAGCTCGAGCTCGAGAAGAAGCTCCTGCGGTTGTTCAAGCGCGCAGAATTACCGGGGTTCGAGGTCAACGGACACCTCGTGGTCAATGGAATCCCGCTGATGCCGGACTTCCTCTGGCGCGACGCGCGCCTGATCGTCGAAGCGGATAGCCGCCGTTTCCACGGCACCGTTGCTGCTTTCGAGAAGGACCGGTTGCGCGATCAGCAGCTGGTCGTGGCTGGCTGGACCGTGATCCACGCCACCTGGCAGCAGGCGACGCAGAACCCCGAGCGCCTTATCCGGACTCTGCGGACCCTCCTGTATCGCGGGAACTGAAGGCCGACGGGACGAAAACGGTCCTATACGGACCGGAATCGTCCCGTCGGCGGCTAGGGGCTCTATTTCTTCGGCTTCGGGGGCAGCGGGGGGAAGAGGCTGGCGTTGTATTCGGCGGTGGAGAGGAAGTTGGGGCGGCGGATCTTCTTGCGCAGGGTGTTGGTGGTGCGGGGGTAGAGGCGAAGGTCGTAGGGGTTGCCCGGGCCGAAGCCCTGGTAATAGACGAGCATCCGCACCCGGGGGTGCTTGACGGTCCAGGCGATCACCTGCTTGACCCAGCGCGGTTCGTCTTCGCCCTGGGCCGCCCACTCGGTCATCGCGATCGGTTTGCCGCGCCACTGCTTTGCCCGGTAGAAGCGGTTGAGGTCTTTCCAGACCGGATAGGCCTGGTAGAAGTCGGTCCCGACCCAGTCGACCCAGCGGCGGCCGGGCCAGTAGTTGCCGGGGAAATTGCCCTTGACCCGCGGCGAGCCGCCGGGCAGCGGGCTCCAGATGATGCTCACCGGCGCCGCCGGAAGTTCGCTCGGCGGCAGACCCTTGGTCCGCCGCACCGGCGGCAGACCGATTTCGGCCAGGGGCGCGTCGACCCCTTCCAGGCTCTGGCCGCCGCGGACGATCGTGGCGATGCGGCGGAAGGCCTGCTTGTACCAGCCGGTCGTGTGTTCACCGCCTTTCTGCGCGCCGTCGCATTCGACCGCCGACCAGGCGTTGAGGCAGCGGTTCGGCTCTCCCAGCGGGCGGATGTAGGCCGGCAGCCCCTTGCTCGCGAAGAAGTCGTTCAGCTGCAGCAGGTAGTCGTCGCCGTAGCCGAGGGCGATCTGCTCGGGGGTGATCAGCTCCGCCAGCGTCTGGTCGTCGGCGGTGGAGATCGCGAGTATCGGCCGGGTTGCCGTTTCGCGCCAGCGTTCGTAGGCCTCGTTGAGGCTGTTGCCCCAGGGATGGAAGGTCTGCAGCAGGGCCGGGTGCTTGCCGGAGAGTTCGGCGAATTCGTCGTATTCGGTCGCGGTGCCGCGGTCGCTGACGCCGAGGAAGACGTCGGGCTTCGGCGGCACCAGCGAGTAGGCGCCCGCCTCCGCTGGCCCCAGCAGGGCGAGGACGAGCCCCGCCGCGGCCAGGGTCCTCTTAAGCGCTCTCCAGCACATCGCTCATCCTTCGCGGTTCGACGCCGAGGGCCTGCGCGTCGGCCGGCCCCCGCTCGCTCACCATCGGGACCTCCATCAGCTCGGCCTCCTCCCAGGTTGCGAACACGGCCTCCCCGAAGAGGTTGCGCAGGGCGATCAGGCCCGCCCGCACGAACGGCAGCGGCAGGTGGACGAGCGGTCGCGGCCGCCCGGCGACGCGGCTGACGAGGTCGGACATCTGGTCGTAGGTGAGCGTCTCCGGCCCGGCCAGCTCGAAGCGCCGCGTCCGCTCGCCTTCGCGCCGCTCGAGCGCCAAAGCGCCGACGACGCAGCGCGCCACGTCCTCCGCCCAGATCGGCTGGAACCGCGCCCGCCCCTCGCCCGAGACCGGCAGCACCGGCAGGAAGGAGAAGCGCCGCAGCAGCGTGATCCAGGGGTCGCTGTGGTCGTAGACGATCGAGGGGGCGAAGACGGTCGAGGGCAGGGGGGAGGAGAGAACGGCTTGCTCGGCCAGCCACTTGGCGCGGAAGAAGCGCGTCCGCTGCGCCGCCTGCGCGTCCAGCGCGCTGAAGAAGTGGAAGCTCTCGACGCCGCTGCGCTCCGCCGCCCGCAGCAGCCGCACCGTCGCCAGGCCGTTCAGCTCCTCGATCCGCTTCGGCGGCTGGTCGCGGATCGAGGCCGCCAGGTGGATCACCCGGTCGACCCCCCGCAGCGCCTGGCGCACCAGATATGGGTCCGACATCTCGCCCAGGTCGCCGAGCGCGATCTGCACGTCGACCCGCCGCGCCCCCAGCCGCCGCGGCTCCCGCACCAGGCAGCGCACCTCCTCGCCCTGCTCCAGCAGCAGCGGCAGCAGGCGCGACCCGATGCTTCCAGTGGCCCCCGTCAAGAGCAGCATGGCCGCATCATCCCTAAAATGTGCGCTCGCGCTTGGCCGGGGCCCCCGGCAGGCACCGGAAAACGAGCTAGGAGAACTTGCCCGAATGACCTACGTCATCGCCGAGCCGTGCATAGGCCAGAAGGACAACTCGTGCGTCGAGGTTTGTCCCGTCGACTGCATCCACCCGACGCCTGACGAGGCCGATTACGACAACGTCGAGCAGCTCTACATCGATCCCGACGAGTGCATCGACTGCGACGCCTGCGTCGAGGCTTGTCCGGTGGACGCTTGCTTTGCCGAGGATCAGCTGCCGGCTGAGTGGGCCAAATACGCGGAGATCAACGCGAATTACTTTAAGAATCAGGCTGCTTGATGGGGTAGGGGAGGGGCGGTAACCCCTCCCCCAGAGACCGTCGCGCAGCTGGGGCGTAGTGCTGGGCGCCCTTGTGGTCTCAGGAGCCTCTGTGGGAGGGGTTACCGCCCCTCCGGGTCATCGTTTTGGGGTCGCCTGTAGCTGCTTAGTACCCGGCGGGGTGCCTTGCCGTGAAGGGGCCGGTGGCTTGGGCTCCTAGGGATTTGTGCCACCTTGGGCCGGTGCCGTTGGTGGTGCCGGCGGTGTCCCAGCGGAGGCCGGCGATGATTGCGTAGGCGTGGCCGCCGTTGGCGTAGACGGTGATCCAGCGGCCCTTGCCGGCGCTGCCCCAGCTCTCCAGGGAGCCGGAGGGCATCGGCGAGTCGATCAGGCTGCCGCCGTGGAGGGCGAAGCTGACCGCGCCCGAGCAGTCGTAGCCGGCGTCCCACCAGCGGCCGTGGCCGCCGCCGTAGATATAGGGCTTGGTGCGGATCTTGTTTGCGGCGGCGATCACCTTTTTCACCGCCGGGGGTGCGTCTGCCGGCGCGATCGCCCGGCCGCGGACGAGTATCGCCTTGCCGGGAGGCGCGGTCGGTTCCGTCTGTTCCGGCACCGTCGAGGAGACCCCGCCGGGAGTCTCCGCCTGGGCCGAAGCCGCGAAAACAGTCGCGAGCGCGACCACGGCCAGTAGAGCTATGGAGATGCAGAGGGCGGGCGTTCTTCGGGCCGCCCCACGGGCGTTCGTCATTCACTCCTCCTTCGTCGGCCGGCGGGGTTAGCTGACGGGCTGGCGCTGAAGGAGCCTGCGCCCCCACCCTCAGGTGGGCTCGCCCCGGACACTCGGGTCCCCCGCTCCCCGGCTTATCTGAGCCGGGGATTAGGCGTTTGTGTGCAAACCTTAACTCAGTTCTCGGCGAAGAGTTTCGCCACCTTGAGGTCGACGGGACGAAAACGGTCCTATATGGACCGCAATCGGCCCGTCGGCAGGGCTACTGGACGACCGGGAGCGGGGTACCGCTGACCGGCGGCGCTTCCGCCGCGTTCGGCGTCGACTGCAGCACCGGCAGCTCCTGCGGGGTCGCCGCGACGATGCCCCGGGCCGCCTGCCGGATCGCCTGCGAGGCGGGGGCGTCGGGCTCGGCGATCACCAGCGGCGAGCCGTTGTCGGCGTGCTCGCGCAGCGCCTCCGACAGCGGCACCCTGCCCAGCAGCGGCACGTCGAGCTCGTCGGAGAGCAGCTGGCCGCCGCCCTCGCCGAAGATCGTGAAGCGCTCGCCGTCCGGAGTCGTGAAGCCGGACATATTCTCGATCACGCCGAGGATCTCGAGGTCGAACTTCTTCGCCATCTCGGCGCCGCGCTGGGCGACCGACTGGGCCGCCGGCTGCGGCGTGGTGACGACGAGGAACTTCGCCTGCGGCAGCAGCTGAGCCAGGGTCATCGAGACGTCGCCCGTCCCCGGCGGCAGGTCGAGCAGCAGGTACTCGAGCTCGTCCCAGGCGACGTCCTCGAGGAACTGCTGGATCGCCTTGTGCAGCATCGGGCCGCGCCAGACGACAGCCGAGTTGTCCTCGACGAAGAAGCCGATCGACATCACCTTCACCCCGCTGGGCGAGTCCAGCGGCAGGATCTTCCGCTCGGCGTTGACTTCCGGTTTGCGGTTGACCCCG
>CAMLHB010000179.1 GCA_946479725.1 uncultured Actinomycetes bacterium | reverse complement strand
GCATCCTGGGGCTGGAGCAGGTCCCAAGGGTTGGGCTGTTCGCCCATTAAAGCGGTACGCGAGCTGGGTTCAGAACGTCGTGAGACAGTTCGGTCCCTATCTGCCGTGGGCGTTGGAGAGTTGAGAGGATTTGTCCCTAGTACGAGAGGACCGGGATGAACGCACCTCTGGTGTATCTGTTGTCCTGCCAAGGGCATAGCTGGTTAGCTACGTGCGGATCGGATAACCGCTGAAGGCATCTAAGCGGGAAGCCGGCCTCGAGATGAGCTCTCCCATCCCCTTGAGGGAGTAAGACCCCTGGTAGACCACCAGGTTGATAGGCCGGCGGTGGAAGCGCAGCAATGTGCGTAGCCGACCGGTACTAATGGGTCGAGGGCTTGACGGATATTTTTTAATTACCCATCTGGTCTTGTGCGGTTTTCAAGCTCCACCGGGGCGGTCTCGCAAAATTTCCGGTGGCGCATAGCGAGTGGGAGACACCTCTTCCCATTCCGAACAGAGCAGTTAAGCCACTCAGCGCCGATGGTACTTGGGGGGCAACCCCCTGGGAGAGTAGGTCGCCGCCGGTTCTTCTTAAGCAGTCCGCGACTGAGTAAGTCGCGGGCTGCGGCGCTCCAGTAGCGGCGCGCTACGCCACCGTCAGCCGGCTTGCGTAGCGCTGCTACGCGGCGCCGTCTGCCGGCGGCGGATCGCTTGCTCCTGGAACCCCTCGCTACCGCGCCTAACTCAGTCCCGAACTGCGGCGCCGGTTTCTAAAGAGGCCGGATTCCTCCAAGAGATTGCAGCTAGAGGCTCGGGCCTGGGCGCGAGTTGCGGTGCGGGGTGCAGACGGAAGGTCTGCGCAACCCTGGCGAGTCCTCTCAACGGGCTCCAGCCCGTACTCGCCGAGGGTTGCGAAGTCTATGAGGAGGTCGGCGGCGTCGGTCAGCCGGCCGGTTAGTTTTTGCTTTGAATCGAACATGGGTTCGTACTGTAGGTCTACCCTCGGACGGGTTGATGAAACTGCAAGCCGGGTTGCATGGATGGGACGAAAATGTCTCTACAGAGCCAAATGCTCATCGGCCGGCGCTGAAGCGGTCGACCAGTTTGGCGACCAGGGCGGGGCGCTCGACGTTGGGGGAGTGGCCGGCGCCGGCGATCAGGTGGGTCTCGGCGCTAGGGACGGCGGCCTTGTACTGGTCGAGGGCGCGCTGGGGGTCGTTGACGATCTGCTCCTCGGCGCCCATCAGCACCATCAGCGGCTGGCCGGAGGCGGCGAGGCGTTGGTCGAGGGGCTCTTCGCCGAGATAGTCGTCGACGCCGCCGGGGGAGTCGTCGTAGGAGGTGTAGGTCATCCGCTTGACGTCTTCCACAAAGGCGTCGGGGACGTCGTAGCCGGGGGCGAAAGCGACCGCGAGGCCCTTGCGGACCGAGAAATCGGGCTTGATGCGCCAGAGCGCCGGGCCGATGAGCGGCTGGAAGGCGAGGCCGGCGATGAAGCCGAGATCGCCGTAGGAGTTGTCGGGCGGCATGTCGATGATCACCACGCGTTGCACCAGTTCCGGGTCCTGCTCGGCCAGGGCGACGGTGACCGAGCCGCCGAGTGAGTGCCCGACCACGGTCGCGTGGTCGACTTCGAGGCGTTCCAGCGCCTCGGCGACAACCTTCGCCTGGTTGGGCGGCGTGTAGCCGGAGCCGGGCTTTTCGGAGCCGCCGTGGCCGAGCAGATCGATCGCGAGCACGCGGTGGCTGCGTTCGAGCAGCGGCATCATCCCGTCCCACCAGTTGATCGCGCAGCTGAAGCAGTGGATCAGCACGATCGGCGAGCCGCTCCGGGGGCCGTGTTCGACGACCTGCAGGTCGCCGTCAGGGAGTTTGAAGATGCGCCCACCCGGTTCGGTGACCGCCGCGCTCTCCGTTTCCCCCTCGGTGACGAGGGCGTTGACGAGCAGCAGCGCGAACAGCGCCGCGACCACGCCGATGCCGATCTTCACTCGCCTCCCCATGGGCGGTCGTTACCCTAGCCGGAACGATGGAGAAGTTCGTGATCCAGGGCGGCGTTCCCCTCTCCGGGGAATTGACCGTCGCCGGCAACAAGAACGCGGCGCTGCCGATCCTCGCCGCCTGCCTGCTCACCGAGGAGGAGGTGCTGCTGCACCGGGTGCCACGGATCCGCGACACCGAAGCCCAGCTGGCGCTGCTCGAGAACCTCGGGGTCGAGGTCGCCTGGGTAGCCGACAACAGCGTCCGGCTCTGCGCCGGCCCGGTCACCGCCGGCCCGGTCGACGAGGAGCTCTCGCGCCAGATCCGCGCTTCCTTCCTGCTCGCCGGCCCGCTGCTGGCGCGCTTCGGCGAGGCGAGGATGCCACCGCCCGGGGGCGATTTCATCGGCCGCCGCCGCCTCGACGCCCACCTCGACGCCTTCAAGGACCTCGGCGCCCGGGTCGACGGCAGCCGCTGGATCGAGCTCTCCGCCCCGACCGGCCTGCGCGCCTGCGAGATCTTCATGGACGAGCCCTCGGTTATGGGGACCGAGAACGCGCTGATGGCCGCCGCCCTCTGCCCGGGCCCGACCCAGATCTCCAACGCCGCCTGCGAGCCGCACGTTCAGGACCTGGCGCGGCTGCTGACGAAGATGGGCGCCCGCGTCGACGGCATCGGCTCCAACGTGATGACCGTCAACGGGGCCGAGAGCCTCGGCGGCGCCGAGCACACGATCTGCGCCGACCACATCGAGGTCGGCAGCTTCATGGCCCTGGCCGCGGCGACCGGGGGGGAGCTGCGGATCCGCGACGTCGAGCCGGCCGACCTGACGGCGGTCAGGCGCCAGTTCAAGCGGCTCGGGCTGCGCTCGGAGATCGAGGGCGCCGACATGATCGTCCCCGCCGGCCAGCAGCTACAGGTCGAGGCCGACCTCGGCGACGCGATCCCGAAGATCGAGGACGGCCCCTGGCCCGCCTTCCCCGCCGACCTCACCTCGATCGCCCTCGCCCTCGCCACCCAGGCCGACGGCGAGGTCCTGATCTTCGAGAAGATGTTCGAGAACCGTCTCTTCTTCGTCGACAAGCTCGTCGCGATGGGCGCTCGGATCACGCTTTGCGATCCCCACAGGGCGATCGTCAGCGGTCCGAGCCGGCTTCACGGCGAGCGCGTCTCCAGCCCCGACATCCGCGCCGGAATGGCGATGCTCATCGCCGCCTGCGCGGCGGAGGGGACCTCGGAGATCGGTGAGATCCGCCAGATCGACCGCGGCTACGAGCAGATCGACGAGCGCCTGCGCGGCCTCGGCGCCCAGATCGAACGCGTCTCTGCAGAGGTCCCCGCTTAGCAGGGGATTTGCGAGCGCCCGCGTAAGGTCAGGCCGATGATCCACCCGATCCCCGCGGGAACGCGAGACGTGCTGCCGGACGAGATGCGCGAGCTGCGCAAGCTCAAGAGCGCGCTGCTCGAGGTCTTTGAAGGCCGCGGCTACGGCGAGGTGGCGACGCCGGCGATCGAGTTCGACGAGACGATGGCGCGGGGCGACGGTCGCACCGCCCGCTCCTCCTACCGCTTCTTCGACGAGGGCGGCGAGCTGCTGGCGCTGCGCTCCGACATGACCGTGCCGATCGCCCGGCTGGTCGCCGGGCGCTACGCCGACGCCGAGCCCCCGCACCGCCTCTGCTACCTCGCCAGCGCCTACCGGGCGGTGCGCCCCCAGAGCGGCCAGCTGCGCGAGTTCGAGCAGGCCGGGGTCGAGCTGATCGGGGCCCCGGGGCCGGAGGGGACGGTCGAGGTGATCGAGGTGCTGGAGGCCGCTCTCGATGCGGCCGGCCTCGGCAGCGCGGTGATCGGGCTCGGCGACGCCGACCTCTACCGCCAGCTGCTGGAGGAGCTCGGGGTCGAGGGGGAGGCGCGGGATGCGATCCTCGACCACCTCGCCGCCCACGACCTCGTCGGCCTCGAGGAAAAGCTTGCGGAGGCCGGGATCGGCGCCGAGCGGGTCGAGACCTGCGTCGCCCTGACCCAGCTGCGCGGCGGCAAGGAGGTGCTCGAGCGCGCCCACGACCTCGGCGGCGCGGCGGTCGAGCGGGCGATCTCCAGGGTCAGCGAGACCTACGAGGGCCTGGAGCGGCGCGGCGCCGCCGACCGGGTCCAGATCGATCTCGGCCTCCTGCGCGACCTCGGCTACTACAGCGGCGCGATACTCGAGGTCTACGACCCGGACGTCGGCTACGTCCTCGGCGGCGGCGGCCGCTACGACGGCCTGATTAATCGCTTCGGGATCGACCTCCCGGCGGCCGGATTCGGGCTCTACCTGCAGCGCGTACACACCGCCCAGCTCGAGGAGCAGGGGAGGGGGCGCTCGTGAGCGGCCTGAAGATCGCGGTACCCCGCGGCGCCCTCTTCACCGAAACCCTCGACGTCCTCGACGGCGCCGGGATCGACACCGCCGAACTGCGGGGCGGCTCCCGCGCGCTGATCTTCGAGACCTCCGGCGTGACCCTGGTGACCGTGCGCCCCTCCGACGTGCCGACCTACGTCGAGGCGGGCGCCGCCGACGTCGGCATCACCGGCAAGGACGTCCTGCTCGAGCAGTCCGACCGGGTTGTCTACGAGCTGCTCGACCTCGGCTTCGGCCGCTGCCGCATGGTCCTCGCCGCCCGCACCGGCAACGACCGCCTCGCCGAGGCGCAGCGACGGCTGGGGACGATGCGGATCGCGACCAAGTACCCGCGGATCGCCGGGCGCTACTTCGAGTCGACCGGCCGCCAGGTCGAACTGGTGGAAGTGAAGGGCTCGGTCGAGTTGGCGCCCCTGGTGGGCCTGGGCGACGGGATCGTCGACCTCGTCGCCACCGGCCGCCCCCTGGAGGAGAACGAACTCGAGGTGCGCGAGGAGATCGTCGAGTGCACCGCCCGCTTCGTCGCCAACCGCGTCTCCCACAAACTGCGCGCCGCCGAGATCGACGAGCTGACGGCGAAGCTGCGCGAGGCGAGCGGACGGTGAGGAGCCGCAGCTTCGAGTGGCAGGGGCCGGCGGCGACCGCCAAGGCCCTGCGCGAGTGGGCGGCCGAGGAGGCGCCTGAGGTGGAC
>CAMLHB010000178.1 GCA_946479725.1 uncultured Actinomycetes bacterium | reverse complement strand
CGGGAAGGAGTCCTCGTGGTCGTAGTGCTCGGCGTTGGGGATGATCTGCTCGTCGGCGAACTGGCGGACCATTTCGATGATCGCTTCCTGCTCGTCGGTCATTTCGCGATAGGCGGCGGTGTCTACGGCCATGGCTCCTGCTTCGGTCGGGAATGGAAGTTCGGCTAGCGCGGCGCGGCTGAGGCGGCGCTCTGGAGAGCCAAGGATATAGACGCGGGGTCGAGGCCGGGATCGACCGCTCGCAGCGGCGCCGCCGCCTTCAGCAGCATCTCCTCGTACTCGCGCCCGGGATCGGAGGCGAGGACGATCGCGCCGCCGGCGCCAACCGAGGCGCGGCCGCCGGCGAGGACGATGGTGCGGATCGCGACCGAGAGATCGGCGGCGCCGCCGAGCCCGAACCAGCCGATCGCACCCGAGTAGGGGCCGCGTGCGGCGCCCTCGAGGTCATCGAGGATCTCCGTCGTGCGCTTCTTCGGGGCGCCTGTCATCGAGCCGGGCGGGAAGCAGGCGCGGACGGCGTCGAGGGTGCTGGCATCGGTGCGCAAGCGGCCTTGGACCTCGGAGACGAGCTGATGCACGGTCTCGTAGGTCTCGACCTCCATCATCTGGGGCACGTCAACCGACCCGACCGCGCAGACGGCGCCGAGGTCGTTGCGGAGGAGGTCGACGATCATCAGGTTCTCGGCCCGGTTCTTCTCATCGACGGCGAGGGCGGCGGCGAGGGCGGCGTCTTCGTCGGGGGTGGTGCCGCGGCGGCTTGTGCCCTTTATCGGGCGGGCTTCGGCGTCGCCCACCTGGTTCACATGCAGGAAGCGCTCAGGCGATGAGCTCAGCACCGTCAGGTCACCGAATCTCAGGTAGGCAGCGAAGGGAGCGGGGTTGGCGCGGCGGAGACGGCGGTAGAGGTCGAGGGGATCGGGCTGGGTGTCGAAGGACAACTGGTTCGTCAAGCAGATCTCGTAGCTGTCGCCTTCGAGGAGGTGGTCGAGGGAGGTCTCCACGTCCTCCAGGTACTGCGCGCGGGAACGGGCTAGCGCAAGCGTGCTGGGAGAGAAATCAGGAGGAGGTCCTACTTGCAGGTGGGGACCTCCTCCTGATTTCTCTCCCGCACGCAGCGCGGTAAGGCGACGAGCGGTTTCGTCGAGCCAGCGCTCGGCAGCAGCACCTATCTCCTCACCCTCCTTACCCTGCTCAGTGAGGAGGGTGAGGAGATAGGTGCGTTCCTCGGCGTGGTCGAAGGCGACGAGGCGGTCGCTGAAGATGAGGGCGGCGTCCGGGTGCTCGGAGCGATGGGGCGAGGCGAAGCCACACTCGCCCTTGAGCTCGTAGCCGAGGTAGCCGACGAAGCCGCAGTCGAACTCGAAGGGGAGATCGGGGAGATCGGCGGGGCGCAGTTGGTCGAGGTGTCGCTGCAGGCGGTCGAGGAACGGCTTCCCCTCCCCCGCTTCGTGCGTGATCACCTCGGCCAGCGGCCCGCTCGCGTCCCCCATGAAGGAGAAGCGGCCCCGCGCCCCCTCGCGGCTGCTGTCGAGCCAAAACGCCTGCTCGCTCTCGGCGTAGAGGGAGACGAACGCGGTCTCAGGGTCCGGCAGTACCTCCAACTTGCGAACTACGACCGCCAGCCCAGCATCCCCTCCGCCGACGGGACGATTTCGGTCCGTATAGGACCGTTTTCGTCCCGTCGGCGGTGAAGGCCGGGGCGTGAGGTCGCGGAAGTTCTCGAGGAGGCGCTTGCCTTGAGGGGTGGCGATCGACTCGGGGTGGAATTGCACGGCGTATTGGGGGCGCTCACGGTGCTCGACGGCCATTGGGATGCCGTCGGCGGTGGCTGTCTCGCGGAGGGTCGATGGGAGCGGGCGTACCAGGGCGAGCGAGTGGTAGCGGGTCGCCTGGAAGGGGCTGGGGATGCCGCAGAAGAGGGGTGTGCCGTCGTGCTCGATCGAGGCGACGCGGCCGTGCATCGGCTCCGGGGCACGCTCCACTCGCGCCCCCTCCACCCAGCCCAGGCCCTGGAGGCCGAGGCAGACGCCGAGCAGGGGCTTCACGCAACCGCGGATCGCCTCCGCGCAGACGCCGAAATCGGCGGCGCGCTCCGGCCGGCCCGGCCCCGGAGAGATGACGACGTTGTCGAAGTCGAGGCGCTCCAGGTCGGCCCAGCCCGCCTCGTCGTTGCGGACCACCAGCGGCTCGCGACCGTTCACCTCCGCCAGCAGCTGGAAGAGGTTGTAGGTGAACGAATCGTAGTTGTCGATCAGCAGCGTGCGCATCCGCGAGGGGCGTGTCGCTTTTTGCCGCCATATGGACGCATAAAGCGACACGCCGCAGCCTCGGCAGGCAAGATATCCCGCCAATGGCGGATCGATGGCAGCCAGACGTTTCCCTTGGGGTCTTCGAGACTCTCCTCGTCGTCAATGGCGGACCGATCGAGCTGGAGGGTCACCTGGCGCGATTCGGCGGAAGCCTCCTCGACATCTACGGAACCGAGCTGCCAACGGAGGCGCGCGAGCAGATCGCCGCGGTCGCCGCCCCCTTCGAGCTGGGGCGCCTGCGCCTGACGGCGGTGCCGCCCGCCGGGCGGCCGGGTCTCGAAATCGAGGCCGAAGCCACCCCGCTCGACCCGGCGATCATGTTCCCCTCCCGAGGCGCGGCGCTGCAGCGCGTCGACCGCCCAGGCGGCCACGGCCCACACAAGTGGGTCGACCGCCGCGGCATGGAGCACCCCGACGGCAGCCCCGGCCAGCTGATCTGCGACGGCGGCGAACTCCTCGAGGCCGGTTGGGCCAACCTCTTCGCCGTCCGTGAGGAGACCCTCTGGACACCCCCCGCCGACGGCCGCCTCCTCCCCGGCCGAGCCAGGGCCGCCGTCCTGGAGCTAGCCGCCGAAGAAGCCATCCCTACCAAGGAGCACCCCCTCCACGCTGCAGACCTCCACTCCGCCGAAGAGACCTTCCTAACCAACTCCGTCCGCGGCATCGAGCCGGCAAGCTCCCTAAACGGCACCGACCTTCCGGGCCTGGGCCCCCTCAGCCGTCGCCTCGCCGCCGCCCTCCGCCAACGCTGGAGCCTCCCTGCGGCGCCCCAAGCCGCCGCAGCCGCCCAGACAACCGATCAGCTCTCTCACTGAAGCGGCGAAGTCGCACGTCAAAGCGAACCGGGGGCTCCACCGGCCCCACCTCGGACGACCCTTCATCCCGGTCTCTTCCGACAGGACCCGCCGGCCCGACAGCATCGTCAGCCGCTACGGGTACCTGAGGCGCGCCCCGAACAACCTCCGCAGCCTCCTCAGCAGCATCCGCAGCCCTTCTAGCCTGCCGCGCCGCATCGATCGCCATCTCGCCAACTTCGCGAACCCCAGCTTCAGAGGCCCGCGCGATCACCAGCGCCTCGTCGATCCGCGCTTCCAGCTCAGCGATCGTCGGCACCGCCGCCCGCGGCACGATCCAGTCCTCGGTGTTGTCCCGCTGCGTCCCCTCGATAAGTGAGCAATTTACGGTCGCCCCAGGCGGCAAAAGCCGCGCCCTCGATTAGATTTACCGCCCCAGACTTCGAACACCACCCGAGGAGCACGTTGAGACACCCCAGAGACTTCTTCCTTCCGCAGGCGATCGACGCCCCGGAGCCCCTCCGCGAGATCCCCGTCAAGCCCTCACGGATGATCCACTTCCTCGACTTCTCGAACGAGAAGATGGTCGCCAAGGCCGGCGCCATCGCGGAGAAAACCGACATCCTGCTCGGCAACCTCGAGGATGCGGTCCCAGTCGACCGCAAGGAGGCTGCCCGCGCCGGCCTGATCCAGGCGGCGAAGGAGAACGACTTCGGCCAGACCTCGCTCTGGACCCGCGTCAACGCGCTCGAGAGCCCCTGGGTCCTCGACGACTTCACCCAGCTGGTGACCGAGATCGGTGAGCAGCTCGAGGTGATCATGGTGCCGAAGGTCGAGGGCGCCCACGACATCCACTACGTCGACCGCCTGCTCGCCCAGCTCGAGGCCAAAGCCGGCCTCTCGCGGCCGATCCTCGTCCACGCGATCCTCGAGACCCCGCAGGGCGTGGTCAACCTGGAGGAGATCGCCAACGCCAGCCCGCGCATGCAGGGGATGAGCTTCGGCCCGGCCGACCTGGCGGCGGCACGGCGGATGAAGACGACCCGCGTCGGCGGCGGCCACCCCGGCTACCGCGTGATGGAGGACCCGGACGACCCGGAGAACCCCGAGGCCGACCGCGTCAGCGCCCAGCAGGACCTCTGGCACTACTCGATCGCCCGCATGGTCGACGCCTGCACCTCCGCCGGCATCCTCCCCTTCTACGGGCCCTTCGGCGACATCAAGGACACCGCCGGGTGCGAGACCCAGTTCCGCGCCGCCTTCCTGATGGGCTGTGTCGGCGCCTGGTCGCTGCACCCGGTGCAGATCGGGATCGCCAAGCAGGTCTTCAGCCCGCCGCCGGACGAGGTCAAGTTCGCCAAGAAGGTCATCGAGGCGATCCCCGACGGCCGCGGTGTCCACATGATCGACGGCAAGATGCAAGACGACGCCACCTGGAAGCAGTGCAAGGTGATGGTCGAGCTGGCCGAAATGCTCGCCGAGAAGGACCCGGACCTCGCCGAGGCGTATCGCTCATAGGCAGCATTAGAGGCTTTCCCCAGTTATTGGGGAAAGCCTCTTTTTCCAATAGTTGATCCCGTACCCTGGGAGCTACGTACTCCCGCTTGCAGCCACTCATGTCATCCCCAGTTGCTGCCGATACGGACTTTGCGTTGACAACCGCAACCCCTCACCCGTTTCGGCCTTACAGATAAGTCCAGTCCAACTCCCTCTCTCGATGAACTCTTCCACCGACGTCTCGATCGACTCCCCCTTCCAAGCGCAGCGAAATACCCGCGAAGCGCTGGTCCAGGACCGCCCCACGCTCGGCGCGATGCCGATGGCGAAGCGGGGTCCGAGCCTCTGGCTGTTGCCCCTCGCCGACTTCGTCTGCTCCACGGTCGTCCTGGCCCTCGCCGCGGCCGTCGCCGGCGTCGCCTTCCTCCCCGCCTTCCCGGTCGCGCCGGCCGCGCTCTGCCT
>CAMLHB010000177.1 GCA_946479725.1 uncultured Actinomycetes bacterium | reverse complement strand
GTGGGCGGTGCTCGCGCCGAACCTCCTCGGCTCGTGCTACGGCACCACCGGGCCTTACGCGCGCCAGCCGGCGATCGATCCGGTGATCGCCGCCTATGCCGGCACCACCGCCTATCAGGCGGGCGAGGGCAACGATCCGCTGACCGAGAAGCCGCTGATCGTCAAGTTGACCCCCAACGTCGCCAACCCTGAGGCGGTGGCAGTCGCAGCAGAAGAGGGCGGGGCGGATGCCGTCTCCCTGATCAACACCCTGAAGGCGAGCGCGATCGACCCGCTCACCCAGGAGCCGGCGCTGGCCGCCGGACACGGCGGCCTTTCCGGACCGGCGGTGAAGCCGATCGCCCTGCAGCAGCTGCGCGCGGTACGGGCCGCGGTGGAGGTCCCGGTGGTCGGGATGGGGGGGATCTCCAGCAGCGCCGACGCAGCCGAATTTCTCTCCGCCGGGGCGGACCTGGTGGCGGTCGGAACCGAGAGTTTTCGCGACCCGCGGGCGGGGGCGCGGATAGCAAATGGGCTGGAAACTCGCGTGTCGGGAGCCTCCCCACGCCTGGCGGCACTAGACCTCGACTAGAGGTTGAGACGAATTTTGGGAGATTTCGCGGTAGTCGGCTTGCGCGCCCCCGAGCCGCGGCTATACTCGCCGCGCACATGACGCCCCCGCCAGTCAAATCCTCGCTTGCGGCTCCCGAACGATCGCTCGATCAACGGATGGAGGCCCTTAGGCGCGCCAACGACATCCGCACCGCGCGGGCAAAACTGAAGAAGGACCTGAAGGCCAACCGGGCCAGCATCCAGACGATCCTCCTCGATCCGCCGGAGTACGTCCTCACCGCGAAGGTCTTCGACATGCTCCTCGCCGTCCCCAAGTACGGCCGGGTAAAGACCAACCGGATCCTCAACCAGTGCAGGATCTCGCCGTCGAAGACGATCGGCGGCCTCTCCGAGCGCCAGCGCGCCGAGCTCATCAGTCAACTCCGTCGATAGCGACCGCCGCAGCGGTCAGTATCCGCGGCCGCATGGCCAAAGTCTTCGTCATCACCGGGCCGTCCGGGGTCGGCAAGGGAACGCTGATCAGGGAGCTGTTGAAGGAGGTTCCGGACCTCGAGCTCTCGGTCTCGGCGACGACCAGGGCGCCGCGCGAGGGGGAGCTCGATGGCCGCGATTACCACTTCCTCACCCCCGAGCAGTTCGAGCAGCGAAAGGAGGAAGGCGACTTCCTCGAGTTCGCCACCTACAGCGGCAACCGCTACGGGACCCTGCGCAGCGAGGTGGAACGGCGGCTCGAGGCCGGTCACTCGGTGGTGCTGGAGATCGAGGTCCAGGGCGCCCAGCAGGTGCGGGCGGCGGACATGGACTCGGTGCAGATCTTCATCGCCCCACCCGACCCGGCGGTCCTGCGCCAGCGCCTCTCCGGCCGCGGCACCGACTCGGCTGAGGCGATCGACGAGCGGCTCAAGGTCGCCGAGCAGGAGCTGGCGGTGCAGGGCGACTTCGACCACTGCGTCGTCAACGACGAGGTCGGCCGCGCCACCGCCGACCTCGTGGGCGTCGTCCGCCGTGAGCTAGACTCCGCCGCCGAATGATCAAACCACGCGTAGACAAGCTGCTCGAGCACGCCGATTCCCACTACGCCGCCGTCGTCGTCGCGGCCAAGCGCGCTCGTCAGATCAACAGCTACTTCCACAACCTCGGGGAGGGCGGTTTCGGGGAGTACCCGCCGCCGATGGTCGAGACCAACGCCGAGAGGAACTATCTCTCGATGTCGCTCGAAGAGCTCGCCGAGGGCAAACTGAAATACGAGTACCGCACCTAGCTTCGTTCGCGCCCCGCCGCTCGCGGGGCGCTTTCATTAGGGATCCATGGCCCGGATCCTCCTAGGCGTGAGCGGCGGCATCGCCGCTTACAAGGCGCTCGAGCTGGCGCGGCTGGCGACGCTGGCCGGCCACGGCGTGCGCGTTTTGATGACCGAGACCGCGACCCGGTTCGTCGGCGCCGCCTCCTTCGAGGGCATCGTCGGCGCCCCGGTCCTCACCTCCGAGTTCGAGCGCGATCCGCTGCGCGGGGCCTTTCCCGGCGAAGCCGCCTCGGAGCAGCTCGGCCACGACCCGATCGGCCACCTCGAGCTGGCCGCCCGCTGCGACGCCTACCTGGTCGCGCCCGCCTCGGCCAACACCGTCTCCAGGCTCGCCGCCGGCGCCGCCGACTCGATGCTGACCACCTCCTTCCTCGCCTGCACGGCCCCGCGCCTCGTCGCCCCGGCGATGAACGACCGCATGTACGCCGATGCGGCCACCCAGGCGAACCTGGCGACGCTGGGCGAGCGCGGGGTCGAGGTGATCGAGCCCGAGGAGGGCAAGCTCGCCTCGCGCGGCGAGTTCGGCCGTGGCCGCCTGCCCGATCCCGAGCTGCTGCTGGCCCGGGTCGAAGCCGCGCTGCCGGCCGGCGACCGCCCCTGGGACGGGCTGCGGGTGCTGGTCACCGCCGGCGGCACCCGCGAGCCGATCGACCCCGTCCGCTTCATCGGCAACCGCTCCAGCGGCCGCATGGGGATCGCCCTCGCCGCCGCCGCCGCCAGACGGGGGGCGGAGGTGACGCTGCTCGCCGCCAACGTCGGCCTCCCCGTTACCGCCGGCGTCCGCCGTCTCGATGTCGAGACCGCCTCCCAGCTCGCCGCCGCCGCCCAGGAGGAGTTCGAAAAGACCCACGTGCTGCTGATGGCCGCCGCACCTGCCGACTTCCGCGCCGCGGCGCCCGCCGAGGGGAAGCTGCGGCGCGCGGAGGGCCTCGAGCTCTCGCTGGAGCCGACCGAGGACATCCTCGCCGCGCTCTCCTCGCGCCGCCGCGAGGGGCAGACCGTCGTCGGCTTCGCGGCCGAGCACGGGGGAGGGGCCGTCGAGCGCGCCCGCGGCAAGCTCGAGCGCAAGGGGGCCGACATGATCGTCCTCAACGACGTCTCCAACCCGGAGATCGGCTTCGAGAGCGAGCGCAACGCCGTCACCCTGATCACCGCCGCGGGCGAGAGCGAGGTCCCGATCGACTCCAAGGAGACCGTCGCGGAGGCGATCCTGGACGGAGTCGACCGCCTGCGGGCGAAAGCAAGCCGGCCGAGTGGCTGAGCGGGCTATACTGGCCGTAAGCTTTTTTGTCCTCTAGGTGTGTCGAGAAGTGGGCCTGGCCCACTTTTTTTACGCCTCCACCCTGAATCGCCCAGGCATGACCGAGCCCACCGAGCAAGAGATCCAAGAGGAGCTGTCCGAGCTGGACGGCGACGTCGAGCTGGTCGCCCTCGAGAAACCGAGGGGCGACGCCCTGCGCCTCTTTATCGACCACCCGGACGGGGTCGACCTCGCACTTTGCGAAAGAGTGACCCACCACCTGAAGCACCTTCTGGTCGATTATTCGCTTGAGGTCTCCTCACCCGGGCCCAAGTACCGTCGCAACGCCACCGCTTCCGAGAGCAAGGAGTCCCCGCAGTGACCAAAGAGATCGTCGACGCCGTCAAAGCGCTGGAGCAGGAGAAGGGAATCTCCGCCGACAAGTTGATGGACGCCCTCGAGGACGCCCTCCTCTCGGCCTACAAGAAGACCCCCGGCGCCGCCAAATACGCCCGCGTCGACCTCGATCACGAGACCGGCGACTTCCGCGTCTTCGAACTGATCCTGCCGCCGGAGCTGGAGGAGAAGCTGCTGGCCGAAGCCGCCGAGCAGCAGGAGGAGCCGGAAATCGACCCGGAGACCGGCGAGATGAAAGAGCCGGAGGACCCCGAGCTCGACCCGGAGATGATCGCCCCCTACGAGGACCAGATCGAGACCCGCGACGTCACCCCCGACGACTTCGGCCGGATCGCCGCCCAGACCGCCAAGCAGGTGATCCTGCAGCGGATCCGCGAGGCCGAGCGGCAGATGATGTACGACGAGTACCAGGACCGGGTCGGCGAGCTGATCACCGGGATCATCCAGCAGTCGGACAAGCGCTACACGCTGGTCCAGCTGCGCGAGCGGGTCGAGGCGCTGCTGCCGAAGTCCGAGCAGGTCTACAACGAGCGCTACGACCACGGGACGCGGGTCAAGGCCGTGATCACCGACGTCTCCGACTCGACCAAAGGGCCGGCGATCGTCGTCTCCCGCCGCAGCCCGGAGCTGATCAAAAGCCTGTTTGAGCTCGAGGTGCCGGAGATCGCCGACAAGCTGGTCGAAATCGTCGGCGTCGCCCGCGAGCCCGGCTACCGCTCGAAGATCGCCGTCGTCTCCCATGCCGACGGGGTCGACCCGGTCGGCGCCTGCGTCGGCCCCCGCGGCTCCCGCGTCCGCATGGTCGTCTCCGAGTTACGCGGCGAGAAGATCGACATCATCCCCCACAACGACGAGCCCGCCCGCTTCGTCGCCAAGGCGCTCTCGCCGGCGCGCGTGCGCGAGGTGATCGTCGACGACGAGGAGCGCCAGGCGACCGTGATCGTGCCCGACGACCAGCTCTCGCTGGCGATCGGGCGCGACGGCCAGAACGCCCGCCTCGCCGCCCGCCTGACCGGTTGGCGCGTCGACATCAAGTCCGAGACCGAGTTCGCCTCCGAAGAACACGAGGTGGAGGTCGAGGGCGAGGAGACCTTCGACGGCCGCTGCATGGCGGTGCTCTCCAACGGCCGCCGCTGCCCCAACGCGGCGATCCCCGGCTCGACCTATTGCGGTCTGCCGCAGCACCAGGCGCTCTCGCGCTTCGAAACCAGCCAGACGGCGATCCTCGCCAACGTCTCCGAGGCCGAGGTGGCGATCCTCGCCGACCCCGACGCCGACGAAGGCCAGGTCGAAGAGATCGTCAACCGGGCGCAGAGCGAATTCGTCGAGCCGGAGGAGGCGTCGGCTGACGAAGTTGCAACCGAGGAGGCTGTGGAAGAAGACATTCAGCAAGAGGCGACCGAAGCCGAGGAAGTGGATGGCGAGACCCTTGGTGAGGACGAGGAAGTCGCCCAGGAGGCGGAGCAGGCTTAGTGGCCAAGAAACGGGTTCACGAGATCGCCAAAGCGCAAGGCGTCAGCTCCAAGGAGCTGTTGGCTGCCCTGAAGGCGGCTGGAGTGGAGGCGAAAGCCGCCGCCTCCAGCGTCGAGGAGGCCGACGC
>CAMLHB010000176.1 GCA_946479725.1 uncultured Actinomycetes bacterium | reverse complement strand
GACCTGGGGGGGGTCGGACTCGCGCGCCGCGCGATCGACGGCGCGCGCGTCGTCGGCAACCCGACCGGTCCCCCACGCGGCCATCGAGGGATCGCCGAGGCCGGGAACCGCCTCGATCTCGGCCGGCTGCGGCGGCGCCGCGAACTCGTCCTCGTCGGCGACCGCGGCCGCTTCGGCGGCCTTGGCGGCGATCGCCGTGATGCCCAGCTCTGAGAGGTCGGTGCCGTAGGCGTAGCCGACCTGGTGGCCGCTCCAGGCGCGGATCCCGACCCCGCTCTGGGTCGCCGCGGTCAGGCTCTCGACCTCGCCGCCGTGGACGCGGACCTGGCGGCCGGCCTCGCGGGAGACGTAGGCCTCGGCGTCGCTGGCGCCGGCGGCGGTCGCCGCCTCGACCGCCCGCCGCGCGACCGCGCTCAACTCAGACATAAGACGCTCCCGCTGGCATCAGCCGCTCCCGCGGTCATCGCTCGGTCCCGCCAACCGTCATCGCCCGCACCCGGACGTGGCCCTGGCCGGTCCCGACCGGGACCTTCTGGCCGCCCTTGCCGCAGATCCCGGTCTTCATGAAGAAGTCGTCGCCGACCGCGTCGATCGCCGCCAGGGCGTCGAGGCAGTTGCCGATCAGGGTGGCGCCGCGGCAGGGGCTGGTCACCTTGCCGCCCTCGATCAGGTAGCCCTCGGAGACGCCGAAGACGAAGTCGCCGGTCGCCGGGTCGACCTGGCCGCCGCCGAAGGAGACGGCGTAGAAGCCGCGGTCGACGTCGGCGATCATCGCCTCGGGGGTGGCGTCGCCGGGGGC
Source organism: uncultured Actinomycetes bacterium (assembly GCA_946479725.1). The sequence goes on along the minus strand of CAMLHB010000176.1, from coordinate 4,349 downwards.
GATGTAGGTGTTGGTCATCCGCGGGATCGGCAGGTGGCGGAAGCTCTCGCGGCGGCCGTTGCCGGTCGAGGCGACGCCGTCGCGCTCGGCGGTGAGGTGGTCGTAGAGGTAGGAGGTGAGGCGACCGCCCTCGATCACCTGGGTCTTCTGGGTCGGCTGCCCCTCGTCGTCGATCGCGTCGCTGCCCCACTCATTCGGGAGGCGGCCGTCGTCATAGGCGTTCAGCAGCGGCTCGGCGACGCGCTCGCCGAGCTTGCCGACGTAGACGCTGGCGCCCTTCTGAATGTGGTCGGCCTCAAGGCCGTGGCCGGTCATCTCGTGGAAGAGGACGCCGCCGAAGCCGCCGCCGACGACCACCGGCATCGAGCCCGAGGGGGCCGGCACCGCGTCGAGCAGGGTCAGCGCCTTCGCCGCCGCCTGCTCGGCGATCTGGCCCGGGTCGTCTTCGAGCAGCTCGAAGCCGCGGTGGGCGCCGAGCGTCTCGGCCCCGGTCTCGACAGTGCCGTCGCGACGGGCGACCGTCTGAACGCCGATCCGGACCCGGGTGCGATCGTCGCCGCTGAAGAGGCCGTCGGAGTTGGCGACGGCGACCTCGCGGCGGGCCTCGGCGTAGGAGGCGTTCAGCTGGGCGATCTCCCCGCCCTTGGCCCTGGCCCGCTCGTCGAGCTCGCGCAGCAGCTCCGCCTTGCGCTCGGCGGGGACCTCTTCGGGGCGGCGCTCGATCGGCAGCGGCGCCACCTCGCGCGCCTGCAGCGGCCGCGCCTCAGTCCGCTCGCCGCGCAGCGCCGCGGCGGCTTCATCGGCGGCGCGCTCGAGGTCGGCGGGGTCGAGCCCGTCGACGTGGGCGAAGTAGGTGGTGTTGCCATCGACGACGCGGACCCCGGCGCCCTCCTCGGCGCCGGCCTGGACCGACTCGATCCGCCGCTCGTCGATCGCCAGCGTCTGTCCCTGGCGCCGTTCGGCGAAGACCTCGGCGAAGCGACCGCCGTGGGCGAGCGCCCGCGCCAGCACCCGCTCGGCGACGGCCTGGTCGATCAGTCCGCTCATCCCTTCGGCTTCTTTCCGGCGACCTCGATCAGGCGCCCGGCCGCGACGAACAGCTCGGCGCCGCTGCGCGAGTCCTGGGCGTGGTCGGCGCTGCGACCGTGGGGGTAATAGAGGCGGGCGAAGGGGCGGCGGGCGACGCGGCGCCGGCGCATGAAGGCGGCGGCCTCATCGGCGTAGACCGAGACGCGGTTGAGCAGAACCCGATGCGGCTTAGGGGTCATTCGCAAACCCCCCGCGCACGTCTGGCGGCGGCGGACCGGCGCGTTGCGGCGTCCTCGGTCGGCCAAATAGCGCTGCTATTCGGCCTCCCTGCGTCCTTGCCCCGCTTGGTCCGGCGCTCGCCAGCCGCACACGCGGGATTTCCGAAGGACCCCTGGGGCATCAGCCCTCGCCCTTCCGAGATTCGTCCCGCTCTGGCGGGGTGAAGTTCGGAGACGCGAGCTGGCGCAGGGTCGAGCGCATGTCGAAGAGCATCAGCGAGGCGAGGGCGAAGCGGTCGGTCACCGTCACCGCGGCGAGGCCGGCATTGCGGACGGCGAAGACCTCTCCCTGCTCGGTGGCGATGTGGACCTGCTCGACCGGCGCGTCCTCGGCGCCGTCGGCGACCTCGAAGAGGGCGGCGGCGTCCTCGCCCCAGCGCTCCGGCTCCTCCCCCGTCCCGGCCAGCACCTCGTTGCCGGGACCGAGGATCGCCGCTCCGCGCAGGTCGGGCGACATCTCGGTGAGGAACTCGAGCGCCGCCTCCGCGGCCTCGCCGCTGGGGGTGGTGGCTGCGGCAGCGTCGGGCATCTGCGAAAAACTACCGACAGTGACCCTCGCCCGAGCCTCCTGGATCGTCACCGTCGTAATCTGCGCGATCGCCGCCATCCTCTTCGCCTTCAGCGGCTACACCGGCTACGCGATCACCCTCGTCGCGATCGGCCTCGCCGCCGGCGTCAACCTGCTGCCGCCCGCTTAACCCGACCGGTAGGGGCCGCTTTCGCGCTCTCGGTAGGAGGTCTCGGGCTCGACGTGGATCAGGACCTCGGCCTGGGGGATCTCGGCCTCGATCGAGTCGCGCATCTGGTGGGCGAGCTCGTGGGCGCGCTCGAGGCTGGTGCCGGAGCGGTACTGGACGTGGAAGTCGATGTGGCGGCGGCGGCCGGCGCGGCGGGCGCGGAGCTTGTGGTAGCCGGCGACCTCGGGGGTGCGGGCGGTGGCGATCGCCTGCTCGATCCGGTCCAGCTCCGCGTCGGGGAGAGTTTCGTCGACGAGCACCCCGGAGGAGCGGCGGATGATGCTGATCCCCGCCCAGACGATCGCCCCGGCGACGACGAGGGCGGTGATCGAGTCGAAGGCGGCGGCACCGGTGATCTGGACCAAGGCGAGGCCGACGAGGACGCCGAGCGAGGCGAGGGCGTCGGTGCGGAGGTGGGCGCCGTCGCCCTCCAGGGCCGGCGACTCGTGCACGCGGGCCTGGCGGTAGAGGACGCCGGAGACCAAGAGGTTGGCGAGGACCGAGAAGCCCATCACCGCGATGCCGATGCTGAGCGATTCGACCTCGGCGCCGACGACGAGCCGGTGGGTCGCCTCGTAGACGATGATTGCGGCGCCGACCAGGATCAGGATCCCCTCGATGGTCGCGGCCAGATTCTCGACCTTCTCGTGTCCGTAGGGGTGCTCCTCGTCGGCCGGCTCGTCGGCTTTACGGACCGAGATGAAGGCGATCACCGAGGCGACGAGGTCGACCAGCGAGTGGATCGCCTCGGCGACGATCGCGATCGAGCCGGTGATCGCACCGGCTGCCAGCTTCAGCGCGATCAGGATCGAGTTGGAGGCGATCGAGAGCGCAGCCGCTCCGCTTTTGCTCTTGATCACGGGGGCCCCTCGGCCTCCAGCCCCAGGTGCCGGGCCAGCATTCGCGCCGCCTTGCCGCGGTGGCTGATCGCGTGCTTCTCCTCCGGGCCCAGCTCGGCGAAGGTCCGATGGTCGGCGTGACCGGTCTCGTCAGGGACGAAGGCGGGGTCGTAGCCGAAGCCGCCGCTGCCGCGCGGCTCGGGGATCAGGGTCCCCTCGCAACGAGCCTCGAAGACGTACTCGTGGCCGGCCTCGTCGATCAGGGCGATCGCGCAGACGTAGGCGGCGCGGCGGTCGCCGCCGACGGCGTTGATCTCGCGCAGCAGCTTCTCCAGGTTCGACTCGTCGCTCGCCCCTTCGCCCGCGTACCGCGCCGAGAAGATTCCCGGGGCGCCGCCGAGGTCGGCGGCCTCGATTCCGGAGTCGTCGGCGATCGTCACCTCCCCCGTCGCCGCGTGGGCGGCGCGGGCCTTGATCAGCGCGTTGGCCTCGAAGCTGTCGCCGTCCTCCGGCGGCAGCACCACCTCCGGTGGCAGCGGCTTCAGTTCGACCCCGGGCAGCATCGCCGCCATCTCCTCCACCTTGTGCGGGTTGCGCGTGGAGAGGACAAGCACCTGTTTCGCCGTCGCTTCGCGACGCTTCACGAAGCCGCCCGCTCCTGCACCTCCCGAAGGCGGCCGATCCCCAGCTCGGCCAGGCCCAGCAGCTCGTCCAGCGAGGCGCGGGAGAGCGGCGTCCGCTCCGCCGTCGCCTGCACCTCGACGAGGCCGCCGTCGCCGGTCATCACCACGTTGGCGTCGACTTCGGCATTCGAGTCCTCGCCGTAGTCGAGGTCGCAGAGGGCGCGTCCGTTGACGAGGCCGACACTGACCGCGGCGACCGAGCCGTTCAGCGGCAGCGCCTCGAGCTTCTTCGCGTCGACCAGCTTCTGGAAGGCCATGCGCAGGGCGACGAAGCCGCCGGTGATCGCCGCGCAGCGCGTGCCGCCATCGGCTTCGAGCACGTCGCAGTCGACGTAGACGCTGCGTTCGCCCATCGCCTTGAAGTCGACCACGACCCGCAGCGAGCGCCCGATCAGGCGCTGGATCTCCACCCCGCGCCCGTCCTGTTTGCCCTTGGCGATGTCGCGCTGCTTGCGATCGCCGGTGGAGGCGGGCAGCATCGCGTACTCGGCGGTGACCCAACCTTTCCCCTTGCCGACCATCCAGCGCGGCACCTGCTCCTGGACCGAGGCGGTGCAGATAACCCGCGTCCGCCCGATCGAGATCAGCGCCGACCCCGCGGCGCTTTCGACGAACCCCGGATCGATCGTCACCGGCCGGATGTCGGCCGGCGCCCTGTCGTAACTCCGTGAAGCTGGCATCGCGCGAGTCTCTCATGCGGGGAGAGGTGTGCGAGCGAAAACACAGCAAGCCACCCCAGAGCAGACCCCCCCCGAATGTGGCGAGCAGTTGGAGGGCCAGGAC
>CAMLHB010000175.1 GCA_946479725.1 uncultured Actinomycetes bacterium | reverse complement strand
CCCTCGCCCGGCGGGCCGCCCCGGGGCGCCCCCGCCCTCCCCCCCCCCTGAGCTGGGTTGGGTGCTGGGCGGGCGCGCTTCCGAGCTGGCCGGTTCACGATTCCGAGATTTGGGCCCCCCTGGGGGACCAAAGTGCGGAAGGGCCGATCTGGGCATCGCTAGGATGCCGCCGCTATGGGGGACCTACTTCCTTCCGACCTGGCGCCCGGTCTCCTGATCGGGGACAAGGTGGAGATCGGCGAGGGGGCGTTGATCGGGGGGCATGTGGTGATTCACGCCGGGGTGCGGATCGGGGCGGAGGCTCGGGTTGGGGATCACGCTCAAATTCGCGACGGCGCCGTCATCGGGGCGGGATCGACTGTCGGCAGCTACGTCTCGGTGGACCCCGGCGTGGTGATCGGGGAGCGGGTCAGCGTGCAGACGCGCTGCTACATCACCGGCGGGACGCGGATCGAAGACGACGCCTTCGTCGGGCCCGGGGTGACGCTGACCAACGACAACACGATGAACCGGCACGACGAGGAGTTCGAGTTCGAAGGGCCCCTGCTGCGGCGGGCCTGCCGGGTCGGGGGCGGTTCGACGCTCTGCCCGGGGGTCGAGATCGGCGAAGAGGCGTTTGTCGCCGCCGGCGCCCTCGTCACCGCCGATGTCGCTCCTCGCTCGGTGGTGATGGGAGTTCCCGCTCGGGTCGTCCGCGAGGTGGCCGACTCCGACCTATTGCAGAATTGGCGCTGAGCTCGGCTTCCGCGCCGGCAACGCGCGGGCCGGGTTGCCGACCACCGTCGCCCCGGGATCGACGTCGCCGACCACGACCGCGCCGGCTCCCACCATCGCCCCCGCGCCGATCCGCACGCCGCCGAGGATCGTCGCCCCCGAGCCGATGCTGGCGCCGCGCTCAACCACCGTCGGCAGCAGCTCCCAGTCGGAGTCGTCCTGCAGGTCGCCCCCGCCGCTGGTCGCGCGCGGGTGCTTGTCGTTGACGAAGACGACGCCGTGGCCGACGAAGACCTCGTCCTCGATCCGCACGCCGTCGCAGATGAAGGTGTGGCTCTGGATCTTGCAGGCGGCGCCGATCTCGGCCCCGCGCTGGACCTCGACGAAGGTCCCGATCCGCGTCTCCGCCCCGATTGCGCAGCCGTAGAGGTTCGTGAACGAGTAGACGACCGCACCCTCGCCGAAGCTGACGTCGTCGATCAGCCGATGCGGCGCCTCGTTCGCCGGATCCGTCGCGGGCCTCTCGTCCATCGGATCACCAACGCCAGAGCGGTGCGCAAGCTTTCAACCGGCTCGCCCGTTGGTGATCCGTGGCCGTCCTCAGCGAACCCGTCGCCGATCCGAAAATCTCCTCCGAGCGGACCTGCGTGGTCTTCGGCGCCGAGTCGAAGGAGCTGCGCCGCCGCATCGAGAACTCGCTGCGGGGCACCGCCGTCCTCTTCGTCGCCGAGGCCGAGGAGATCGCCGAGCTCGCCGAGGAGATCGCCGCGATCGTCGTCCTCGTCTGCAACCTCGACCGCCCGGCCGAGATGGCGCGGCTGCGCCGCGTGCGCCGCGAGCAGAAGCTGCCGATCGTCGCGATCTCGCCGCCCGCCACCGGCACCGGCGTCCGCCGCGGACTCGACGCCGGCGCCGACGCGATCGTCTTCGAGCCGCTGATCGAGTCGACCCTGGCGGTGACCGTCAGCGCCGTCGGCTCCGGCCAGTCGGTGGTGCCGCGGGAGCTCCGCGCCAGCGTGCAGCCGCCGACCCTCTCGCACCGCGAGCGCCAGGTCCTCACCTACGTCACCGAGGGCCTGACCAACTCGCAGATCGCCGAGCAGCTCTTCCTTTCCGAAAGCACCATCAAGAGCCACCTCTCATCCGCCTTCGCCAAGTTCGGCGTCCGTTCCCGGCGCGAGGCCGCCGCGCTCTTCCTGGAGCTCGATCAGCCAACCCCGAACGAGGTCGACAAGTGAGCACCGCAACCGCAGCGAACCCCGTCCTGCCCCTGGCCGCCACCGAGGGCGCCAGCGTCCCCTTCATCCGCCTCGACAGCGCCTTTCCCGAGCTCTTTGCCGAGCGGATGGAGACGGTCGAGCTGATCGCCGCCAAGTCCGCCTTCACCCTCGGCCCCGAACTGGAGCGCTTCGAGGCGGCCTTCGCCGACTTCTGCGGCACCGAGCACGCCGTCGGCGTCTCCTCCGGGACGGCGGCCCTGGAGATCGCCCTGCGGGCACTCGGCGTCGGCCCCGGCGACGAGGTGATCGTCCCCACCTACAGCTTCATCGCCACCGCCGAGGCGGTCAGCACCGTCGGCGCCACCCCGGTGATCGTCGACGTCGACCCCGAGACGGCGCTGCTCACGGCCGAGATCGTCGAGGCCGCCCTCACCCCGCGGACCCGCTGCGTGATCCCGGTCCACCTCTTCGGCCGCCCGGTCGAGATGGACCCGCTGCTGGCGCTCTGCCGCGAGCGCGGGATCACCGTCGTCGAGGACGCCTGCCAGGCGCACGGCGCCCTCTACCGCGGCCGCCCGGTCGGCTCGCTCGGCGACGCCGGCTGCTTCAGCTTCTACCCGACCAAGAACCTCGGCGGCTGGGGCGACGGCGGCGCCCTCGTCACCAGTGACCCCGAGCTCGACCACAAGGTGCGGCTGCTGCGCTCCCACGGCGAGGGCATCCGCCACCACCACGAGCTGGCCACCGGGACCCACCGCCTCGACACCCTGCAGGCGGCGATCCTCGAGGTGAAGCTGCGTCACCTGCCGCGGTGGAACCAGCGCCGGCGCGAGGCCGCCGCGGCGCTGCGCGAGGGGCTGGCCGGGACCGAGGTCGTCTCCCCCGCCCCGGCGGACCCGCACAGCGACCACGTCCACCACCTCTTCGTCGTCCGCAGCGCCGCCCGCGACGCCCTCCGCGACCACCTCGACGCCCGCGGCATCGCCAGCGCGATCCACTACCCGACGCCGATCCACCGCCAGCCCGCCTACGCCGGCCTCGGCCTCGGTCCCGGCAGCCTGCCGGTGGCCGAGCGCCTCGCCTCGGAAAACTGCTCCCTGCCGATCTTCCCGGCGATCGAGGACTCGCAGATCGCGGAGATCGTCGCGGCGGTCGAGAGCTTTGAAGTCCCGGCAGATAGCTGAGGCGCCGCCGGCGCAGGCCAGGCGCGGCGGCCTCCGCGTCTGCATGGTCCACTACTCGGACTTCGTCGTCGACTCGCGGATCCAGCGCCAGGCCCGGGCGCTGGCCGAACGCGGCGACCGGGTCGACTGCGTATGCCTCAACGACGACGAGGTGTTCCCGGTCGGGAGCGGCGAGATCGCCCTGCACCGCGCCGCCGCCGAGAAGCCCCGGGGCGGCGCCCGCGCCTACCTCAGCGGCAACCTGCGTTTCCTGCTCGGCGCCGCCCGCAAGGTCAGCGCCCTCGATCGCGGGGACCCCTTCGACCTGATCGAGATCCACAACATGCCGGACGCGCTCGTCTTCGCCGCCTGGCGGCCGAAGCTGCGCCGCACGCCGCTGATCCTCAACTTCCACGACACCTTCCCGGAGCTGTTCGCGACCCTCTTCGAACGCTCGCCGCGCCACCCCCTGGTGCGCCTGGTCCGCGCCGAGGAGCGGCTCAGCGCGGCGATGGCCGACGGGCTGGTCTTCGTCACCCCCGAGGCCCGCGACCTGCTGGCGGCGCGAGGCGTCTCGGCGCCGCGGACCCAGGTGGTGATGAACACCCCCGACGAGCGCGTCTTCGGCGAGCGCCGCACGCCGCGCGCGCCGAACGACGGCGAGCTGCGCGTCGTCTATCACGGCGGCCTCGCCGAGCGGTTCGGCGTCGAGACCCTGGTCCGGGCGGTGGCCTCGCTGCGCGACCAGGGGATGCCGGTGCGCCTCGACGTCTTCGGCTCCGACGCCGAGGCGGCCCGCCGCGTCGGCGCCCTCGCCGCCGAGCTCTCCCCCGGGGGGATCCACGTCGCCCCGCAGCCGACCCCGGTGGAGGAGATCCCGGCCCAGCTCGAAGCCGCCGACCTCGGCGTCGTCCCCACCCTCCGCGACGACTTCACCGAGCTGCTGCTGCCGGTGAAGCTGCTCGAGTACGTGCACATGGGGCTGCCGGTGGTCGCCTCGCGGCTGCCGGTGATCGAGCGCTACTTCGGCGACGACGTGCTCCTTGCCGAACCGGGCGACGCCGCCTCCTTCGCGGCGGCGATCGAAGGCGTCTGGCGGGCACCGGAGAACGCTCTGGCTCGCTCGCAAGCTGCCTCCGGGCGGCTGGCCGAGATCGAGTGGCGACGCCAGCGCGAGGGCTACCTCGACCTCGTCGACGGGCTGGTCGACGGGGCGCGGAGCGCCTGAGGTGCAGCGGCTGCTGCTGATCACCCCGGCTCGCGACGAGGCCGACCACCTCGAGCGGACCGTCCGCGCCGTCGCCGCCCAGACCCGGCCCCCGGACCTCTGGCTGATCGTCGACGACGGCTCCCGCGACGCGACCCCGCAGCTACTCGAGCGGCTGGCGGGGGAAGTTCCCTTCCTCGAGGTGCGCCGGGCGCCAACCCGCAGCGCGGCCGCCCCCACCGACGGCCTCGCCGTCGCCGCCGAGGCGGTCGCCTTCAACGCCGCCCTCGCCAGCGTCGAGCTCGGTGACCACACCCACGTCGGCAAGCTCGACGCCGACGTCGAGCTGCCCCCCGACTACCTGGAGCAACTGCTCGCCGCCTTCGAGGCCGAGCCGGGCCTGGGGATCGCCGGCGGCGTCCTGCTCGAGCGCGAGGCCGGCGAGTGGCGCGAGGCCAAGGTCCCCGCCAACCACGTCCGCGGCGCCCTCAAGCTCTACAGCCGCGAGTGCCTGGCGGCGATCGGCGGCGTTCAGGAGCGCCTCGGCTGGGACACGATCGACGAGACCTACGCGCGCATGGGCGGCTTCGAGACCCGCTCGCTCCCCCGGCTGCAGGCCCGGCACCACCGCCCGGTCGCCACCCGCGGCGGCACCCTGCGAGGCCGCGCCCGCCACGGCGAGTGCGCCTACATCCTCCGCTACGGCTTCTGGTGGGTGGCGCTGCGCTCGCTCAAGGTCGCCACCCTGCGCCCGCGCGTGCTCTCCGGCATCGCCTTCCTCTACGGCTACCTGCGCGCGACGCTGCGCCGCCAGGACCGGGTCGAGGACGAGCAGTACCGCCGCTTCGTCGCCCG
>CAMLHB010000174.1 GCA_946479725.1 uncultured Actinomycetes bacterium | reverse complement strand
GTCGACCTCGAAGTCCATGGCGGAGAGGTGTTCGGGTTTCTCGGCCCCAACGGCGCCGGCAAGACGACGACGATCCGGACCCTGCTCGACCTGATCCACCCGACCGCGGGCTCGGCCCGGATCTTCGGACTCGACAGCCGCCGCGACAGCGTCGCGATCCGCGCTCGCCTCGGCAATCTCCCCGGCGACTTCGGGTTCGGCCGCGAGACCCCGGGCCGCCAGGCGCTGCACCTGCTGGCGCGGCTGCGCGGGGTCGACGGGATCGGCCGCGCCGAGGAGCTGGCGAGCCGCTTCCGCGCCGACCTCGACCGCCCGCTCGGCCAGCTCTCCCGCGGCAACCGCCAGAAGATCGGCCTCATCCTCGCCACCTTCCACCGCCCCGAGCTGCTGATCCTCGACGAGCCGACCAGCGGCCTCGACCCGCTGATGCAGGAGGAGTTCCTGGCGCTCGTCGCCGAGGAACGCGACCGCGGCTGCGCCGTCTTCCTCTCCTCGCACGAGCTTGACGAGGTGCAGCGGGTCTGCGACCGGGTCGGGATCGTCCGCGGCGGCCGCCTGATCGCGGTCGAGCGGATCGCCGACCTGCTCGGCAAGGCGCGCCGCCGCTTCACCGTCGAGCTCGCCGACCCGGTTGGCGCCGAGCGCCTGCGCGCACTCCCCGGCGTCGCCGACTTCGCGCTCGCCGACGGCCGCGTCAGCTTCAGCGCCGGCGGCGACCTCGACGCCGTCGTCCGCGAGCTCGCCGGCCACCACGTCGTCGACCTCGAGGCGACCCACCCCTCGCTGGAGGAGGTCTTCCTCGGCTACTACGACGAGGGGGAGGAGACATGACCCGGCAGCTCGGCGCCCTCGTCGCCACCCACCTCTACGACCGCCGCCGCGCCCTCTGGGCCTGGGGGATCCCGCTAGGCCTGATGTCGGCCTTCATCGTCGCGATCTTCCCCTCGGTCGAAGAATCGCTCTCCAAGGCGATCCAGGGATACCCGCAGGGCCTGAAGGAAGCCTTCGGGATCGGTGAGCTCTCCAACGTCGAGCAGTACCTGCACGCCGAGATGTTGAGCCTGATCGTGCCGCTGGCGCTCGGCTACCTGGCGGTCCGCGCCGTCGCCAGCGGCCTCACCGGCGCCGCCGAATCGGGCCGCCTCGACGTCCTTCTCTCGGCGCCGGTCTCCCGCCGCCGCCTCGTCGCCGCCGGCTTCCTCGCCACCGCGGTCGAGCTGGCCGCGGTCCTCCTCCTGACCGGCGTCCTCACCGGCCTCGGCAGCATCCTCGCCGGCTCCGGCCTCGCCGCCGGCCCGGCCGCGGCAGGCTTCGCCAACGTCTGGCCGCTCGCCCTCCTCTTCGCCGGCCTCGGCATCGTCGCCGCCGGCTTCTCCCTGCGCACCAGCGTCGTCACCGGCTCGGTTGCCGGCGTGCTGGTGGGGATGTACGTGCTCGACCTGATCGGCCGCCTCGACCCCAGCCTCGACGGCGTCCGCTACCTCTCGGTCTTCAGGTACTACGGCAACGCGATCGAGGACGGGATCGAACCCGTCGCCTTCGTCGGCGTCACCCTCGCCGCCTGCCTTCTCGCCGCGCTCGGCGCCTGGCTCTTCGAGCGCCGCGACCTCGCGGCCTAGCTTCAGCCACCCGCCAGCACGCGCCCGGCCTGATGCATCGCCGCCGGCGTTCCCGCCTCGGTGACGGAGGCGACCGCGGCCGGACGTTCCCCCTCGAACCCGTCCTCGCCGACGACAAGGTGCAGCGGCTTGCCGGCGGTGGCGCAGCGGGCGGCGATCTCGCCGACGATCTTCCCCTCCAGGCTCTGGGCGTCGAAGCGGCCCTCCCCGCTCACCACCGCATCGGCGCGGGCGAGCCGCTGGTCGAAACCGATCGCGTCGAGGACGAAGGCGGCGCCGGGACGAAGCCGCGCCCCGTAGGCCCAAAGGCCTCCGGAGAGGCCGCCGGCGCAGCCGCTCATCGGCACCCCGCGCGGGTCCCGCAGCAGCTCGGCCGCGAGCGCGTCGAGCCGCGCTTCCAGCCGCGCGACCGCCCCCGCATCCGCCCCCTTCTGCGGCGCGAAGAGCCGGGCCGCCTCCTCATAAGTCGCGGTGACGTCGCAGAGCACCTCGATCTCGACCGTCCCCAGCAGCCCCGCCTGCGCCAGTGCCTCGATCGCGCCGGCGCCGCCGTCGGTGCTGGCGCTGCCGCCGACCGCGAGCAGCAGCAGGCGCGCGCCCGCCGCGACAGCGGCGGCGATCAGCTCCCCGGTCCCGAAGGTGTCGGCCCGCACGGCGTCCCGCTCCTCCTCCGCGATCAGCGGCAGCCCCGACGCCTGCGCGGTCTCGACGATCGCCTCCGTCCCGTCGCCGAGCAACCCGAAGCTCGCCTCGAGCGGGCGCCGCAGCGGATCGTGGACGGCGGCCCGCCGCCGCCCCCCGCCCAACGCACCGAGCAGCACCTCCATCGTCCCCTCGCCGCCGTCGGCGACGGGGCAGTGCTCGGGCTCGGCGCCACCCTCCTCGATTCCGGCGGCGATCGCCTCCGTCACCTCGCCGGCGCCGAAGGTCCCCTTGAAGGAGTCCGGAGCGACGAGGAAGCGCTGGCTCATCCCCACATCTTTTAGGAGATCCTCAGGCTGCGGTTAGGGGCGGGAAAGGGGGAGAGCGCAAACTGCTTTTCGAAGCTCATCTTTTCTCCTTGCCCCCGGCCCACCTCGCCTCTGCAGCGGGGTGGGCTCGGCGGTTCCACCCGCGGTCCGCAGCGGCCAAACGGGTAGAGCGCAAGAATCGATCCGATGGCCAAGGCGAAGGGGAAATCGAGCAAGGGCGAGCTCGGCGAGTACGAGCGCAAGCGGGACTTCGGCAAGACCGCCGAGCCGGCGCCGAAGAAGCTGCCCAAGAAGAACGGGGCGCCGCGCTTCGTCGTTCAGGAACACAGCGCCCGGCGCCTGCACTGGGACCTGCGGCTCGAGCACGAGGGGGTCGCCGTCTCCTGGGCGATCCCGAACGGGATTCCGGAGACGCCGGAGGAGAATCGCAAGGCGGTCCACACCGAGGACCACCCGCTCTCCTACCTCGACTGGGAGGGGGAGATCCCGAAGGGCGAGTACGGGGCCGGGACGATGAAGATCTGGGACGCCGGCACCTATGAGCTGGAGAAGTGGGAGCCGGCGAAAGTGATGGTCGAGTTCCACGGCGAGCGGCTGCAGGGGCGCTACGCGCTCTTCCGGGCCGGCAGAGCTGAGAAGGACTGGATGATCCACCGCATCGACCCGCCCGCCCGCGAGCGCGACCCGTTCCCGGAGAACGTGGTGCCGATGCTGGCCAAGCTCTCGACCTTGCCGCGCGACGCCGACGAGTGGGCGGTCGAGGTGAAGTGGGATGGGGTCCGCGCCATCGCCTACTGCCAACCCGGCCGGGTGACCCTGCAGACCCGCAACCTCAACGACGTCACTGCCCAGTACCCGGAGGTGAGGCGGATCTCGCGTCAGCTCGGTTCGATCGACGCGGTCCTCGACGGGGAGCTGGTCGTCTTCGACGAGAGCGGCCATCCGAGCTTCGAGCTGCTGCAGCAGCGGATCCACCAGACCGAGCCGAGCGTGGTGCGGCGGCGGATGAAGTCCCACCCGGTCGTCTACGTCCTCTTCGACCTCCTCTACCTCGACGGCCACGACCTCACCCCCTATCCCTACAGGCGCCGTCGCGAGGTGCTCGAGGGGCTGGGCCTCGACGGCGAGAGCTGGCGCACGCCCGCCTACTCGGTCGGCCACGCCGCGGAGCTGCTGGAGGCGAGCCGAGAGCAGGGCCTGGAGGGGATGGTCCTGAAGCGGCCCGGCAGCCCCTACGCGCCGGGCAGGCGCAACGGCGCCTGGCTGAAGGTGAAGAACACCCTGCGCCAGGAGCTGGTGATCGGCGGCTGGACCCCCGGCGAGGGCCGGCGCAAAGAACACCTCGGCGCGCTTCTCGTCGGCTATCACGAGGGCGAAGGCGCCCGGCGGGCGCTGCGTTACGGCGGCAAAGTCGGGACCGGGTTCAAGCAGGCCGACCTCGAGGTCCTGGCCGCGCGCCTGGCGCCGCTGGCGCGGGACACGAGCCCCTTCGAAGCAGGCGCGGCGCCGCCGAAAGGGGCCCGCTTCGTCGAGCCGCGCCTGGTCGCCGAGTTCGAGTTCCGCGAGATGACGAAGGAGGGCATTCTCCGCCACGCCGCCTACAAGGGCCTGCGCGACGACAAGCCGGCGGACGAGGTCGAGCTCGAGCGATCCGCCTGAGCGCTGGGATTAGGAGGTGGGGGGATCGGGCAAAGAGCCGGTATGGAGGGAAACGGGGTCCGGCGCGACTACAAGCCCGAGGGCGAGGCGCAGAAATCGGGGGTGCCCTCGACGCTGAAGCGGACGCTGACCGAGTTTCAGGAGGACAACCTCACGGACTGGGCGGCGGCGCTCACCTACTACGGCCTGCTCTCGCTGTTCCCGGCGCTGATCGCGATGGTCTCGCTGATCGGGATCTTCGGCGACCCCCAGACCACCACCGCGAAGCTGACCGAAATCATCACCGAAATCGGCCCCGAATCCGGCGCCGAAACCTTCGAAGGGCCGATCAAGTCGATCGTCGAAAACCAGAGCGCGGCCGGCTTCGCCTTCGTCTTCGGCCTGGCGGCGGCGCTGTGGTCGGCATCCGGCTACGTTGGCGCCTTCACCCGCGCCTCCAACATCATCTACGAGACCCCCGAGGGCCGCCCCTTCTGGAAGCTGCGGCCGCTGCAGATCGGCGTCACCCTGGCGATGATCATCATGATGGCGCTGCTCGCCGTCGGCCTCGTCCTCACCGGCCCCGTCGTCGAAGCGGTCGCCAACCCGATCGGCCTCAGCAGCACCGCGGTCGACGTCTGGAACATCGCCAAGTGGCCGGTGATGGCGGCGATCTTCATCCTCATGGTCGACGTCCTCTACTACACGACGCCGAACGTGAAGATCCGCGGCTTCAAATGGGTGACGCCGGGGGCGCTGCTCGCGATCGTCGTCTGGGCGATCGCCTCGGCACTCTTTGCCCTCTACGTCGCCAACTTCAGCTCCTACGACAAGACCTACGGCACCCTCGCCGGCCTCGTCGTCCTCCTGCTCTGGTTCTGGATCACCAACCTGGCGATCCTCTTCGGCCACCAGCTGAACGCCGAGCGCGAGCGCAG
>CAMLHB010000173.1 GCA_946479725.1 uncultured Actinomycetes bacterium | reverse complement strand
GGCCGCGCCCACGACCGGGCGCTGCGCCTGGCGCAGACCTTGAGCGACCTGGCGGGCCTGGACGAGATCGGCGAGGAGCAGATGGCCCAGGCTCTGCAGATGCGGCGGCGGGAGCATGTCTGAGCCTCGCGCCTGCCCGGAGTGCCTGCGCCGCTCCTGGCTGCTGGCCGACCTCGGTCCCTACGTCGAGCGGATCGCGACCGGCGAGGTTGGCTCGCGCTCACCTGAGCTGCTGCGGCTGTCGAACGAGGAGCTGGTCGAGGTGGCGGCGCCGAAGGTGACGGGACAGCTGCTGTCGCGGATCGCGGCGCTGCCGGAGGAGCGGCTGAACGAAGAGCTGGCGATGGCGGGGTGCTGGGCCTGCTGCCGGCACGGCGATCTCTATCCGGGCTCGCTGCGGGACGCGGCCGATGCGCCGTGGGCGTTGATCGGGCGCGGCAGCCCGAAGCTGCTCGACGGCCTGGAACCGTTCGAAGCGGTGACGATCGTCGGCGCCCGCCGCGCCACCTCCTACGGCCGCGAGGTTGCGCGTGAACTGGGGCGGGAGCTGGCCGCGGCGGGGATGGTCGTCGTCAGCGGCCTCGCCTTCGGAATCGACGGCTGCGCCCACCGCGGCGCCCTCGACGCCGGCCGCACGATCGCCGTCCTCGGCTGTGGCCCCGACGTCGCCTACCCGGCAAGCCACCGCTCACTCTGGCGCCGCATCGGCGAAGTCGGCCTGGTGATCTCGGAGCTGCCGCCCGGCGCCACCCCCTGGCGCTGGACCTTCCCGGCCCGCAACCGGATCATGGCCGCCCTCGCCGGCATGACCGTCGTCGTCGAGGCCGCGAAACGGTCCGGCTCCCTGATCACGACGGACCTCGCCGCCGACCTCGGCCGCGACCTCGGCGCCGTCCCGGGGCCGGTCACCTCTCGCGCCTCCGCCGGCCCCAACGCCCTCCTCGCCAGCGGCGCCCACGTCGTCCGCGACGCTCAAGACGTCCTCGACGCCATGCTCGGGCCGGGCCGCAGGCCGATCAACCACAGCGTCCCGACCCTCGACCCACAACTAGAGCTAGCGCTCGCCGCCGTCGAAGCCGGTGAGTCGACCTGCGACGCAGTTGCGGCTGAGACGGGTCTATCCGGTCCTACCGCGGCCGCCGCCCTGGCCCGCTTGGAGCTGCTCGGCTACCTCACCTGCTCCAGCTTGGGCACCTACTCGCGCACCCTTACTCCGTCAACTCACCAGGCGTCTCTTTAGGCTCTCTTCCCGATGCGTCCCAACAACCCACCAACTGCCCTCTCCATCGCCGGCTCCGACTCCGGCGGAGGTGCCGGGATCCAGGCCGATCTGAAGGCGTTCGCGCGCTGCGGCGTTCACGGGATGACGGCAATCACCGCGATCACCGCGCAGAACACTCGCGGCGTCCATCATGTCGAGTTGGTCTCGCCACAGGCGGTCTTCGCCCAGATCCTGGCGAGTGCAGAAGACATCGGAGTCGACGCGGTCAAGATCGGGATGCTCGGTTCTCCGGAGACGATCGATGCGGTCGCGGTCGGCCTCACGTACATGGGCGTCCAGCATGCGCCTGTTGTGATCGATCCGGTGATGGTGGCTGAGAGTGGCGCTGTCCTCTTGGACGACGAGACGAGGAAGGCCCTCGTAGAGGTCTTGCTTCCCGTTTGCACGGTGGTCACGCCGAATATTCCTGAGGCCCGAGCCCTGGCGGGGCTGGGGGAAGGGGCGAGCCAGGAGGATCTGGCGCGGGGAGTGCTGGCGCTTGGTCCGCAGGCCCTCGGTCCGCATGCGCCGGGTCCCAAGGCGGTCGTCGTCACCGGTGGGCACAGCGAGGAGTTGATCGACCTCTTCTTCGACGGTGAGCAGGTGGTCGAGATCCCGGGCGAGCGGCACCCGGATGGGGCTGCGCACGGGTCCGGCTGTACCCATTCCTCGGCACTGGCGGCGTACCTCGCCCGGGGGGAGGAGCCGCTGGAGGCGGCGCGCAAGGCTCGGGAGATCGCCTCGGCGGCGGTCGGCGCCGGGCTGCGCGGGATCGGGAAGGGGCCCGGCCCGGTCAACGCGCTCGGGCTGAAGTGACCAGTTTGTCCACTTGCGGGACCAATGCGGGGCGTTCGCGCCACGGTTGCGCTCAGTAGATTTGCCTGCCATGAGCACGAACGGTGATACCGCGACCAAGCTGCCCCGTCCCCGCTCGGCGGCCGTTTTCGACGGCCCCGACCGCGCCCACTCGCGCGCCTACATGAAGGGGATCGGTTTCGACGACGACGCTCTGAGCCGGCCGACGATCGGGATTGCGAATACGTGGACCGAGGCGATGCCCTGCAACTTTCACCTGCGGGCGCTGGCCGAGCACGTCAAAGAGGGGGTGCGGGCCGCCGGCGGGACGCCGATGGAGTTCAACACGGTGGCCATCTCCGACGGGGTGACGATGGGCACCCAGGGGATGAAGGCCTCGCTGGTCAGCCGCGAGGTGATCGCCGACTCGATCGAGCTGATGGCGCGCGGCTACCAGTTCGATGCGATCGTCGCCCTCTGCGCCTGCGACAAGACGATCCCGGGATGTGCGATGGCGCTGGCCCGGCTCGACGTCCCCTCGGTGCTGCTCTACGGCGGCTCTATCGCCCCCGGCCACTGGCATGGCCGCGACGTCACCATCCTCGACATCTTCGAGGCGATCGGCGCCCACAACGCCGGCAACATGACCGACGAGGAACTGCACGAGCTCGAGGGCGTAGCCAGCCCCGGGGCCGGGGCCTGCGGCGGCCAGTTCACCGCCAACACGATGGCCTGTGCCTTCGAGGCGCTGGGGATCAGCGCCGGCGGCTCGGCGATGGTCCCGGCCGAAGACGACGTCAAGCAGACCGTCGCCGAGAAAGTCGGCGAGCTGGTGATCAACGTCCTCGTCAACGACCTGCGGCCGAGCAGGATCATCACCCGCGAGTCGCTGGAGAACGCGATCGCCTGCATCTGCGCCTCGGGCGGCTCGACCAACGGCGTCCTCCACATGATCGCCCTCGCCCACGAGCTCGGAATCGAGCTGACGATGGACGACTTCGAGCGGATCTCGCGCCAGACGCCGCTCTTCGCCGACCTCAAGCCGGGCGGCCGCTTCGTCGCCACCGACCTCTACGCCGCCGGCGGCGTGCCGGTGATCCTCAAGCGCCTGGCCAAAGCCGGGATCCTCCACGGTGAGGCGATCACCGTCACCGGGAAGACGATCGGCGAAGAAGCCGCCGCCGCGGCCGAGGCGCCCGACCAGGAAGTGGTGCGGGCCGTCGAGGACCCGCTGAAGCCCGAAGGCGGGCTGGCGATCCTGCGGGGCAACCTCGCGCCAGAAGGCTCCGTGGTCAAGGTCGCCGGCACCGAGCGGCGCCAGCAGACCGGCCCCGCCCGCACCTTCGAGTCCGAAGAGGAGTGCTTTCGCGCCGTCAAGGACCAACAGATCAATCCCGGCGACATCGTCGTCATCCGCAACGAGGGGCCGGTCGGCGGTCCCGGGATGCGGGAGATGCTGCAGGTGACCGCGGCGATCGTCGGCGAGGGGCTCGGCGAGAGCGTGGCGATGGTCACCGACGGCCGCTTCTCCGGCGCCACCCGCGGCCTGATGATCGGCCACGTTGCCCCCGAGGCGGCGAAGGGCGGCCCGATCGCGGCGATCCGCGAGGGTGACGAGATCACCGTCGACATCGACAACCGCAGCCTCAGCGTCGCCCTCTCCGACGAGGAGATGGCCAAGCGGGTCGAGGAATACGAGCAGCCCGAGCCGCTCTACACCCGCGGCGTCATGGCCAAGTACGCGGCGACCGTCTCATCCGCGTCGAAGGGCGCGATCACCTGAGCCACGATTGGTGAGTTGTACTCCCTATAGGGGGTCTAATTCACCAATCGTCAACCGACGGCGGTGTCCTGCGCTGCCCGCAACGGTTGCGAAGACTCGATGAATTCGTCGAGCAGGGGGTTGAACCTTTGCGGGCGCTCGAGCATCGGCAGGTGGCCCGTGCGCTCGAAAATCTCCAGCCGGGACTTCGGGATCAGGCGGTGGTACCCGAGCGCCCCCTCGACCGGGACGACCTGGTCGTTGAGGCCCCAGACGACCATCGTCGGAATCTCGATTTCGGGCAGCCGCTCGCGGGTGTCGTAGCCCCAGGTTGCGGCGAGGGCGTCGGAGAAGCCCGGCGCCTGCAGGCCGGGGCGGACCTGCTCGGCTAGCAGCTCGGGGCGCAGTTTGTTGGGATTGCGGAAGATTCGGCCGAAGGCGATCTTGCGCCCCC
This sequence comes from uncultured Actinomycetes bacterium, assembly GCA_946479725.1. The sequence goes on along the minus strand of CAMLHB010000173.1, from coordinate 923 downwards.
GCGGCGTCGTCCAGTAAACGCGCCGTTCCCCGCTGAGCATCGGGATCGCCGCTTTGAAGATGCGGGCGGCGGCGTCGAGCGAACGACCCTCCCACTCGGCGAAGCTGATCCCGGCGGCGGAGATCAAGACCAACCGGTCGAAGCGCTGCGGCTCTTCGATCACCGCCTCGGTCGCGATGAAGCCGCCCATCGAGTTGCCGACCAGCGCCGCCACGCGGTCGATTCCCAGGCGCTCGCAAAAGTCGTGGATCAGCCGCCCGTAGTTCGGCATCGAGATCTCCCAGGAGGGCATCGGGCTGTCGCCGAATCCGGGCAGGTCGATCGAGATCGCCCGATGGGTGCGGCCGAAGTAGGGGAGGTTTTCGAGCCAGTTGCGCCAGCAGCCGGCGAGCCCGTGGATGAAGAGAATCGGCTCGCCCTTGCCGATCTCGGCGTAGTTCACCGCCGCCGCTCCCGGCAGGTCGACCTGGTGCAGGTGGTCCCGCCAGTCGATCTTCAGCCACTCCGGGTCCGGGTCGCCGTAATCGGTGCCGGGGAAGGCGGGGAGCGGTTGGCGCTCGGGCTCAGGCATATCCCATCCTTTCCAGAACCGGGATCTCCCGGATCTGCGGCGGTTGCAGGTGGTCCCAGAGGATCCCGCGCGGCCGGTCGTACTGGCGCTCGATCTCGATCACCGCGCGCGGCGTCGCGATCAGGTCGCAGGGCAGATCGTGGTCGGTGACCATCAGGTGCTGGCGGAGGATCTGGATCGGGTGGACGGTGGTGGCGACTGTGGTGTGGGCGTCGATCTTGCCGGCGTCGGTGAGAATCCCGTACTCGAGGTCGTGGTAGCCGCCGCCTTTTCCCACCCGGGCGCCGCTGAGGTTGACCGCGACCGAGCCGCAGAGGACGAAGTCGATCTCCGGCAGGTCGTCGAGGGCGAC
>CAMLHB010000172.1 GCA_946479725.1 uncultured Actinomycetes bacterium | reverse complement strand
ATCTGCCGCCAGTGGGCGGCCGACGCCGCTCGCTACGGGATCGACCTAGAGCCGAACCGGCCGAACTCCGACGGAGCCGAGTCGGTCGACTTCCACGGCGTCGCCGTCACCTACCAGACGATCGCGGCGGGGCCGGAGACCCACCGGCTTGCCGCCAGCCGCCGTGCCACCTTGCTGATCGCCGACGAGCCGCACCACATGGGCGACCTGGCCGCCTGGGGGCTGCAGACCCGCAAGGCCTTCGACGGCGCCCGCTTCCGCCTGCTGCTCTCCGGGACCCCCTTTCGTTCCGACAACTCGGCGATTCCCTGGGTCACCTACGACGGGGACGGCCTCAGTCAGGCCGACTACGTCTACGGGTATCCCCAGGCGCTCGTCGACCGGGTCTGTCGACCGATCACCTTCCTCCCCTACGACGGCGAGATGGAGTGGCTCTCCGGCGGGCGCCTGCGCAGCGCCGACTTCGACCTCGTTCTGCCGGCTGCGGAGGCCGCCCGGCGCCTGCGCACGGCGCTTAACCCGGAGGGCGAGTGGATGGGGGAGGTGCTGCGAGACGCCGACGCCAGGCTGAGCGAGGTGCGCGCCGACGGCCATCCCGACGCCGGTGGCCTGGTCATCGCCTCCGACCAGGAGCACGCGCGGGCGATCGCGGCCCGGCTCGGCTCGATCTCGGGGGAGCGGCCCGAGCTGGTGATGAGCGACGAGCCCGACGCAAGCCGCCGCATCACCGATTTCGCTGCTTCCAAGCAGCGCTGGCTGGTCTCGGTCCTGATGGTCTCCGAGGGCGTCGACATCCCCCGCCTGCGGGTCGGCGTCTACGCCACCGCTGCCCGAACCGAGCTCTTCTTCCGTCAGGTCGTCGGCCGCTTCATCCGCGCAACTCCCGGGCCGCGCCGGCAGATGAGTTACCTGCTGATGCCGGCCGACTCACGCCTGAAGGCGCTGGCGCACGAGATCGAGCTGGAGCGCCGCCACGCCCTCGACCTCTCGCCGACCGGGGAGGAGGAAGAGGTCGAGATGGACGCCCCCGAACCGGAGTCAGGAGAGCCTGGCGGCGGTTTCGCCGCCCTCAGTTCCGGCGCCGCTGAGCTCGACGGGGCGATCATGAGCGAGACCGCCCTGCAGCTCTTCCCGACCGACGATCCGCCCGCCGTGAGGAGAGCGATCCCTTCCGCGCAGCCGAAGGCGCCGGACCTCAAGCCGGAGCGGGAGTCCGCCTACGCAGCTCGCGAGCGCCTCCGCAACGAGCGCCGCCGCCTCGTCGCCGACGTCTCCCGTCGCACCAACAAGTCACACCGCGAGGTCCAGGCCCGCATCAACCGGGCGACCCGTGTCCGCTCGGTCGCCACCGCCACCATCGAGCAGCTCGAACGCGGCAACGAGATGCTCCGCGGCGAGCTCTGGCGGTAGAGCTTTGCCTCCCCCGGGCTGCATGGTCAGCCGCCTTTGAAGATGAGGACCAAGGTGCCACCGGCAATGACTGCGCTCAGGATCGCGGTCGCCCAGGTGAGCAATTGCAGGCGCTTCTCGGATTTCCCCTCAAAGCGAGTGCTCGTCTCCCGATAAAGCGCCTCCAGCTTGTCACTGAGGGCTTCGAATTCGGCGGTAATGCCGAGGTGCTTGCGGAGGAGGCGGTAGCGCCTGCGGTAGGTCTCGGTCATGATTTCGAGGTCATAGGTCTCATGCAGCTCGACCATCGCTTCGCGCTCGATGTCGGCGATCGAACCGGGCTTTGAGCGATCGGAGCGGGAGATATCGCGGAAGACGCTGCGAATCATTCCGGTTGCCGTTGCGGCGCCGATAACCATGTAGGCGGTCCATCCCGCCTCGAGTAGCGCGGATCTTTCCAGACCCTGCTGGGCGCACCGATCGCCGACGGTCACAACGCAGCGATTGGCGGGAAGAATGGCGATTGCGTAGCCGCGGGTGTCGAAAAAGTCGCGGTCGAGGCGGTAACAGTCCGGTCCGCTATCCGGTATCTGGGCCGGCATCCGGTAGGGCTGGGAGATGGCTGCAGAGACTTCGGCGAGAAGTCCTGAGAGGTCTGGCTCGTTGCAGGTGTCCAACCTTTCGGCGGCAGGCTGTGCCGCTGCGCAGTTGTCGTCGACGACGACCACAGAGGAGACACGAGAGGCCGAAAGAGTGGTGAGTACATGATCGCCAATTTCCTTCCTGGCCTGCACGGTCGGGAGGTCGGGCGTGCCCCCGGTCATCCGCAGCGCGATGGCGAAAAGCGTGGCCTCGGTGAACGTCCGCAGGGTCACCTCTCGGTGATCGGAGTCGTTTTCATCTGCCTTCGCCGCCCAGGTGTCCTCGGTGGACCGGAAGCCGAGCAGCTCCATTGCCGGTGCGGCCGCAGCGGCCAGGTAGCCGCCAAGTGGCCCGGAGACTGTGAACGCGGGTCTCTTTTCGACGTTGAACGCGGTTGCGAGCGGCCACTGGTTTCGGACTGAGGTGTGCATCTCGGCGCCGGACATGGGTCGTGAAGAGAGTTCGGTCGCGGCGATGTCGCAGGGGATCAGGAAGAGGCTGAAGGAGAAGATCGGGCGGAAGCCACGAGATCCATAGACGTAGAAGAGCGACAGCATGGGTTGCGCGAACCAGCCGCCGTGTCCGGGCCGGTGTGGTTCGCACGGTTTGAGTAGGGCGTGCGGCAGGAGGACGTTGACCGTCTCTCGAGCCAAGGGCAAGCCGAAGAGGCGGGAGCGGCGGTGGGCTAGAAGCTGGCAGAGGAGCCTTGATAGAGCGGCACCTTCACCTGCTTCAGCGCCGCCAGTCTCTTCGGCAAGGAAGTCCTTGTGAGGACTTTCCACGGATCGGTCGACCCCGCCGATTACGAAGCCCTCCCACGGGTCCTCTGGATTGGGCTGACCCGGGCACTCGCCCATGCTCCAGGCAACCGACTTCGGGAGTTCTTCTTCCTTGAATGGGAACGGGCGAGGCTCGATCGTCGTTTGGCGGTGGCGGACCAGGAGACTGTGGTCCCACGATCCCTCGCCACCGACCCCCCAAAGGCGGTGCTTCATCTCGGCCTCACCGAGTCTGAAACCCGGGGCCTCGAAGATTGTCCGTAGGAGCCGGTCGGCATCGGCGACGTCCTCACCCGCATAGAGAGGCTCGAGGTCGCGCGGAATGCGCACCGCGAAGGAGTGCTGGATGAGTCCGTGCAGGTCGCGCGCCACCGGGTCAGTCCGCGAATAGCTAGAGAAGAGCGCTGCGGGGTCGCCGACGGTAGCTTTCGTCCGCTCTGGCCTCCTGAGCGTCGATCGTGTCGCCGAGCTCGATGAAGGTTTCTTTCTGCTTTTTGGAGTCTTGCTTCGTTGCGCCTTCAATCGCCTTGACGATGAGCTTGGCGGCTTCGATCTCTACTTTGGATTCGGTCGCTTTCGCTTCAGTCCCCCTCTCGAGGAGATCCTTGAGGAAGCGAAAGCTGTAGGTGCCGAGGATGACGATCCCGATGCCGAAGGCAACCCAGACGAGCCACCCGGCGCTGCCGAGGTCGAGTTCGGAAGCGGTATAGGCGACCACCCAGAGCTGTCCCGCGGCGGCGGCCAGGACGAGGGCGGCCCCGAGCAGCACGCCGCCGACGGTAAAGGCGTCGCCTCGCTTGCCGTTTGACTCCTTGTAGCTCTTGGTTGCGAGGACGAGGATAGGGGCGGCGCTAACGAGGATCAGGGCGATTACCCCGCCTACGGTTGCAAGTGCGGTGAGGGCTTCAGCGTTGTCGCCGAGGAACGCCTTTGCCGTCGTGGCGCTGAACAGACCACTCAACAAGGCCCCGGCGGCGGTCGCGTTGGTGGCCCAATTGTCGTTGAATTTCCAGGTTGCGTCGAGCGAGCCCAGAGGCTGACTCGGCCTACGCTCGCCCGCGTTCTTCGGTTCCCACCAACAGAAGTAGAAGGGCACGCTGAGGAGCAGGCTGGCGAGAAGGGCGACGGCGAACGCCCATAGCTCATGCCAGTTAGGCGCCTTTGCCGGTGCTCCTTGAGGTTGGATTTCAAAAACCTGCGAGGTTCCGCCGGCCAGCACAGCGGTGAGCTGCGATCTCAGCCCTTCATGGGCGCAGGAGTCGGCGAATTCCACCGTCACCGTGGTGATCTGGTTGGGCGGCAGCTGGTTCGTGTTGAGGCTCGATTGGCTGGGTTTGCATTCGGGCGTTTCGATTTCCAGCGCGGCCGGCCCGTCGGTCAGGTTCGTGAAGCTCAGGTCCACCTTGGATCCACCGCCGGTTTCCGCTTGCTGCAGCTCCGGGGTGAGCGTGTCGATCACGACGGAGGCAGGTGCTGCCGAGGCCGACTCGGCAGCACCTAGGCTGAAGAGCACAAACGCCATGGCCATCGAGATCCCGAATCTGCCCTGTTGCGTAAACATTGCACGACCCTACCCCAGGGCAATCGGTGTTTGTCAAGTACACAAGCCTTTTTTGGAACGCAGGGATCGTCCCGTAAATCCAGGTCGGCGCCCCTCTCACCGAAATAAACGAGTCGGTTTGCAATTGATCACATCGCCACCCGCAGATGCAAATCGAGAAAGCCCGCTATCAGTACATCCGCTGGCTGCTCGCGACGCGAGACCTTTCGCCGCACACGATTCGCGCCTACGAAAGCGACCTGGCCAGCTTCGCGGGATCCGTAGGTGCCCGCTTCGACGTTGAAGAGATCGATCGAGGTGTCGTGGTCGCATTCATCGAGGCCCAGAAGTCGGGTCGACGTCGGCAGGCCCCCCGCAAGGCGTTCAGTTGAGAGGAGGCCCCATGAGTCGACAACCCTTCTCGCGGTCGCGCTGATGGTCACGACCGGCGTGCGGGTCCATGAGGCCGTGGGAATCAGGCGCCGGGACATCGACATGCCCGGGAGGGCGTTGCGACTGGTGGGAAAGGGACGCCGCGAACGACAGGTCTTCCTCCCCAATGACTGGATCGCGGGCCTCACAAGCATGTACCTCGATGCGCGCTCGTCATTGGGCATCGAACATTCCCGCCTCCTCTTCAATCTCCGATACGAGCCGCTCACTCCACCCGCCATGCGATCACGGCTCGCCAAGGCGGCCAAGGCCGCTGGGGTCTCGCAGCGGGTGACGCTCCTCGGGAGGCTTGCCGAGGTGCGATAACTAGGGATTATCGGCGGTGCCACGGCGATTTTCCTACCAGCTTCTTGACGTCGATGTGGATCAGCTCGCCGGGCCGCTCTCGCTCGTAGC
>CAMLHB010000171.1 GCA_946479725.1 uncultured Actinomycetes bacterium | reverse complement strand
TGTTGAAGCCGCGGCGGGAGAAGAGCCCGGCGACGCGGGCCAGCACGCCCGGCTTGTTCTCGACCAGGATCGAGAGGATGTGCTTGCGGCCGCTGAGCTGCCCGGCCACGTGCAGGTCCTCCAATTTGACGACCTGGGGCGTCCCGGCCTCCATCATGAGCCTCCTGGCCAAGCAGACCAAGGACGCAGGGAGGGCCGCGTGCTCTGCACACAAGCGACCGAGGACGCCGGTATGCGCCGCGCCAGGTGGCTCATGAGACCGCCTTCCGCGGCGCCTCGACCATGTCGCGGGCGGCGTTACCCGGCGGGATCATCGGATAGCAGTTCTCTTCGCGGACGACGCGGACGTCCATCAGGACCGGCCCGTCGTGCTCCAGCGCCGCCACCATCTGCTCCTCGAGGTCGGCGGAGTCCTCGCAGCGCATGCCTTTGGCGCCGAAGGCCTCGGCCAGCTTCACCCAGTCCGGGCTCGAGCCCATGTCGACGGAGCTGTAGCGGCGGTCCCAGAACAGCTCCTGCCACTGGCGGACCATCCCCATGTAGCCGTTGTTCATCAGGAAGACCTTGACGGGGATCTGCTCGGTCACGCAGGTGGCGAGCTCCTGCGCGTTCATGATCAGGCTGCCGTCGCCGGCGACGCAGACGACCTCCTCGTCCGGGCAGGCGACCTTGGCGCCGATCGCGCTCGGCAGGCCGAAGCCCATCGTCCCCAGGCCGCCGGAGTTGATCCAGCGCCGGGGCTTGTCGAAGCCGTAGTACTGGGCGGTCCACATCTGGTGCTGGCCGACGTCGGAGGTGACGATCGCGTCGCCCTGGCTGGCCCGGTGCAGCGCCTCGATCATGAACTGCGGCTTGATCTCGCCGTCCTTGCCGGCGTCGTAGTAGAGCGGGTGCGCGTCCTGCCAGCCGCGCAGCGTGTTCCACCACTCGTCGAGTCGGCTGGAGTCGGTCTGCAGCGCCCGGTACTCGCGGGTCAACTTCGGCAGCACCTGCTTGACGTCGCCGACGATCGGGATGTGGGCGCCGACGTTCTTTGAAATCTCCGCCGGGTCGATGTCGATGTGGATGACCTTGGCGTGCGGGGCGAACTCGTCGAGCTTGCCGGTGATGCGGTCGTCGAAGCGGGCGCCGATGGCGACGATCAGGTCGGCTTTGTCCATCGCCCAGTTGGCGGTCAGGGTGCCATGCATCCCCAGCATGCCGAGGAAGTGGTCGCTTGAGGCCGGGAAGGCGCCCAGGCCCATCAGGGTCGAGGTGACCGGGAAGCGGTCGGAGTCGGCCAGCTCGCGCAGCTCCTCCGAGGCGTTGCCGTTGACGACGCCGCCGCCGCTGTAGAAGATCGGGCGCCGGGCGCTCGCCAGGGCTTTGGCGGCGATCCGGATCTGCTTGATGTTGCCCTCGGTCGAGGGCTTGTAGCCGGGCAGCTCGACCGGCTCGGTCCGCGGCACGTAGTCGATGTCGGCGCGCGAGAGATCCTGCGGGATGTCCAGCAGGACCGGCCCCGGCCGCCCGGTCGAGGCGACGTGGAAGGCCTCGTGGACGTACTCGGGGATCTGGCGCGGGTCGGTAACGGCGAAGGAGTGCTTGACGAAGGGCATCGTCGCGCCGAGGATGTCGGCCTCCTGAAAGCCGTCGGTGCCGATCAGCTCGGTGCGGACCTGGCCGGTGATGAAGACGGTCGGGGTCGAGTCCATCATCGCGTCGGCGATCGCGGTGACGAGGTTGGTGGCGCCGGGGCCGGAGGTGGCGAAGGCGACGCCGACCCGGCCGGAGGCTTTCGCGTACCCCTCGGCGGCGTGTCCGCCGGCCTGCTCGTGGCGCACCTGGACGTGGCGGAACTCCGCGTCGTAGAGCGCGTCGTAGGTGGGCAGGTTCGCCCCGCCGGGGATCCCGAAGACGTCTTTGACGCCCTCGGCCTTGAGGGATTCCATCAACGTGTCGGCGGCGCGCATAGGAACTGGCGATGGTACCAGCGGCGAGGCCTCCTGCCCGTGCCTGCTCTACGCCTGGGCGGCGGCGGACTGCGCCGGGTTCCAGCGGGTCTGCGGGTCGATCGCGGTCTCGATCACGCGGCCTTTGTGGCGCTCGATCGCGTGGATGATCGACTCGACCAGCTCCTCGCCGAGGAGGGTCGGCTGCAGGCCGAGGTCGAGCAGCTTGGTGTGGATCGCGTTGTAGTAGTGCTCTTCCTTCTCGACCCGCGGGTTCTCGTAGTGCTGGATCTCGACGCTGTAGCCGAGGTGCTCGCCGGCTTCCTTGACCAGGCCGGCCAGCTCGAGGACCGAGAACTGCTCGGTGAACTGGTTGAAGACGCGGAACTCGCCCCGCTCGGCCGGGTTCAGGGTCGCCAGTTCCACGCAGGCGAGGGTGTCGCGGATATTGAGGAAGCCGCGGGTCTGGCGCCCGGCGCCGTAGACGGTCAGCGGGTGGCCGATCACCGCCTGGACGCAGAAGCGGTTGAGGACGGTGCCGAAGAGCTCGTCGTAATCGAAGCGGGTGACCAAGCGCTCGTCGCGGGCGGTCTCCTCGGTCTCGACGCCGTAGACGACGCCCTGGTTGAGGTCGGTCGCGCGCAGTCCCCAGGTGCGACAGGCGAAGTGGATATTGGTCGAGTCATGGACCTTGGAGCAGTGGTAGAGCGAGCCCGGCAATTTCGGATAGGGCAGGGTGTCCCTGCGGCCCTTGTGCTCGATCGTGATGTAGCCCTCCTCGATGTCGATGTCGGGCTGTCCGTACTCGCCCATCGTCCCGAGCTTGACCAGGTGGGCGTCCGGCACGTGGTCGCGCATCGCGAAGAGCAGGTTGAGGTTGCCGATCACGTTGGCATGCTGGGTTTCGACCGCGCGCTCGCGCGAGAGCATCGAGAACGGCGCCGAGGCTTGCTGGCCGTAATGGACCACCGCCTCGGGCTTGGTCTCGGCGACGACCTCGTCGAGGAAATCGCCGTCCTCGACGGCGCCGACGTAGCTGCGGATCTGCTCCCCGGAGACCTCACGCCAGGCGGCGATCCGCTCGTCCAGCTCCCCGATCGGGGTCAGCGAGGCGGTGCCGTGTTCGGTGTGCCAGCGGCGACGGGAGAAGTTGTCGACGACGGAGACTTCGTGGCCGCGAGCCGAGAAGCGGAGAGCGGTGGGCCAGCCCAGGTAGCCGTCGCCCCCGAGGATGAGGATTCGCATGAAGGCGGCAGCTTAGTTGAATCCGCCCGATGGAAAGTGGACTGGCGGCGCGAAACGGCGGCCGGATCGGACTCGCGGCGCTGATCGCCGTGCTGCTGCTGGGCCTGGGCCTGCGGGTCGGGGAGGCTTGGGACGGGAGGGCGCCGGTCTACGACGCCCAGGCGTATGCGGCGATCAGCAAGAGCCTGAGCGACGGCGACGGGTTCACGGTCGGGTCGGGGGCGACGCAGCCGTCGAGCAACTACTCCCCGGGCCTGCCGTTGTTCGTGGCCGGGGTGTACAAGGCGACGGGCGGCGTGCACGAACGCCTGGCGCGGGTTGTGCTGGCGGTGATCGGGACGCTGAGCGTGCTGTTCGCGTACCTGATCGGGAGGCGGCTCGGGTGGGCACTCCAGCGACCTGAGTCAAGTGAGGTCGCTGGAGTGCCCGCCCAGAAGTCGCCATTGGAGAGTTATGCGTCCTATAGCGGGGTTAACTCGCCAATCGTCTGGCCGGCGCTGATTGGGGCGCTGGTGGTGGCGGTGTATCCAGCCCTGCTGGAGTACCAGGGGATGTTGATGAGCGAGCCGTTGGCGGCGACGCTGTTGTCGGGAGGGGTGCTCGGGGCGCTTTGGGCTTGGGACGGGGGGCGGGGACGGTGGCTGTTGCCAGGGGCGCTCTTCGGGGCGCTGGCGCTCGTGCGGCCGGAGTACCTCGGGATCGCGGTGCTGGTCGCGCTCGTCATCGCGGCGCGGGAAATACCGCGCGATTGGCGCACCTCCCTCCTCACTGCTGCTGTTTTTTTGGGTGCGGCTCTTGTGATCATCGCCCCCTGGACGATCCGCAACGCCGCCGCTCTCGACCGCTTCGTCCCGATCTCCACCGGCGGCGGCCAGGTCCTCTTCGCCGGAACCTACCTGCCCTCCGACGGGGATCCGGAAAAGGTCGGCGCCGAGGTGGTCGCCGAACGCCCGGACCTCTTCACCCCCGAGGACGCCCAGCGGCTGCGCCTTGAGCAGATCCTCGCCCGCCTCGCCGCCCGCGAAGATCCCGGAGTGGAAACCGACCGGGCGCTGTCGAAGATCGGCAAGGAGCAGCTCTGGGACGACCTCTCGGACGAGCCGCTCGAATACGCCGGCTTCGTCGCCACCAAGGTCGGCCGCATCTGGTCCCACGGGCCGCGGGACGTGATGCGGGAGCCGGTCTGGGAGACCCTGCACTGGCTTTTGGTCGCCTTCGGCCTGCTCGGCCTGGCGCTCCTCGCCTGGCGCCGCCGCTGGGAGGCGCTCCTCATCGGCACGATCTTCCTCGCGATCACCGCGATCAGCGCCCTTCTCGTCGCCTCTCCCCGCCGGGTCCTGGTGCTTGTGCCCCTGCTCGCTTCTCTCACAGCTGTCGCCCTGAGCTGGCTGGCCGCTTCGCCGAGAAGCCCATCCGCTGCCCGCCTCACAAAGCCGGGGCGGGCAGCGGATGGTCTTCCTGCACGCGACCCCGGATAGCCTGACCGCCCTTGAAGAACGCCGCCGTCGACTGGTTTCACACCCTGCCGCAGCGCTACGGCAAGCGAACGCTCGTCGCCCTGGCGCTGATCGTGGCTCTCGGCCTCCTCGTGCGCGCCTACGTCGTCGTCAATCCGGTCGAGCACCCGGGAGACGACTCGCGGGCCTACTACGCGCTCTCGAAGGCGCTCTACACGGAACAGAGCTTCGGCGGCCCTGAATTCGAAGACTCGAGCGACTGGTCGCCCGGCGCCCCCTTCCTCTACGCCGCCTCCTTCTACGCGACCGGCGGCGCCCGGGAAGGGACGGCGCGGATCGTCGAGGCGCTGCTGGGGGTGGCGACGATCCTCGTCGTCTTCGCCCTCGGCTGGCGGCTCGGCGGACGCGAGCTCGGGCGCTGGGTCGGCCTCTTCGCCGCCTTCGCGGTCGCGGTCTATCCCCCGTTCATCCACAGCACCGGCGAGCTGATGAGCGAGCCGCCGGCGATGCTGAACCTGCCGGCGGCGATCCTCGCCTTCCTCTGGGCTTGTGACAGAAGTGCAAACCGATCTGTCCCCGGTATGCGGGGACAGAGGCCTATGGCGCCCTGGCCTTGGCTCGTGCCAAACTTCCTCTTCGAAC
>CAMLHB010000170.1 GCA_946479725.1 uncultured Actinomycetes bacterium | reverse complement strand
CCTACGACGACCAGTACGAGACCGAGCTGGTGGCGACCGTCGAGGCCTACCTCGACAACGACGGCAACGTCGCCGCCACCGCCAAACAGCTCTTCACCCACCGCCACACGATTCGCTACCGCCTCGAGCGCGTCCGCGAGCTCTGCGGCCACGACGTCAGCGCCACCGAGGGCCGCGAGAAGCTGGGACTGGGCCTGAAGGCGATGCGCGTCCTCGGCATCGCCTCGCCACGCGGCCCGGCGATGGAGCCGGGGGCGAAAGGCGGCAAGGTCGCGCGGGCGACGGAGGAGTAGCTCGAACGGCAAGCATTCCGGGGAGAGGACTCGAACCCCTGCTTCCTGGACCAAAACCAGGCGTGCTAGCCAACTACACCACCCCGGATCGCAGCCCGAGGGTACCGGTGAAAGTTCTCAGTGCGGAGTTGAGCACCGTATAGGTGCTCAACTCCGCACTGAGATTCTTGACCGAGGCGCTCCGGCGGCGGCTTGACCGGCGATTCGGGCGGAGGCGCCGAAGCTGAGGAGGCGGCCGCCGAAGGCGATCGCGCAGGCGGCGAACCAAGCCCAGCCGAGGGCGAGGCCGCCGAGGACGTCGGTCAGCCAGTGGACGTCGAGGAAGACGCGGCTGAGGGCGACGGCGACTGCGATGCCAACGGCGGCGCCGGCAAGGGCGGGCCAGGCGCGGCGGCCCCACCAGCGGCCGGCGACGAGGGCGAAGGCCGCCCAGGAGGCGGCGGCGGTGGAGGTGTGGCCGCTGGGGAAGGAGGGGCCGAGGGTCGCGGCGACGGCTTCGATTTCCGGCCGGGCGCGGTCGACGAGCTGCTTGATCGCGCCGGTAAGGAGCTTGTCGCCGAGGATCACGATCAGCAGGAACGGCACCACCCACCGGTTTCGGGTGCGGGTGATCTCGACTGCAGCGACCAGGATCGCGACCGGAACGATCACCCACGCTTCCCCCAGCCGCGTCACCAGGGTCAGGGCGTCGTGCGACCAGGCGCTCGCGTGGTGATGGCCCCACTCGGCGACGCTGCTGTCGATACCGGCGAGGACGTCCGTGCTGCGGACGACGACCGCCAGCAGCGCCAGCAGGACGCCGCCGAGGAAGACCGCGAGCAGGGCCAGCGTCAGCGCCAGTCCCGTCGCTTTCTCCGGGTCGAGCCGGGCGGCCCGAGCTGCGCGGCGCGCGGTCGGCCCGGTGGCGTGCTCACCCGCCTCGCGGGCCACCTCGACGACGGGGGCGGTGGCGCCCTCGGGGTACCGGCGGGCCAGGAAAGCGGCTCCGAGACCGGCGAGAACCGAAATCACCAGAAGAAGAAGAAACGGCATCAGAGAGGGGATTTACCCCGCTGGGGGCGGGGGAATCAACATTTGGTTCGGGAAATCGATGCATAGTATGGGCGCGGCCGGGGAATACCACCGGCGTGACCGTCGAGGAGAGATCACGCGCCAGGCCCGCCCCTGCGAGCGAGCGGTCCGAGGGCCGCCACTCGGTGCCGATCTTCGAGGCCGCTCCCGGCAGCCTGCCGGACCGCTTCGCCGAGCGCTTCGACTCGCGCCATCCCGCCCTCGTCTTCCTCCTTGCCATGCTCGCCGGCTTCCTGGTCCTCGCCGCGGCCTCGATCCTGCTCGCCCTCCTCGTCGTCCACGTCCTTCTCCCCGGCGGCGGCCTCGGCCTCGAAGGGACCGACGAGAGCGTCAACGACACCCTCGCCCAGCACCGCACCGGCACCCTGACCGCGATCGCCGAAGTCGGCACCCAGGTCGGCGGCGCCCCCGTTCTGCCGATCCTCGTCGGCCTGATCGGCATCGCCTGCGCCTTCATGCGCCGCTGGCTGATCGCCGCCTTCGCGGTCTTCGTGCTGGCGGTCGAGTCGGCCACCTACCGGGTCACCTCGATCGCCGTCCCCCGCGACCGTCCCTCGGTCCACCGGCTGGAAGGCCTGGAAGTCGACGCCAGCTACCCCTCGGGCCACACCGCCGCCTCGGTCGCGGTCTACGCCGGTTTGGTCCTGCTGCTGACGACCCGCTTCACCAGCAGCCTGAAGAAGGCGCTGGCCTGGACCGGCGCGATCCTCCTCGTCAGCTTCGTCGCGATGTCGCGCATGTACGAGGGCATGCACCACCCGCTCGACGTCGCCGGCGGCGTCCTCGTCGGCATCGGCGCGATCCTCGTCCTCCTGTTCGCCTGCCGCGCCGCCGGCTCGGCTGCCGAAAGGCGGCGGGCATGAAGGTCGCGGTTGTCGCCCACGCGGGCAAGACGGTCGGCGGCGGATTGCCGGAACTGCGGCGCACGCTCGCCGAGGCCGGCGTCGAGGACCCGCTCTGGACCGAGGTGCCGAAGAGCAAGCGCGCTCCGGCCGCGGTCGAAGCGGCGCTGGACGAAGGCGCCGAGCTGCTGCTCGCCTGGGGCGGCGACGGGATGGTCCGCCGCTGCGTCAACGCGCTCAAGGACACCGACGTCCCGCTCGGGATCGTCCCCGCCGGCACCTCCAACCTCTTCGCCACCCACCTCGGGATCGAGCGCGACATCGGCCAGGCGGTCGAGGTCGCCCTCCACGGCGAACGGCGCCACCTCGACGTCGGCCGCTTCGACGGCGAGCGCTTCGCGGTGATGGCCGGGGCCGGTTTCGACGCGGCGATGATCAAGGGCGCCGACGACCTCAAGGACCGGCTCGGCCGCGCCGCCTACGGGGTCGGCGGCGCCGCCAAGCTGAACAGCGAAGCCTTCGGGGCGAAGATCAAGGTCGACGGCACCCCCTGGTACGAAGGCCCGGCGAGCTGCATCCTGGTCGGCAACGTCGGCGAGCTGTTCGGCGGCATCGACGTTTTCGCCGACGCCCGGCCCGACGACGGCAAGCTCGACGTCGGCGTCCTCACCTCCGAGGGCCCGGTGCAGCTGGTGCGGGCGACCGCGCGCACCGCCCTCGGCAGCGCCGAGCGCTCGCCATTCGTGCGGGTCACCCAGGGGCGCAAGGTGCGGGTGAAGCTGGACCGCAAGGTCCGCTACGAGCTCGACGGCGGCGATCGCAAGAAGGTCAAGTCATTCAAGGTCAAGGTCGAACCCGAGGCGATCACGGTCTGTGTGCCGCGCGGGTCCGCAAACGGAAGGGGAGCGCGATGAAGGCCGATGTGGGACTCGGGGCCAGCAGTCTGAGCAGCAAGGCGAGGGGCCAGGGCGAGCAGCTCGCGCACGCGAAGACGCTCGGCTGGATGGCGCGCGCCGGCCTCGTCGCCCGCGGCGTCGTCTACGGCGTGATCGGAATCCTGGCGCTGAAGCTGGCACTCGGCGATGGCGGCAAGGCGACCAACCAGACGGGGGCCATGAAGACGATCGCCGGCCAGTCGTTCGGCGAGTTCCTGCTCGTGGTGCTGGCGATCGGGCTGGCCGGCTACTCGCTCTGGCGTCTGACCCGCGCCGCCGTCGGCCACGGCGCCGAACAGCAGGACGACGCCTCCGACCGTATTGCCGCGCTGGCCAGCGGCATCGCCTACGGAGTCCTCTGCATCACCGCGATCAAGATCATCGCCGACGCCGGTGCCGGGTCGGGAACCCCGAAGGGGACGACCGCGGGCGTCCTGGGCTGGTCGGGCGGCCCCGTACTCGTCGGGATCGCCGGCGCGATCATGATCGGCGTCGCCGTCTACCAGGCCTACAAGGGCCTGGCGCGGAAGTTCCTCGAAGACGCCAATACCGGCGAAATGAGCGAGACGGTCAAGAGGACCTACACCGCCCTCGGCGTCTTCGGCCACGTCGCCCGCGCGGTCATCTTCGCCCTGATCGGCTACGGCCTGATCAAAGCCGCGGTCGATTACAACGCGAAGCAGGCGATCGGCCTCGACGGCGCCCTGCGTGAACTCGCCGACGCTTCCTACGGCCCCGCCTTGCTCGGCCTGGTTGCCGTCGGCCTCGCCGGCTTCGCGGTCTACTCGATCGTCGACGCCCGCTACCGCAAGGTGTAGCCGCGCCGGGCGGCGGGCGGCGTCCGCGCCGGCCTCTAGCTTCTTCCTCATGGAGATCGGAGGAGCGTCGCTGGATCCGGAGGTCCGCGAGGGCCTGAGGCGCAGCTGGAAGCCGTTGATGGTCGTCGGCGTCGCGGCGATCGTGCTCGGGTGCATCGCGATCCTGGTGCCGGCCGTCGCCTCGGTCGGGACGGCGATCTTCATCGGCTGGCTGCTGCTCTTCGTCGGCGTGCTGATGGTCGCCGGCGCCTTCTCGGCCCACTCGGTCGGGTCCCTGGTGCTGCGCCTGATCTGGGCGATCCTGACCGTCGTCGTCGGCCTCTGGCTGATCGTCGAACCGCACAACGGCACCCTGACGCTGACCCTCGTCCTCGGCATCTACTTCCTCTTCATGGGCCTGACCCGGACGACGATCGCCTTCATCGCCCGCGGCCAGCCCAACGCCGGCCTGATGGGGCTGAGCGGCATCGCCGGGATCCTGATCGGGGTCCTCGTCCTTGCCAAGTTCCCCAGCTCCGCCGACTGGGCGATCGGCCTCCTCGTCGGCATCGACCTGATCTTCGCCGGCTGGACTCTGACCTCAATAGCTCTCCTCGGCAAAGACCTCTCCCGGCGCGCCTGAGCATGGGGGTCATGTGCCCCTCTCCCAAAGGCTCCTGGGTCCACATCCCGAAGTTAGACCGCAATCTGCTGCGCAACGGTCTTTGGGAGAGGGGCACATGACCCCCACACCAATACGATTCGCCAAGTGAGCCCCCCTCTGGTTCTCGTCATGGCAGCGGGGGAGGGGACGCGGATGCGTTCCTCCACCCCGAAGATGCTGCACCCCGTCTGCGGGCGACCGATGGTCGCCTGGCCGATCCTTGCCGCCCGCGAGGCCGGCGCCGGCCGCGTCGCCGCGATCGTCTCGCCCGGGCGCGACCTCTCCGCCGGCCTGCCCGACGGGGTGGAGACTGTGGTTCAGCCCGAGGCCGACGGGACCGGCGGCGCGATCCGCGCGGCGCTGCCCTTGATCGAGGAAAGCGAGACCGTCCTCGTCCTCTCCGGCGACCATCCGCTGATCTCGGCCGAGATCGTCTCTGCGTTCCTCCAGGCCCACGAATCCACCGAGGCCGTGGCGACGATGCTGACGATCGAGCTCGACGACCCTGGCTCCTACGGCCGCGTCGTCCGCGACTCCTCCGGCGGCGTCGAACGCGTGGTCGAGGCGAAAGCCGACGGCGACGCCGAGGCCTGGCAGCTGGAGATCCGCGAGATCAACGCCGGCACCTACGCCTTCGACGCCGCCCCGCTGGCCGCCGCGCTGAAGAGCCTCTCCAACGACAACGCCCAGGGC
>CAMLHB010000169.1 GCA_946479725.1 uncultured Actinomycetes bacterium | reverse complement strand
ACGGGCCAATTCGAGCTCTTCAGCGAGGCCATATTGGCCGAGCGCCGTCCCGCCCGGGAGGTGAGACTCGTCGCAGTGCAATTCAACATGGGAGGCATTGTGACTACTCATCCGGTTCAAATAGACGGCAGGGCGCCCGCTCGCTGGAAATGGAGCCTCGCCCTGCTCAGCATGCTGATCGGCCTCTTCGGGCTGGTTGGCACGGCGTCCGCCGGGCAGGGGTTCATGGCGAACAGCTACCCGGCCACGGTGACGGGGTCGCTCAGCAGTTCCGAACAGAACCTGCTTACCACCTACGGGTATTACACCTGCAAAAAAGCAGGGCTCTCGGGGACGTTGAGCGCGGCGTCGAAAACCGCCTCGCTGACGCCTTCTTGGAGCGAATGCACGGCGCCCGGCAAAGTCGGCTCGACCTGGAGCGCGAACGGCTGCAAGGTGGAATTCAGGGCCACCGGACCGGCGTCAGAAGCAGGCGTCTTCCCAGGCGAACTGGCGATCGGGCCGGCCGGCTGCGGCCCTGTCGCGGTCTCGGCCTCACCCCTCACCTGCGGACTCACGATCCCCGCCCAGACCGGCTTGCACGCGACCCTGACCAACAGCGGCAGCGGCGTCAGCGCACATGTGAGCGCCAGCGGCGTCCAGTACCTCTCCCCGTGTTCGGGCACGAAAGTCTGGACCGACGGGAGCCTCGAGGCGACCTGGAACCTGAGCAGCTCGACCGGTTCCCTCTACATCTCGGAAGCGTTCGAAATCGCGCCGACCGCCAAGACCTCGCTGGCCGCCGGTGTGGGAGCGACGTCGGCGATCCTCAGCGGGATCGTCAACCCGAACGGCCTGTCGACGACGGTGCAGTACGAATACGGGACGACCACTTCCTACGGTTCGAAAACCTCGTCGGCCTCGGCCGGGTCGGGAACCAGCGAAGTGGGCTCGAGCGAATCGATCAGCGGGCTGGCCAACAGCACGGTCTACCACTACCGCCTGGTCGCCACCAACTCGCAGGGGACGACCTACGGTGCGGACCGCACTTTCGAAACGATTGCTTCGGGTGCAACTGCCGCGGCATTCAGTTGGCCCTTGGAAACCACGGCGTTGAGCGCGACCGGCATCAGCGCCGAACAGAAGCTGTGGTCTCCCACCAGCGGGACGATGCTCACCTGTCAGGAAGTGTCGGGAGCGGTGGGGAACTTCTGGTTCACTGCCAGCAGCACCGTTCCGATCGAGGAACTCTCGTTCCACGACAGCACCACGTCGACCTGCCACGGAAAGTTCGGTACCACGCCGACGGTGAAAACCAACGGCTGTCCGTTCGAACTGCACACCGGCAAATCGATCGGCACCGGCGAAGCCGAAGGCTCGCTGTCGATCGGCAAATGCGCGACCGAAGGGGCGATCGTCGCCAGCGCCCCCGCCTGCACGACCCGTATCCCGGGCCTGCAGAACCTCGGTGCGGTCACCTACAAGACCGTCGGCGAAGGCGTCGAAGTCAAACTGGCGCTGAAAAACGTGTCGTTCGAATACAGCGGTATCTGCGCTTGGGAATACCCCGAATCCAAAAGATCACTTTCGGACGGGGAATTCACCGGAACGTTGATGCTCAAAGGAAACCACGGAGCGATCAAAATCCAGTAATCGACAGTAAGCACAGTTGAGGCGCCGGGCGCGCGGGTCTGCCGCGCGCCCGGCGCAGCTATTTGGACGCAAAGCGTCCTCTGAGGAGGGATGAGTTGGTGGGGAGGGATCGGCTGATCGAGACAACGCTCGCTTCGCTGGTCCTCCTGCTCGCCTTCGCGTCGCCGGCCGCAGCCGCCGGTCACGACCCGCTCTTCATATTCGCCCCCTCGCCGCCGCCACTCGCCTTCCCGCCCGACGGCTACCTCGACGGCCCCTGCGGGCTTGCGGTCGACGCCGCCGGGCGCCTCTACGTCTCCGACTACGACCACGGCACCGTCGACGCCTTCACCTCCGGGCTCAACTACCTGACCCAGCTGAGCGGCAAAGTCGATCCCCTCGACGGGCCCTGCGGGTCGGCGATCGACTCCGCGGGGAACCTCTACGTCGAAGACTTCCACCGCAAGGTGTTGAGGTTCGGCCCGATCCCCGGCTTCTCCGGCCCTGCGACGGTCGACAGCGGCCCCGTCACCGGCGTCGCGGTCGCCCGCTCCAGCGATGACGTCTACATCGATCGCCGCACCTTCGTCGCCGTCTTCAACCCGGCGGGCAACCCGGTGGAAGTGGGCGGCGAACCGCTGCGGATCGGCGACGGTGCGCTGGGCGACGGCTACGGCGTGGCCGTCTCGGCCTATCCCGCCACCTCGGGCTTCGTCTACGTCGCCGACGCCGCCACCGACACGGTCCAGGTCTACGACCCCGCGACCGATGCGGCGAATCCGGCGGCGACGATCGCAGGTCCCCCCGGCGGATTCGCCTCGCTCCGCGACTCGGCGCTCGCCGTCGACCGGGTTACCGGCGACCTCTACGTACTCGACCGCTTCGGGTCCGACCTCGCCGAGGGCCCGCTCGCGGTGGTCGACGTCTTCGACTCCTCCGGTGCCTACCTCGGGCACCTCGAGTACGCGGTCGTCGACGGCCTGCCCAGCGGCCTCGCCGTCGACAACTCCACGGGGTCGACCCAGGGCCGCGTCTACGTGACCTCGGGCAACACGCAGGGGTCCGGCGTCTACGTCTACCCGCCCGGCGCCGCGGTCAGCGGGGCACCGCTCGCGCCCGCGGTCCCGGCGCCGCCGGCGGGCGGGGGGCCGCTGAACCCGGCGATCGCGATCGGCGCCCCCGCCCGCCCGGGCAGCTCGACGACGATCGCCTGCGAAGGCGACGCCTGCCAGGTGCTGCCACCCGAACCGGTGGACCCCGCGCTGACGACGCTGCTGCCGGGCCTGGGCAGCCCCAAGGTGCGTTACTGGCATCAGCGCCGGCACGGAGCTCGGCACCGTCGCCGGCACCACCGCCATCGCCATCGCCATCACAGCGGCGCCCACCGCCGCGCCGCCCGGCTTACCGGTACCGTCTCGGGGCCCGGCCGGCTCGGCGCAGCCATCGGGGCGGCGGGTGGTGGAGCAGCGCCGAGGGGCGCGGCCGCGGCGGGCGATCCGCTGCCGGCTGGCTTCAGCGGTTTCGAAGGAGGCGTGCGCGCCGACGGCGGCGGCCCGGCGGTGCTGGCCGGCTCGCACCCTTACCAGCTCGATTTCTCCCTCGGCCTCGACCAGGGGGGAGGGGAAGCCGATCTGCGCGAACTCGGCGTCAGCGTCCCCGCCGGTCTGCTCGCCGACCCCGCGGCCATCCCCGGCTGTGGGGCCGTCGCCTTCTCGACGCCCCGGTCCTCCCCCTTCGAAGCGAGCGCCTCGGGCGAGAGCTGTCCGCCCGGCTCGCAGGTCGGCACGCTGGAAGTGCAGAGCGCCGTCGGGCCGGCGCGCCGCTTCGGGCTCTTCAGCCTCAGCCCTGTCGAAGGCGCGGCCTTCCGGCTCGGGGCCGCCCCCTTCGGCCGGCCGGTGATCTTCAGCGCGACGGTCGACGCCGGTGCGGGCGGGACCGAACGGATGACGCTGCAGGCGACGGGGATCCCGGCCGAGCTCCACCTGCGCGCCCTGAAGGCGGTCGTCTGGGGCACCCCCTGGAGCGCCTCCCACAACCGCGAACGCGGGAACTGCCTGAACGAGGCGGAACCGGCGTTTCCCTGGGCGAGGTGCTGGAACGGGGAGCCAAACAACAACGAGCCCCTTGCCTTCCTCACCCTGCCCACCGCCTGCGGCGAGCCGCTGACGCTCTCGGCGCGGGCCGCCTCCTGGCAACAGCCCGAAGCGCTTGCGGCCACCGTCGTCAACAGCTACCCGGGCGGAGCGCCGGCGCCGCTCGAAGGCTGCGGCGAACTGGCCTTCGACCCGCGCCGCGCCGACGGGCTTCTCTCGGTGGCCAAGGCCTCCTCGTCCAGCGGCTTCGTCTTCCGCTTCCTCGACGAAGATCCCAAGCTTTCCGATCCAGGGGCCCGGATCGACTCCCACCCGCGCACGATGACGGTGGAATTGCCGCCGGGCGTCACCCTCAACCCCTCGCTCGGCACCGGCCTCGGCTACTGCACGCCGGCCCAGCTGTCCGCCGAGCGGGCTTCGCTCCCGCAGGGGACCGGCTGCCCCAACGCCTCCAAGATCGGCGTCTTCAGCGTCAGCTCCCCCTTCTACGAAGGGGCGCTGCAGGGATCCATCTATCTCGCTCAGCCCGACGATCCGGCCACCGCCGCGCCCGGCGCCGAGAACCCGTTCGACTCGCTGCTCGGGGTCTACCTGGTCGCCAAGTCGGCCGACCGCGGCATCCTCATCCGGGTGCCCGGCAGGATCGCTCCCGACCCGGCCGACGGCCGGCTCACCGCGGTCTTCGACCAGCTCCCGCAGTTCCCCTACGAAGACCTCGAAGTCGCCTTCAGGTCCGGCCAGCGGGCGCCGCTGGTAAGCCCGCCCGAATGCGGGCCGGCGACGACGCGGATCCACATCGCGCCGTGGGCCGGACCGCAGAGCTTCTCGGCCACCACCGACTCCCTGGTCGAAGCCGGAGTCGGCGGCGGCCCCTGCCCCACCGGCACCCCGCCCTTCGCCCCGGGCGCGGTAGCCGGCGGGATCAATTCGAACGTCGGGTCCTACACGCCCTACTTCGTCCACCTCAGCCGCACCGACGCCGAACAGGAGATCACCTCCTACTCGCTGGTGCTGCCGCGGGGGATCACCGGCCGCCTCCAGGGCATCCCGTTCTGCCCCGACGCGTCGATCGCCGCGGCGCGCTCGCGGCAAGGGTTCGCAGAGGCGGCCGAACCCTCCTGCCCGGCGGCGAGCCTGGTCGGCAGGACGCTCAGCGGCTACGGCGTCGGCCCGGCGCTCACCTACGCGGCGGGGCGCATCTACCTTGCCGGCCCCTACCACGGCTCGCCCCTCTCCCTGGTGACGATCGACCCCGCCACCGTCGGTCCCTTCGACCTCGGCACGATCGTCATCCGCTCGGCCTTCGACGTCGACCCGCGCACGGCCCAGCTCCAGATCGACTCCCGGGCGTCGGACCCGATTCCCCACATCCTCGACGGCGTCATCCTGCACCTGCGCGACATCCGCATCTACGTGGACCGCGAACATTTCACCCGCAACCCGACCGGCTGCGAAGCCGCGGAGCTGGTCTCGACCCTGACCGGCTCGGGTGCCGGCGATTCCACCGCCGTCGTCCACAACCCCTTCCAGCTGCTCAACTGCCTGACCCTTGGCTTTCGCCCCAAGCTCGGGTTGCGCCTGCTGGGCGGCACCAAGCGCTCGGCTCACCCCGCCCT
>CAMLHB010000168.1 GCA_946479725.1 uncultured Actinomycetes bacterium | reverse complement strand
GTGGGGTTGGTTCGGAGCACCTCGGCGGGGTGAGTCCGCATCTGCGGGCGCCTGGGGGGTTGGTGGGCCCGGCTACTTGCTGAGCACCTCACGACCCCCACCGGCCTCCCCTTATGGGCTCAGGTGGATTTCGGCAGGACGGGGGCGGTGGCCGTAGCCGGTGGGGCAGGGGAGGACGGTGGCTCTCCAGGCGCCGGCTTGGGCGATGACGTTGCCGGTGGGGAATGGTTTGGTTGAGAGGGCGACGCCTTTTTTGGGGTGGCGGCGGAGGGGGACGGTAGAGATCGGTTCCTCCAGCTTCCAGGCGAGGGCGGTTTGCTCTCGGACTCGGGTCATGCGGACTTGGCCCTGGCAGGCGAGCAGGGGGCGTTTGCCGGTCTGGTCGACCAGGTCGAAGAGGTGGTTGACAGAGCGGGTCTGGTGCTGGACAACGTCGAGGTGTCCCGGGATCTGCGCGGCGCGCCAGGTGAAGCCGATGATGGCGATGACCAGCGTCAGCCCGACGATCGCGGCAGAGCTTTTACCCTCTATGGGGTGGAAAAGCTCTGCCGCGGCTGCGGAGCGGGCTATTCCTACGCCGCCGAGGACGGCGACGATCGCGGTGGCGGGGGCGAGGAAGCGGGGGAGGCCGGCGAAGCCGACGATCGCCATCGCGGCGACGAGGAGAGTCCAGGCGGCGGCGCCGGCCAGGAGGATCGCGAGGACGCGATCGTCGCGGGGCGCTTCGGTCAACCTATGGTTGACAAAGTCGCCCCGCCACCCCCAAAGGAGCAGGGCGAGACCGACCCAGCAGGCGGCCAGGGGTGCGGCCAGCGCTCGTCCCAGCACGGCGAGGCCGTCGAGGGGCTCGATGCCGCCGGCGCGGGCGGTCTCGCCGCCCTGCAGCGGGTTGCCGGCGCCGAGGATGTCGGGGACGAACCAGGCGACCGGGATCAGGACGGCGATGAGGATCGTGGCGGCGCGCAGGCGCGGGTGGTGTCCTCGCACGCTCAATCCGTAGAGGGCCAGGAAGGGCCAGCATTCGGGCCGCAGCAGCGCCCCCGCCGTCCCCAGCCCCAAGGCCCACTCCCGCCGCTCATCGAGCGCCGCCCAGATCGCTCCCAGGGCCAGGGCGACGAGGAGCGGCTCGGAGAGGCCGCCGGTGAACTGGCGCAGCGGCGGCGTGAAGGAGTCCCAGGTCAGCGCCACCGAGCCGGCGGCGACCACCGCGGCGACCCAGCGCCAGCGGCCGGCCCCCTCGCCGCTCAGCCGCGCCGCCAGCAGCCCCGCCATCAGCGGCGCGCAGATCCAGCCCGCGCGGGCGATCAGCAGCCATCCCTGCGGCGCCGCGTCCCCGAGCAGCGAAAGCGGCGCGTCGATCAGGACCGGCAGCGGCTTCCAGGAGGGGCCAGCGGCGGTTTCGAAGTGCCCCTGGAGGATCTCCCGTCCCCAGACCAGCCAGGCCCAGGGGTCGTAGACCGGCAGGTAGGGGAGGGTGAGGGAGGCGGCTGCGAGGACCAGCGCCGCCGCCACCGCCAGCGCCGGGCGCGGCCTGAGCAGGACACTCACGAGGTCAGGAAGGCGCCGCGCCCTGCTCGCTCAGCAGGTAGACCGGGATCGCGGCGACCGCCAGCAGGACCAGGGCCGGGATCGCGCTCGCCTCGTAGAAGCCGTAGGTCGTCTGAGTCCAGATGTCGGTGGCGAGCGTTTTGAACCCGATCGGGGAGAGGATCAGGGTCACCGTCAGCTCCTTCATCGCATGCAGGAAGACCAGCGCCGCCCCGGCCATCATGCCGCCGCGGGCGAGCGGGATCGTGATCGTGCGGAAGACCTCGGCCGGGCCGCGGCCCATCCCGCGGGCAGCCTCTTCGATCCGCGGCGAGAGCTGGACCAGCGAGCTGGCGATCGGCCCGATCGCCAGCGGCAGGTAGTGAATCGTCATTGCGAAGACCAGCAGGGTGATCGTCTGGTAGAGCGCCGGCGCCGCCCGGGTCGAGAAGAAGACGAGTCCCAGGGCGACGAGGATCCCCGGCAGCGCGTAACCGCCGTGGGCGAGCCGCTCGATCACCCGCGTCAGCGCCGAGGGGTAGCGGACCGCCAGCGCCGCGACGACGAGCGCCGCCACCGCTCCCAGCGCCGCCGCCCAGAAGGCGATCAGCAGCGAGTTGCCGCCCAGTGCCGCGACAGTGTGGAAGGAGGTGCTGCCGGTGGAGATGCCTTTCGAGGCCCAGTAGACGAGCACCCCGACCGGGAGGACGAAGGCGACGGTCACGATCAGCGAGCAGAAGCCGAACGCCGGCCAGCGCCAGCGGCCGAGCCGGTAGGGCTGGGTCGGCCGCAGCGTCCCCGGCCCGAGCCGGTGGACCGCTCGCGCCCCGCGCACCCGGGAGCTGGCGTACAGAAGGACCAGCATCGCGACGACGAGGACGGCGCCGAGTGCCGCCGCCGCGACCCGGTCGAAGCTCGACTGGTAGGCGACGTAGATTTCGGCGGTGAAGGAGCGGAAGCGGAGGATCGAGACGGCGCCGAAGTCGCTGATCGTGAAGAGGGCGACGAGCAGCGAGCCGGCGGCGAGCACCGGCCAGAGCTGCGGTAGCACCACGCTGCGGAAGACTTCCAGCGGGCTGCGGCCCATCGCCCGCGCCGCGTCCTCGAGCTGGGGGTCGATCCGGCGCAGGGTCGCCCGCAGCGGGATCAGGACCAGCGGGTAGGTGAAGAGCGTCAGCACCAGCCAGGCGCCGGTGAAGCCGTAGATCGAGGGGAGGCGGTCGACGCCGAGCGCTTCCTGCAGCAGCCCGTTGGGACCCAGCGCCGCGACCAGCAGGTAGGCGCCGACGTAGCTGGGGATCACCAGCGGCAGCGTGCAGAGGACGGTCCAGAGGCGGCGGGCGGCAAGGTCGGTGCGGACCGTCAGCCAGCCGATCGGCAGCGCGATCGCAACCGAGGCGATGACCACCGCCGCGGTCAGCGCCGCCGTCCGCAGCAGAGTTTCCAGCGCCCGCGAGGAGAAGGCGACTTCCAGCGCCGCCGAGAGGTCGCCGGCGATGACGACGACGAGGTAGGCGGCGGGGAGGACGGCGGCGGCGCCGATCAGGGCGCCGAGCGCGAGCAGGCCGAGCGGCGCCCGGCGCGCCGCTGCCACTACAGCGCCCCGCTTTCTTTCATCAGTTCAATCGTCCCCTGCAGCTCCTTCAGGTCGACCAGGTTGGTGTCGGAGACGGGGATCTTCCCGATCGGCACGCTCAGCGAGGGGTCGGGCTTGGCGCCCTTGGCGAGCGGGTACTCCTTGCTGCTCGAGGTGAAGAACTGTTGCGTGTCCTGCGAGAGCAGCGAGCGGACGAAGGCGAACGCTTCCGGCTTGCGGTCGCTCGATTCGAGCACGCCCACACTGGTCAGCAGCAACAGAGAGCCGAGGCCGCCGGGCGGGAAGTAGACGGCGACGGGGTAACTGGGGCCTTCTTCGGAGATCGCCTGGGCGACGTAGTAGTGGTTGATCAGCCCGACGTCGATTTCGCCTTTGGCGATCGCGTCGCGGATCGTCACGTTGTCGGGGAAGGCGACGGCGCCGTTGTCGACCATTTCTTCCAGCCACTGCTTGGTCCGGTCGTCGCCATATTTGGCGCGGAGCGCGGTCACGTACTCCTGCATGCTCGAGGAGGCTGGGCTCCAGCCGACCCGGTCCTTCCACTTCGGGTCGGTGAGGCCGAAGGGGGAGGGGGGCAGTTCGGACTGCTTGACGACGTCGCGGTTGTAGGCGATCACCCGGGCGCGGCCGGTCACCCCGACCCAGCGCCCTTCCGGATCGCGGTAGCGGGGCGGGACCCGGTCAAGGATGTCCTGCGGCAGCTTTGCCAGGAGGCCGGCTTCGGCGACGGCGGCGATCGCCCCCGGCTCCTGGGCGAAGAAGACGTCGGCGGGGGAGGCGTCGCCCTCCTCGACCAGGGTGGCGGCGAGGTCGGCGGTTTCGGCGAAGCGGACCTTGACGTCGCGGTTGGCCTGCTGCTCGTAGCTGTCGACGGCCGGACCGATCGCGGCCGGGATCCGGCCCGAGTAGAGGGTGATCCCTTCGACTTCGGGATCGTTGGAGCCGCCGCCGCTGCCTTCGGTGCTGAAGCCGCAGCCGGCGGCTATGAGGGCGGCGAAGAAGAGCAGGGCGGCCGCGAGCAAGCGGCGTTGTCGGGTGGGGAGGATCACAGAGGCGGGAGTTAGGTTGCCCTAATCTTATGGAACTGTCTGCTTATGGAGCATGAAGAGTCCAATCTGATCCCGGGCCTGCGCCTGCGCGGCCTGCGCAAGAGCTTTGGTGAGGTGGTCGCCGTCGACGACCTCGACCTCGACGTCCCCGCAGGCTCGATCTGCGCCCTGCTCGGCCCCAGCGGCTGCGGCAAGACGACGACGCTGCGGCTGATCGCCGGGCTCGAGCGCGCCGACGCCGGCACGATCGAGATCGGTGGCGAGGTCGTCACCGGCGACGGCCGCACGCTGCCGGCGGAGCGCCGGCGCATCGGCATGGTCTTCCAGGACTACGCGCTCTTCCCGCACATGGACGTCGCCGCCAACGTCGGCTATGCGCTCGGTCGGCGCCCGGACAAGGCGAAGGTCGAGGCGGCCCTGGAGACGGTCGGCCTCGGCGGGCTCGGCAAGCGAAATCCGCACGAGCTCTCCGGCGGCCAGCAGCAGCGGGTGGCGCTGGCGCGGGCGCTGGTCGCCGAGCCGCGGGCGCTGCTCCTCGACGAGCCCTTCTCCAACCTCGACGCCGGCCTGCGGGCGCGGGTGCGAGAAGAGGTGCGCGAGATCCTCGCCGAGCAGAAGCTGACCTCGGTCTTCGTCACCCACGACCAGGAGGAGGCGTTGAGCGTCGCCGACGTCGTCGCGGTCGTCAACGAGGGCAAGGTCGAGCAGGTCGGGACGCCGGAGGACGTCTACTCGCGCCCGACCAGCCGCTGGGTCGCGAGCTTCCTCGGCGAGATCGAGGTGCTGCCCGGCAGGGCCGAGGATGGGACGATCAGCTGCGAGCTGGGACCGCTGCCGAACCGCGAGGGCCTGAGCGGGGAGGTCGACGTGCTGGTGCGGCCGGAGTCGCTGGCGATCGGGACGATCGAACCACCCGACCGCCGCAGCCAGAAGGCAACGGTGCTCTCGCGCAGCTTCTTCGGCCATGACCAGCTGGTCGAGCTGCAGCTGCCCTCGGGCAGCGTCGTCAAAGTGCGCCGGCTCGGCTTCCCCGCGTGGCACCCCGGCGACCGCGTCAACATCTGGATCGAGGGGCCCGCGGATGTGCTCGCGCTGGATCCTTAGGCGCGGTGGTGGGGGGAGGGGTGGGAGCCCCCCCTGCCAAAGACCGGC
>CAMLHB010000167.1 GCA_946479725.1 uncultured Actinomycetes bacterium | reverse complement strand
GCGGGCGTGCTGCTGGAGCGGCGGCTGCTGCTGCTCATCGCCGCGCTCGTGCCGGTGATGGTGATCGGCGTGCACGTGGGACATCGGCTGCATGCGCGCATGTCCAATGCGGGTGTGCGGCGGCTGATCGCCGCGCTGCTGGTGGTGGACGGGCTGACGCTGCTGGCGCGCGTCGCGACCTGAAGCGCGGCTGCGCCGCGCTACATCCCTTTTGCCTCCCGCCCCCCCGGCGTGCGGCGGCGCCCCGCCACGCTCCTGCGGAAGCGTTCAGAGGGGTCAGCCGTCTGATGAGCGAGATGCCGTTGAGGCTTCGTCTTGATCTTCCTGCTGCTCTGAGTCATCACCGGTGAAGAGCACTCCGAACCCACCTATGAGGAAAAAGGCGGCCGCGGTACCTGGCAGCAATGAGAACAACGAAAACCCGTCGTCCACGATCCTGTAGGTCAAGAAAGCAAAGATGAGCCCGATGGGGATCGAGAGGATCACCGTTCCCCAGGGGATCTTGCGCTTGTGCTTCAGCTCTATGCCGGAGTAGTCGGCAACCTCTCGGTTGATGTGGTCGTGGAGGTAAGTCGCGGTTTGGCTTTGAGCTCCGTAGGCATCCGACTGCCGGATTTCATCGAGGAGGGCAAGGTCTTCTCGAGTATGCGCTCGTCGCCGAGCTCGACCCACGTACCCGAAGCGGGCGAAAATGGCCGCAAGGAACTCTGAGAATGCATTTACGAGAGCTTCCATCAGTGGTGATCCTCCAGTTGGGATCGGCGGAATCTTGTTTTGGGTCTCCTTGGGGGCTCCATGCAGAGGCTCATAGGCGCAGCCCAGTTTGGGCACAGCCCGCTGTGTTCAAAGTCGGGCGCGTTCAATGGGGCTGTCGCGAGGCCGCAAAAACCCCTCGGTGAAGCACGGGAGGGCCGTTCCTTAGTAGACCCGCCCGTAGCGGACTTTTGCCCCAGCCGGCTGTGGTCAGAACCGGATGCGCTTCTCGGTCTGGCGCTGTGCGTATGCAGAGGAGTTGGGTGACCCCTTCTCGGTACTCCGCATGAGGAGGGCCTGCAGCACTGGGCGCTAGCCGGAGGCGATCCTCCCGACGAGGTGCTCCGAGAAGGGGTCACCCGACTCCTCTCACGGCGATGCTTCTGTCTTGAGACAGAGTTGGTGCAGAGAATTTGCTTTGCGCGCGCCACACGTGCGGACCTGCTCGGCAGGGTCGGGGTATGGAGTTGTTGCCGACTATCGGGGTGGCGCTGGTGCCGGCGCTTTGCGCTTCCTGCGGAAAGAGCTGTCGGGCGGAGGCGGTGGTTTGCACTCGGTGTGGGCGCCGACTTGCCGATGCGGATCCGTTTTTGGGGAAGGGGCCGGCGGGGTTGGACAAGGTTTGGTCTTCGGCCTCCTATGAAGGGGTGGCGCGGAACCTGGTCGTGGCGCTGAAGTTCCGGCGGTTGCTGCCGGTGGCCGACGTGATGGCGGAGCGGATCGAGTGGTTGGCGCCGGCGCACATGCTGAGCGGGACGATCGTGCCGGTGCCGGCGGCTCAGGCGCGGTTGCGGAAGCGGGGGTTCGATCCGGCGGGGGAGCTGGCCGCCGCTTTGGCGGCGCGGCTGGAAGCGCCGGTCTCGCACTGCCTGGAGCGGCGGGGGAGGGGGCGGGCGGTGGGGCGGCGGCGGGCCGAGCGGGTCGGGAACCCTCCCCGGATACATGAGAAGGGCGCCGCTCCTCGCAGCGCCCTTCTCGTCGACGACGTTTTGACCACCGGGGCGACCCTCTCGGCCTGCGCTCGCGCGCTGCGGGCCGGAGGGGCGTCCCGTGTGGTTGCGGTGACCTTTGCCCGGCGCCTCTAGTTGGCTCTCCGCGGCCCTACGGCCGTGCCTCGGCCGGGCGGCCTCGCATCTGGTCGACAAGCCGCCGCGTGCGGCGGCGCTTGCGACGCAGCTCACGGTGCTTCTTCACCTGCCGGCTGATGTCTTCGGCAAGCTCGTGCACCGAGTGGGTCATCTCCGGGCTGGACTCCCGGGCGTGCAGCGTCACTCCCTTCAAGTAGAACGTCGCCTCCGCCACCTGGCTGTCGGCGACCCGCGGGTTGCGCTCTTCGGAGAGCACCACCTCCAAGGTCGCCAGCGGCGAGACCTGCCGTCCCAGCCGCTGGAAGCGTTTCCGCACCGTCTCGCGCATCTCGTCCGTCATCTCGACGTTTCGACCCCGAATCTCAATTCGCATGGCGAGTGCCTCCTTGTGGGTTCCCGGACGATGCTACGCCCCTCGGCGGAGGCCGGCAAGGGGCATTTAGGGTCGCACCGCTAACCTTGAGCAATGCCAGCGATGGACCTTGTAACGAAGGCGCTGCGCGCGGGAGAGGGAAGAAGGTTCAAGACCTACCAGAAGCGCGCGGAGGCGATAAACCGCTTCGAGCCGGAGATGGAAGCGCTCTCCGACGAGGAGATCCGCAGCGAGGCGGACTCCCTCCGCGAACGTGCCCGCAACGGCACCTCGCTCGACGATCTCCTGCCGGAGGCGTTCGCGCTCTGCCGCGAGGCCTCGAAGCGGACGACCGGCCAGCGCCACTACGACGTCCAGCTGATCGGCGGCATGGTCCTCCACGACGGCGGCATCGCCGAGATGAAGACCGGCGAGGGCAAGACCCTGACCGCGACCCTGCCCGTCTTCCTCAACACCCTGGCCGGCGAAAGCGTCCACGTGGTCACCGTCAACGACTACCTGGCCCGCCGCGACGCCGACTGGATGACGCCGATCTACGAGGCGCTCGGGGTCAGCGTCGACGCCCTCCAGGACGGCGACGACCACGCCACCCGGCAGCGCAAGTACGGGCTCGACGTCACCTACGGGACCAACTCCGAGTTCGGCTTCGACTACCTGCGCGACAACATGGCCGACGCGCTCGAGCACTGCGTCCAGCGCGACCACAACTTTGCAATCGTCGACGAGGTCGACAACATCCTCATCGACGAGGCGCGGACGCCGCTGATCATCTCCGGCGCCCCCGAACAGGCGGCCCAGACCTACTACACCTTCGCCCGCCTGGCCAAACAGCTGCAGGGCGTGCCGGCGAAACAGAAATTGAAATCGCTGGGCGAGTCCCGTGACACCACCGACGCCGATTACGACTACGAGTACGACGAGAAGCACAAGACGGTGGCGCCGACCGAGCGCGGGGTGAAGAAAGCCGAGGAATTCATCGGCGTCGACAACCTCTACCTGGGCGAGCACGGCAGCCTCGTCAACCACCTCGTCCAGTCACTGAAGGCCGAGTCGCTCTACAAGAAGGACGACGACTACGCGGTGATCGACGGCGAGGTGATGATCATCGACGAGTTCACCGGCCGCATCCTCGAGGGCCGGCGCTGGTCGGAGGGCCTGCACCAGGCGGTCGAGGCGAAGGAGGGCGTGGCGATCCGCGAGGAGAACCAGACCCTGGCGACGATCACCCTCCAGAACTACTTCCGGCTCTACGACAAGCTTTCCGGGATGACCGGCACCGCCCTCACCGAGGCGACCGAGTTCATGAAGATCTACGAGATGCCGGTGGTCGAGATCCCGACCAACAAACCGATGGTTCGGGCCGACCAGAACGACCAGATCTTCAAGACCAAAGACGGCAAGTGGAAAGCCGTCCTCGACGAAATCGTCAGCCGCCACGAGAAGGGGCAGCCGGTTTTGGTCGGAACCGTCTCGGTCGAGGTCTCGGAGATGATCTCCGAGGCGCTGAAACGGCAGGGGATCAAGCACGCCGTCCTCAACGCCAAGCCCGAGCACGCCGAACGAGAGGGCGAGCTGATCGCCCAGGCCGGCCGCAAGGGAGCGGTGATGATCGCCACCAACATGGCCGGCCGCGGCGTCGACATCAAGCTCGGCGGCGACCCCGAGCACCTGGCGATCGCCGAGCTGAAAAAGCAGGGGATCACCCACGAGAGCGAGGGCTACGAGGAGGCGCTGGCGGAGAAGACGGCCGAGCTGGCGCCGCAGTGCAAGGCCGAGGCCGAGGAAATTCGGGAGCTCGGCGGCCTCTTCATCTGCGGCACCGAGCGCCACGAGTCCCGCCGCATCGACAACCAGTTGCGCGGCCGTTCCGGCCGCCAGGGCGACCCCGGCGAGTCGCGCTTCTTCCTCTCCGCCGAAGACGACGTGATCCGCCTCTTCGCCGGTGACCGCATCTACAAAATCCTCGACAAACTCGGCCCGGTCGACGACGAGGGCGGCGAAGTGCCGCTGGAAGCGAAGATGCTGACGAAAACCGTCGAGAACGCCCAGAAGAAGGTCGAGGAGCAGAACTTCCTGATCCGCAAACGCGTGCTCGAGTACGACGACGTGATGAACGAGCAGCGGCGGGTGATCTACAAATACCGCCGCGAGATCCTCGAAGGGCGCGACATCTCCGAGAACGCCCGCGACGAACTCGAGGCCGTCGTCGAGCGCCTCGTCGACGAGTACACCGCCGGCGACATCCTCGAGAACTGGGACCTGGACGAGTTGGAGACCCAGCTGCGCCAGATCTGGCCGGTGGGGATCGAGGTCGCCAGCCTGGCGCCGGAGACCGTCGATCGCGAGCAGCTCAAGGACGCCCTCGACGACGACGTGATGAGCGCCTACGACGAGCGCGAAGAGCAGCTCGGCGAGGAGTTGATGCGCTACCTGGAGCGCTCGATCCTGCTGCAGGTGATCGACAACCGCTGGCGCGAACACCTCTTCGACATGGACTACTTGCGCGAAGGAATCCACCTCCGTGGCTTCGCCCAGATCGACCCCCTCGTCGCCTACAAGAACGAGGGCTTCTCGATGTTCGAAGAGCTGCTGCACGCGATCTGGGACGAGTTCTCGAAGCTGGTCTTCCGGGCTGAGATCGAAATCCAGCCGGGACAGGAAGCGGTCGCCGCCGGCAACGGCGAAGGGAGTTCGGCGAGCTTCGCCTACTCGGGCGGCACCGCCGAGAACCAGCCCTCGGCCCTGGCCGAGGTCGCCGCCGCTAGCGGCGCCGGTGCGGTCGACGTCGCCGCCGCGGGCGCGGCCGGCCCCGGCAACGGCGAGGTCGTTGAGACTGTGGTCAAAGGCGACAAAGAGAACATCGGCCGCAACGACCCCTGCTGGTGCGGCAGCGGCAAGAAGTTCAAGAAGTGCCACGGCGCGTAGCTCGCGGGTGCGGCGCACCCGCTCGCTGAGCGGAGGAGCTCCGCGAGCGGAGAGCGCGGTCTCCGCTCGCTCTGCACGTCAAGGCTCGTCGTGCGGGCGCGCGTGGGAGGCGCGCCCTGGTCTGCGCTCGCTAAGCCCTTCGGTCTTAGCTCGCTTTTCACTTCAGAATTCCCGGCATGGACCTCGCGGCCCGTCTCGGCCGTATTG
>CAMLHB010000166.1 GCA_946479725.1 uncultured Actinomycetes bacterium | reverse complement strand
ACCGGACAGATGGCCGAACGCCTCGGCCACGGCCCCGACGTGCGCGACCCGCTCCAACAGACGTTCACTCGCTGGGACGGCAAAGGCGTGCCGGGCGGTGTGGGCGGTGAGGACATCGCCATGTCGATGCGCCTGCTTCACCTCGCCTGCGTGGTCCTCGAACCGACGGTCGAGATCGACGGCGAGACGATCGTCAGCGGCGGCGACCTGCTGGTCTGAGGCACTGGGACGATGCCGCCCCTGCTCGCGGTCCCGAACGTCTCGGAGGGGAGCGACGAGGAGCGGCTGGCGCGGCTGGAGCAGGCCTTCACCCGCGGCGTCACCCTGCTCGACCGCCACACCGACGGCGATCACGGCCGCAGCGTCTTCACCCTCGCCGGCAGCGGCGGCGCCCTGGTCGAGGCGCTGGCCGCCGGCGCCGAGGAGGCGGCGGAGACGATCGAGATGGACCGCTACCGCGGCGCCCACCCGGCGATCGGCGCCCTCGACGTCTGCCCGATCGTCTGGTTCGAGCCCGGGGACCACGCGGCGGCGCGCGAGGAGGCGGTCGCGGCGGCGACCCAGATCGGCGGCCTCGGGATCCCGGTCTTCCTCTACGGCGAGCTGGCCCGCGACCCGGGTCGGACCGAGCGCGCCTACTTCCGCAACGGCGGCCTGGCGGAGCTGTGGCTGCGGATGGAGTCGGGAGAGCTGCGGCCGGATTTCGGCCCCGACCTGCCCCATCGCAAAGCCGGCGCCACCCTGGTCACGGCACGCCCGCCGCTCGCCGCCTTCAACGTCGAGCTCGATACCGACGACCCCGAGATCGCCCGCGCCATCGCCGCCGGCCTGCGCGAGGCGGGCGGTGGCCTCACCGGGGTGCGGGCGATCGGGCTGCTGCTTTCCAGCGGCCGCGCCCAGGTCTCGACCAACGTCCACGATCCGCTCTCCGTCCCCCTCGGTGAGGTGGTCGAGCGCGTGCGCGCCCTCGCCGCGCCGCTCGGCGCCCGCCCGCTGGAGGCCGAGCTGGTCGGTCTGGTCCCGCGGCCGGCGCTCGCCGACTACCCGGAGGACGTGCCGATCCGCGGCTTCGACCCACAGCGTCACACCATTGAGGCGCGGCTCGCCGAGGCGAACGACTAAATTTCGAACTGCATCAACTTGACTGCCTGCCAGGCAGCGAAGTTGATGCAGTTCGCTCAGTTATGGCCCAGACGAGGAAAAAACGACAGCGCAAGCGCCGCGGCACCCAGGGCGGGCGGATCGACACCAAGCCGCGCAGCGGCCGCCCGCGCAGCCGCGAGGAAGCGAAGGCCCGCGCCCGGTCCCGCCGCAAGCCGGCGCCGCAGCAGGACCTGCCGCCGACCTGGCGCAGCTCTTTCGTGCGCGGCATCTTCGCCGCGGTGATCTTCGCCGTGCTGCTGATCCTGATCTTCAAAAAGCCGTTGGCCGGCTCGCTCCTCTTCGGCCTCTTCATGCTTGCCTTCTACGTCCCCGCCGGCTACTTCATCGACATGGCGATGTGGCGGCGGCGCGAGCGGGCACGGATTCGCGCCCGCGGCGACTGAAGAGCCCGATGGCCCTCGACGTCGAGATGCTCACGGTCGGCCAGGTCGCCGAGAACTGCTTCCTGCTCCGCCCCCAGGGCGGCGACCGCCTGCTCATCGTCGACCCCGGCGAGGAGGCCGAGCGGATTCTGGCGGCGGTCGAGGCGACCGGCGCCGAGGTCGAGGCGATCCTGATCACCCACTGCCACTTCGACCACGTCGGCGCCGTCGCGCCGGTGGCGGCGGCGACCGGAGCGCCCGTCTACTGCCCGGAGTTCGAGGTCCCGATCCTCGCCGACATCATGCGCTGGGTCCCCTGGGAGGGATTCGGCCCATACGAGAGCTACGACGCCGACGTGATGGTCAACGGCGACGAAACCCTGGAGCTGGCGGGTCTGCAACTCGATGTCGTCCACACCCCGGGGCACAGCCCCGGCCACGTCACCTACGCGGTGCGGGGGGAGCCGGCGATCTTCTCCGGCGACGTCCTCTTCCAGGGATCGGTCGGGCGGACCGACCTGCCGGGATCCCACGGCCCGACCCTGCTCGCCTCGCTCGGCAAGCTGCTCGACACCTTCCCCGACGAGACCGTCGTCCATCCCGGCCACATGGGACTGACGACGATCGGCGCCGAGCGGGCCACCAATCCTTTCCTCAGCTCGCTGGCGCGTTAGCCGGGCCCCGTTGGATTAAGGTCGCCGCACGATGGCGAGCAAATTCCAGGCGCCCCGCGGGACCTTCGACGTCCTGCCCGAGCAGGGGCGGGCGCGGGCGCGGTTGCAGCAGGCTGCCGCCGGGATCTTCGCCCGCGCCGGCTACGAGCCGATCGCGACCCCGGCCTTCGAGGACACGGCGCTGTTCGAGCGCGGCGTCGGCAAGTCGACCGACATCGTCCGCAAGGAGATGTTCACCTTCGAGGACAAGGGCGAGCGCAGACTCACCCTGCGCCCGGAGGGGACCGCCTCGATCTGCCGCGCCTACCTCGAGCACGGGATGCACAAGCTGGCGCAGCCGGTGAAGCTTTCCTACGTCGGCCCTTTCTTCCGCCACGAGCGCCCGCAGGCCGGCCGCTACCGCCAGTTCCACCAGCTCGGGATCGAGTGCATCGGCACCGACTCGCCGCTGGCCGACGCCGAGGTGATCATGCTCCTCTCCGACCTGCTCGGCGAGCTCGGGGTGCCAGGGGTGGAGCTGCGGCTCGGCAGCCTCGGGTCCTTGGAGGCGCGCCGCGCCTACCTCGAAGACCTGAAGGCCCACCTGCACGCGCACGAGGCAGAGCTCTCGACGGACGTGCGCGAGCGGATCGACATCAACCCGCTGCGCGCCTTCGATTCCGACCACGAGGGGACCCGCGCGGTCATGGCGAGCGCGCCGACGATCGTCGACCAGCTCGCGGGCGAGGACGCCGAGCACTTCGCCGAGGTGCGGGCGCTGCTCGACGTCGCCGGCGTCGCCTACGCCGTCGACCCGACCCTGGTCCGCGGCCTCGACTACTACACGCGGACGATCTTCTCCTTCGTCTGCGACGCCCTCGGGGCGCAGTCGGAGATCGGCGGCGGGGGCCGCTACGACGGGCTGATCGAGCAGCTCGGCGGCCCGCCGACGCCGGCGGTGGGCTTCGCCGCCGGGATCGAGCGGATCCTGCTGGCGCTCGACGAAGAGGTGCCGGCCGCGGGGCGCGACGCCTTCATCGCGATCGCCGACCCCGACCAGCGCGGCCGGGCGATGGCGCTGGCGGTCGAGCTGCGCCGCGCCGGGCTCGCGGTCGAGCTCGATCTCGCCGGGCGCGGCCTCAAGGGACAGCTGAAACATGCCAACCGGATCGGCGCCGCGCGCGTGCTCATTCTCGAGGCGGACGGCAGCGCGCAGCTGCGCGACATGGAGACCGGCGAGCAGCGCGCCGCCGATCCCGGCAACCTTGTCGACGAGATGACGGGAGGAGAGAGTTGAGCACGGAGGCGCCGCCGCTGCGCGCGAACGGGTACCGCGACGCCTGGTGCGGCCAGGTGCTGCCGGAGAAGGTGGACTCCGAGATGCGGGTCGCCGGCTGGGTCAACCGCCGCCGCGACCACGGCGGCCTGATTTTCATCGACCTCCGCGACCGCACCGGGATCGTCCAGCTCGTCTTCAACCCCGACAGCTCCGGCGAGTCCTTCGAGCTGGCGCACAAGCTGCGGGCCGAGGACGTGCTCAGCGCCAGCGGCACGGTGGTGCGGCGTTCGGAGGAGACCGTCAACAAGGACCTGGCGACCGGTGAGGTCGAGCTGCTGGCGACCGGCGCCGAGCTGCTCGCCGGCTCGGAGACGCCGCCCTTCCAGGTCGAGGGCTTCAGCGGCGAGGTCGGCGAGGACAAACGCCTTCAGTACCGCTACATCGACCTGCGCCGCGAGCAGATGCGCGAGGCGCTGATGCTGCGCCACCGGGTCGTCGCCGCGATGCGGGAGTTCCTCGACGGCGAGGGCTTCGTCGACGTCGAGACGCCGGTGCTGACCCGCTCGACCCCTGAGGGAGCGCGGGACTTCCTCGTCCCCAGCCGCCAGCAGCAGGGCTCCTTCTACGCGCTGCCGCAGTCCCCGCAGCTGTTCAAGCAGCTGCTGATGGTCTCCGGCTTCGAGCGCTACTACCAGGTGGCCCGGTGCTTCCGCGACGAGGCGACGCGGGCCGACCGCCAGGCCGAGTTCACCCAGCTCGACGTCGAGATGTCCTTCGTCGACGGCGACGACGTGATCGCCGTCAACGAAGGCCTGCTGGCGCACGTCTTCGAGCGGGTCGGGGGACCGGAGATCGAGACGCCGATGCAGCGGATGTGCTTCGACGAGGCGATCGGGCGCTTCGGGACCGACCGTCCCGACCTGCGCTTCGGCCTCGAGCTGGTCGACCTCGGCGACGCCCTGCGCGAGACCGAGTTCAAGGTCTTCCGCTCGGTGCTGGAGAGCGGCGGCTCGATCCGCGGGATCAACGCCGGCCGCCGCGAGCTGCCGCGCTCCGAGCTCGACGGCCTGATCTCCCGCGCCCAGGAGCTGGGGGCGAAAGGGCTGGTCTGGGCCTTCCGCGAGCTCGACGGCTGGCGCTCGCCGACCGCGAAGTTCCTCAGCGAGGCGGAGCTGGCGGACCTCAATCAGCGCTTCGGCGCCGAGGAGGGCGACCTGCTTCTGCTGGTCGCCGACAAGCCCGACGTGGTCAACGCCGTGCTCGGGCAGATGCGGCTCGACCTCGCCGAGCGCTTCGACCTGATCGACCCGAACGACAACCGCCTGGTCTGGATCGTCGACTGGCCGCTGATGGAGTGGAACGAGGGGGAGAAGGGCTGGGACGCGCTCCACCATCCCTTCACCGCCCCGGCGGGCGGGTTCGACCCCGAGAACCCCGGCGCCGCCCGCGCCCAGGCCTACGACGTCGTCTGGAACGGCCAGGAGCTGGGCGGCGGCTCGATCCGTATCCACGACGCGAAGACGCAGGAGGCGGTCTTCGCCGCCCTCGGGATCGACGCCGAGACCGCGCGCGCCCGCTTCGGCTTCCTGCTCGAGGCGCTGCAGTACGGGGCGCCGCCGCACGGCGGCATCGCCTACGGCGTCGACCGCATCGTCCAGCGCCTCAGCGGCGCCGAGACGATCCGCGACGTCATCGCCTTTCCCAAGACCGCCTCCGGCTTCGACCTGCTGACCGGCGCTCCGGCCCCGGTCGACGAGCTGCAGCTGAAAGAGCTCGGCATCGGCATCCACAAACCCAAACTCGCGGGACATTAGATCGTGGGCCGCCGGTTCCCGCACACCCGGATGGCGCACGTGACACTTCGCATCTCTGCGTCCTCGGTCTTGCCTTTGGCGCCAC
>CAMLHB010000165.1 GCA_946479725.1 uncultured Actinomycetes bacterium | reverse complement strand
GGGGATGGGGGCGATGCAGCAGCTGAAGAACGCCGACTTCGACGAGCGCGAGCTCGACCGGGTGCAGGCGATCATCCTCTAGATGACGCCCCAGGAGCGGGCCAACCCGGGGATCATCAACGGCTCCCGTCGCAAACGGATCGCCAACGGCTCCGGCACCAAGGTGCAGAACGTCAACGCCCTGGTCAAGCAGTTCGACCAAATGCGGGTGCTGATGAAATCGATGGCGAACGGGCGGATGCCGACGCCGCAGCAGATGGCCCAGTTGGGGGGCGGCAACCAGCGCGGACCGCGCCCGGAGGCCCGTAGACGCTAATCTGCGCGACCCTATGGCAGTCAGAATCAGACTTAGACGCGTGGGTTCGAAGAAGAACCCGATCTGGCGGATCGTCGTCGCCGACAAACGCTCGCCGCGCGACGGGCGGACGATCGAGACGATCGGCCAGTACAACCCGCAGACCGAGCCCTCGACGATCAACATCGACGAGGAGCGCGCGAAGCACTGGCTCGAGCACGGCGCCCAGCCGTCGGAGACGGTCGCGACCCTGCTGCGGACCAAGGGCATCAAAGCCTCCGGCAGCTAGTCGATGGTCGTCGGGCGATGACCGAGCTGCTCGAGTTTCTCGTCAAGGCCCTCGTCGAGGACCCCGAGGCGGTCTCGGTCGAGGAGCTGGAAGAGGACGGCGACCTCGTCTACGAGATCAGCGTCGCCGAGGGCGACCTCGGCCGCGTGATCGGCAAGGGCGGCCGGATCGCCAACGCGATCCGGACGATCGCCAAGGCGGCCGCGGTGCGGATCGACCGCCGCGTCATCGTCGACATCCTCGACTAAAAGCGCTCGCTGACGCTCGCAAGGTGCGCCTCGACGTCTTCACTCTCTTCCCCGAGGCCTTCGACTGGTTCCGGACCCAGCGCTCGGTCCAGAATGCGCTGCGCGAAGGCAACCAACTCAACTTCTTCAACTACCGCGACTCGACGCCGCTGAACGCCGGCCAGGTCGACGACTCCCCCTACGGCGGCGGCGCCGGGATGGTGCTGCGGGTCGACGTCGTCGACGCCGCTCTGCGGGCGGCCTATGGCGAAGGACCGCGGCCGCGGATCGTCCTCCTCTCGCCGACCGGCCCGGTGCTCGACGACCCGATCGCCGACGAGTTGGTCGCCGAGCCCCACGTCGCCCTGCTCTGCGGCCGCTACGAGGGCTTCGACGACCGCGTCCACCGGCACCTCGCCGACGAGGAGCTCTCGATCGGCCGCTACGTCCTCGCCGGCGGTGAGCTGCCGGCGATGGTCGTCGCCGATGTCCTCATGCGCAAGCTCCCCGGCGCCCTCGGTCACGAGGACTCGGCCGTCGAGGAGTCCTTCAGCCACGCCCTCGAGGGGATGCCCGAGTACCCGCACTTCACCCGCCCGCCCAGCTACCGCGGGTGGGATGTCCCCGACGTCCTCCTCTCCGGAGACCACGGGAAAGTGCGCGAGTGGCGGCTGGAGCAGAGCAGGCTGCGGGCGGAGCAGTTCGAAAAAGACGCGGAATAGCTACCATTCCGCGACCGCGCGGTTCCCGCACCTGGGTCCCGGCGGTTTTTTCTCGCAGGGATTCATCGGCAACACACCTCACATGAGCTCCGTAATCGACAGCATCGAGCGCGCCCAGCTGAAGCAGGGGCTGCCCAACTTCGAGCCTGGTGACCGCGTCCGCGTCCACTTCCAGGTGATCGAGGGCAGCCGCAAACGGACCCAGGTATTCGAGGGCGTCGTCCTCAAGCGCCAGGGCTCCGGCGTACGCGAGACCTTTACGGTCCGCAAGCAGTCCTTCGGCGTCGGGGTGGAGCGGACGTTCCCGCTGCACTCGCCGAAGATCGAGAAGCTCGAGGTGGCGGCGCGCGGCGATGTGCGGCGGGCCAAGCTCTACTACCTGCGCGGCCGCATCGGCAAGGCCGCCCGCGTCGCCGAGCGGCGCTGGGGGATCGACGACGACGTTGTCGCGGTCGCCGGCGCGGCCGACGGCGAGTCCACGGCAGTCGATGCCGAGGGGGTCAGCCAGGACGAGGTGGTGCCGGTCGAGAAGGTCGAGGAGCAGCCTGAGGCCGCGACGGAGGAGAGTGCGCCGGAGGCCGAGGCGGAGACTGAGACGGCGGCGGAGACGGACGCGGATGCGCCCGCGGCGGGGGAGACCGAGGACACTGCAGCGCCTGAGGATGCCGAGGACGAGGAGCCGCCGGGGGGCGGCGACTCCGACGAGGACTCGGCAGCCTGAATCCCAAGATCCCGAAGCCGGAATCCAAAGCGGGCGGCCTGATCGAGCTGGTCGTCATCGTCGCGCTTGCCCTCGGGCTGGCGCTGGCGATCCAGGCCTGGGTCGTGAAGCCCTACCAGATCCCCTCCGGCTCGATGGAACCGACGCTGGACGTCGGCCAGCGCGTCCTCGTCAACCGCTTCCTCTACCACTTCAAGGACCCGCAGATCGGCGACATCGTCGTCTTCCACCCGCCCGCCGGCTCCGAAGGCGGCCCGGGCGAACAGTGCGGCGTCAACCGCAACCAGACCGAACCCTGCCCGAAAGCGACCGACCAGCAGGCGGGCGACAACTTCATCAAGCGGATCGTCGCCGGCCCGGGCGACACGCTCTCGGTCAAGGAAGGTCACCCGGTGGTGAACGGCAAGATGGTTGCCGACGAGCCCTACATCAACCCCTGCCCTTCCTGCAATTTGCCGAAGCAGATCACGATTCCACCCGATCACTACTTCATGATGGGGGACAACCGTGGGGCCAGCGACGACAGCCGCGAATGGGGACCAGTCCCCAAGTCCTGGATCATCGGAGAGGCCTTTGCCACCTACTGGCCCCCGAACCGCATCGGCGGACTCTAAGAGTCCCAAGCCCGGCAAGACCCACCGGCGCCGGCTCGCCCGCAGCCGCCGCCTGTTCGCCTTTGACCGCGGGCTGCAGAGCCGCTGCGTCGCCGGCGCCGACGAGGCGGGGCGGGGGTGCCTGGCGGGACCTCTGGTCGCCGCCGCGGTGCTGATCGACTACGAGCGCCTCTCGCACTCCGACCGCCGGGCGCTCAGCGGCCTACACGACTCCAAGCAGATGACCGAGGAGCGGCGGCTGGAGATGTACCCGTGCGTGCTGCGCGCGGCCGAGCGGGTCAGCGTCGTCGTCCGCTCGGCGCCGGGGATCGACCGTCGCGGGCTGCACGTGACCAACATCGAAGCGCTCTCGCTGGCGCTGGAGCGGCTGGCGCCGGGTGAGGACGCGATCTGCCTTGTCGACGGCTTCCGCCTCCACGACTGCACGGTTCCGCATCGGCGGGTCGTGAAGGGGGATGCCACCAGCGCTGCGATCGCCGCCGCCTCGGTGATCGCGAAGGTGACGCGCGACCGCTATATGCGGGACATCGCGCCGCGGCACCCGGGCTGGGGCTTCGAGGAACACGTCGGCTACTCGACCCCGGAGCACCGCCAGGCGATCGAGGAAATCGGGATCTCGCCGCTGCACCGGCGCTCGTTCCAGTCCGTCGCCTACTCCCAGCTGGAGTTGGGTTAGAACGCTCCTTCGAGGTGCTCGACGTCGACGGCGTGGCCCTGGCGGTCGAGGGTGACGCCGACGGCGTCGAAGCGGATCTCCCGGTAGTAGGGCTGGTCCCGGCGCTCTGAGAGCCAGGCGGTGGCGAGGCGGCGGACCCGGCGCTGCTTGCGGAAGTCGATCGAGAGGATCGGCTTCTCGGGGCCGAAGGAGGTATCGGCGCGGGCGCCCTTGACCTCGACGAAGACGAGGGTCTCGCCGTCGCGGGCGACGATGTCGAGCTCGCCGTAGCGGGTGCGGGCGTTGCGCTCGACGATCTCCCAGCCAGAGGCGGCCAGCGTCTGGGCGACGAGGTCCTCGGCGATCTGGCCGGTGCGGCGCCGGGCGACGGTCATTTCTCCCTAAGGGCGTGAAGTCACAGACTCTCCCCGCCTTTGGCCCGAAGATTTTTCCTTCTGCGCACCACGCGTGAAAAGAAGCCTCCTAGCGTGGTCGTCGTGCTCGCCACCGCCCGCACCTTCACCCTCGACGGCATCGCCGCCCGACCGGTTCAGGTCGAGGTCGACGTCCACCGGGGGCTGCCCAACTTCACCATCGTCGGGTTGCCCGATACCGCCGTGCGGGAGGCGCGCGAGCGGGTCCGGGCGGCGCTGGTCAATTGCGGCTTCGAGTTCCCCCTGCGGCGGATTGTCGTCAACCTGGCGCCGGCGAGCCTGCGCAAGGCGGGGCCGGGCATGGACCTGGCGATCGCCGCGGCTCTCTTGAGCGCATCCGGTCAGTTGGAGTGGGAGCGGCTGGCGCGGGTGGCGTTGGCAGGCGAGCTGGCCCTGGACGGAGTCACGCGGCCGGTACAGGGGGCGCTGGCGATGGCCGAGGCGGCGCGGGAGAGTGGGGCGGAGGCGATCGTCCTGCCGGCGGAGAACGGAGCCGAGGCCGCATTGGCGGCCGGTATCGAAGTGGTGCCGGTCGAGGCGCTGGGCCAGCTTCAGGCGCTGGTCGCGGGCGAGTGGGAGCCGACTTCGCCGGAGCCGCTGCCGCTCCGGCTCGAATCTCCTCCAGGCGCCCCTGATCTGGCGGATCTGCGCGGACAACCGCACCTGCGGCACGCGCTCGAGGTGGCGGCGGCCGGCGGCCACAGCCTGCTGATGGTGGGACCGCCGGGCGCGGGTAAGTCGCTCGCCGCAAGCCGGCTGCCGTCGATCCTGGCGCCGCTTGCCGTCGGCGATGCGCTGGAGGTGGCACGGATCGCCAGCGCCTGTGGCAGGCTCGACACGCTGCCAGGCGGCCGGCCGTTCCGGGCGCCGCATCACACGGTCAGCGCCGCCGGCCTCGTCGGCGGCGGCAGCCCGCCCCGGGCGGGTGAGGTGACGCTGGCCCACCGGGGCGTCCTCTTCCTCGACGAGCTCTGCGAGTTCAGGCGCGATGCCCTGGAGGCGCTGCGGGCGCCGCTGGAGACCGGTGAGGTGGCGATCGCCCGGGTCGGAGGCCAGCGTCTGCTGCCCTGCCGGTTCATGCTCGTGGCCGCCGCCAACCCCTGCCCCTGCGGACGCGGCGAAGCCGATCCGGATTGCACCTGCTCGCCGTACGAGGTCCAGCGCTACCAGGGCAAGCTGAGTGGAGCCCTCGCCGACCGGATCGACATCCTCGCCGCGGTGCGGCAGCCGAGCGCGGCGGAGATCGGCGGCGCCCCGGGCGAGCCCTCGGCGGCGGTGCGGGAGCGGGTCTGCGCGGCCCGAGAGCGTCAGGAGCACCGGCTCGGGAGCGGGCGCTGCAACGCCGAGATGACCCCGGCCGAGGCCCGGGCCTGTGCGCTCGGCGACGGCGCGGCCTCACTGCTCGCCGACCT
>CAMLHB010000164.1 GCA_946479725.1 uncultured Actinomycetes bacterium | reverse complement strand
AGAAGGAGGGCGAGGGAGACGGCTCACCACCCACCGCCAAAACATCCCCGTCACCACCGTCCCTAGGACGATCGAAGATCTCCGCGCCACCAACCTCCTCCCACCGCACCTCACTCGCCGCGCCACGCGCCAGGCCGAGCTCAAGGGCCACTACCTCGAAGGCATCGAAACCGACCGCACCCGCTCCGACCTGGAGTCCCTCTTCCTCGCGCTCATCGCCCCTCACCGCGACCGCATCCCGCCTCCCGAGGTCAACCAAAAGCTCGGCCGCTACGAAGTCGACTTCCTCTGGCGTGCCCAGCGCCTCGTAGTCGAAGTCGACTCCTTCACCTACCACCGCGGCTCGGTCGCCTTCCACGCGGACCATGAGCGCGATCTCGCTCTCCGGGATGCCGGCTACAGCGTCCTCCGCTTCGACGAACTTCAACTCGAAGACGAACCCGAGCGGGTGATGGCTGATGTGGAACGCGAGCTGGAGCGGGGAAGCCGCTAGCCGTCCGACTCAGCCGCCGCGACCACCGGATGCTCGCCGGTCGGCGAGGGGTCGCCCTCGTCGGGCTCGACGTGGAGGCGGGGGAGGATGCGGTCGAGCGAGCTGGGGAACCACCAGGCGCGCTTGCCGAGCAGCTGCATGATCGCCGGGACGAGGACCGAGCGGATGATCACGGCGTCGATGAAGACCGCCGAGGCCAGGCCGAGGCCGAAGAGCTTGATGATCCGGTCT
Source organism: uncultured Actinomycetes bacterium (assembly GCA_946479725.1). Next base: position 4,659 of record CAMLHB010000164.1, on the reverse strand, counting down.
TCGCCCAGCATGAAGGAGGCGAAGACGGCGACCATGATCGCCGCGGCGGCGGTGATCACGCGGCCGGTGAGGGCGAGGCCGCGGGTTACAGCGAGGCTGGCGTCCTTGCGGTGCTCCCACTCCTCGTGGATCCGCGACATCAGGAAGACCTCGTAGTCCATCGAGAGCCCGAAGACGATCGAGAAGAGGAAGATCGGGAAGAAGGAGATGATCGGGCCGGTGCTGTCGACGCCGATGATGCTGGCGCCCCAGCCCCACTGGAAGACGGCGACGATCAGTCCGAAGGCGGCGCCGATCGAGAGTAGGTTCATCAGCACCGCCTTCAGCGGCACCAGCAGCGAGCGGAAGACGATCATCAGCAGCAGCGCCGAGAGCAGGACGACGACGCCGATGAAGAGCGGCAGCTTGCCGGCGATCGCGTTGCCGAAGTCCTCGAAGATCGCGTTGATGCCGCCGACGTGGATCTGCGCCCCGGTCGCTTCCTCGACCGGCGGGATCGTGTTGTTGCGGATGCGGTCGAGCAGGTCGGTGGTGTCGGCGCTCTGCGGCGAGGTCGTCGGGTAGAGCTGGAAGACCCCGACGGTCTTGTCCGGGTTGAGGCTGACGTCGGTGACGGCCTCGACGCCTTCTTCGCCCTTCAGCTCGGTCCGCAGCTGCTGCAGAGGTTCGTCGTTCCCCTTTTCGGGGAGTTCGGCGGCGATCACGAAGGGGCCGTTGAAGCCGGGGCCGAAGCCTTCGGCGAGCAGGTCGTAGGCTTCGCGCGTGGTCGTCCCCGCCGGGTCGGTGCCGGCGTCGTTGCTGCCGAGTCGCAGCGAGAGGGTGGGGATGCAGAGGGCGATCAGTAGCGCCCCGGAGAGCAGCGCCGCCAGCCACGGCCGCTGCTGGATTCGCTGGCTCCAGCGGAACCACCAGCCACCCTCGTCGATGCTGCGGGCGCCCCTGCCGAAGAACGGCAGGCGGATCCGGTTGACCCAGTTGCCGGCGATCGCCAGCAGGGCGGGCAGCAGCGTCAGCGCCGCGATCATCGTGAAGAGGACCGCGATCGCCGCCGCCGTCGCGACCCCGTAGAGGAAGGGAAGGCCGAGCAGCATCATCCCCATCAGCGAGATCATCACCGTGATCCCCGCGAACAGCACGGCCCGGCCGGCGGTGTCGACGGCGGCGATCGCCGCCGCGCGCTTGTCAAGCCCCTCGTCAAGCCCGTTGCGGAAGCGGGTGAGGATGAAGAGCGCGTAGTCGACGCCGACGCCGAGCCCGATCATGAACGCCAGCTGCGGCGCGAACTCGGCGGTGTTGAAGACGTGGGTGAAGAGGGTGATGACGCAGATTCCGACGCCGAGCGCGAACAGCGCGGTCAGGATCGGCAGGCCCATCGCGACCACCGAGCCGAAGCTGATCAGCAAGATGACGACGGCGGCGAGCACGCCGATGATCTCCGAGCCGCCTTCTTCTTCTTCGCCCCGGACTTCCTCGGCGGGGCTGCCGCCGACCTCGACCTGGAGCCCGTCGGCGCCGGCGGCCTGCGCCGTGTCCATGATCTTCTTCACTTCGCCGTCGTTCAGCTTGTCGGTGGTGACGTTGAACTGAGCGGTCGCGTAGGCGATCTTGCCGTCGTCGCTGACCGCTCCGGCGCCGCCCTCTTCATAGGGGCTGGCGACTTCGCTGACGTGGGGGAGGGCTTCGACCTTTTGGAAGACCGGTCCCATCGCCTGTTTGACCGCCGGCGCCTCGACCCCCGATTCCGCCTTGTAGACGATCTGCACCGTGTCCCCCGCCTGCGCGGGGAAGCGGTTTTCGAGCAGGTCGAGAGCGTCCTTGGAATCGGAGCTGGGGAGGCTGAATTCTTCGCTGAAGTCGGAGCCCGCCGAGCCGGCGAGGATCCCCATCACGACGAGGGTGACGATCCAGGCGGCGATGACGGCAGCGCGGTGACCGGTGATCCAGGTGGCGAAGCGACGCATTGGAGCGGGCAACGTACCAATGGCACCGGCAATCGCGCCTGAACGTCCTCCCGTCGCGGCCGGGGACTAGATTCTCGGTGGATGCCCGAACCCCAGATCGCCCGCTTCCGCCGGGTAGTCAGCTCTGCATACGCCTCTCTCGAGGCCCGCCGCCAGGAGGTCAACGACCTCAACGTCTTCCCGGTCGCCGACGGCGACACCGGCGACAACATGGCGATGACGATGCGCGCGGTGATGGAGGAGCTGGACCGGCTCGACGGCCAGGAAGTCGACGAGGTCGGCCGCACCGAGCTGGTCCAGGCGCTGGCGCGGGCGGCGCTGATGGGGGCGCGGGGGAACTCCGGCGTCATCCTCAGCCAGATCGTCCGCGGCGCCGCCGAGGAGCTCGCCTCCCGGCCCGGTGAGCTGATCGACCCGACCCTGGTCGCCGCCGCTTTCGCCAGCGCCGCCGACGCCGCCTACGACTCGGTCCGGGACCCGGCCGAGGGGACGATGCTGACCGTCTTCCGCGAGATGGCCCACTCGCTCTCCCGCCAGCTCGCCCACCTCGACCAGGAGAAGCAGCGGCTCGGCCGCGACGTCTCCGAAGAGGAGCAGGACGCGGTGCTGGCCGAGGTCTTGGAGCGGGCGATCGCCGACGGCGAGCGGGCCGTCGCCAAGACCCCGGAGCAGCTCGAGGTCCTGCGCGAGTCCGGCGTCGTCGACGCCGGCGGCCACGGCCTCGTCCTCATCCTCGCCGGGGTCGTCGCCGGCCTCCGCGGCGACGGCGCCGAGGTCCCCGAGATCCAGCACCACGAGCCGCCGCGCCGCAGCCTGCCCCACCACGAGGACAGCCGCTTCCGCTACTGCACCAACTTCATCGTCTCCGGCAAGGGCCTGCAGAACCGCCGGTTCCTGCCGCGCCTGGAGGGCCTCGGCGACTCCGTCCTCGTCGTCGGCGACGACGTCACCCTCAAGGTCCACGTCCACACCGACGAGCCCGAGGCCGCGGTCGCTGTCTTCGACGGGGTCGGCGAGGTGACCAACCTCGACGTCGCCGACATGCGCGAGCAGATGGCCGAGCGCGACGCCCGCCTCAGCGGCCGCACCGGCGTCGTCGCGGTCGCCGCCGGGGACGGACTGCAGCGCCTCTTCGGCGAGCTCGGCGCCCACGTCGTCCCCGGCGGCGAGACCCTCAACCCCTCCACCTACGAGCTGCTCGCCGGCATCCACAGCGTCGCCGCCGAGGAGGTCCTCGTCCTGCCCAGCTCCTCCAACGTGGTGATGGCCGCCGAGCGCGCCTGCGAGCTCTCCGACAAGCCGGCGCGGGTGGTGGCGGCGACCTCGCAGCAGGCGAGCCTGCTGGCGCTGGTCGAGCTCGACCCCGAGGCGACGCTGGACGAGAATGCCGAACGGCTGGGGGAGGCGCTGGCCGAGGTCGCCACCGGCGGCGTCGCCCCGGCGGCCCGCGACGACGCCCAGGGGCGGTTCAGGAAGGGCGACGCGGTCGGCTTCGTCGCCGGCGAGATCGTCGCCTGGGGCGGCGCCGGCTCGACCCTGACCCAGACCCTCGAGCAGCTCGCCGCCGAGGCCGAGATCGTCACCCTGATCGCCGGCGAGGGCGCCCCAATCCCGCTCGGCGAGCTCGACACCCACCTGCCCGACGGGGTCGAGGTCGAGACCCACGAGGGGGGACAGCCGAGCTGGTGGTGGCTGCTGGCCGCCCAGTAGTGCGGTCCTTCGCCGGCGAACGCGAGCTGGGCCGCGCCGAGCTGCTCGACGCCCCGGTCCACTGGCCCCGCCCCAGCGTCCTCTCCCAGGGCCTCGGCGCCCTCAAGGGCGTCGGCCCGAAGACCGCCGAAGCCGCAGCCGCCGCCGGCCTCCGCACCGTCGGCGACCTCCTCTTCCACATCCCAAGGCGCCACAGGGACCTGCGGATCAGACAGCTAGCTGACGTCACCCCCGGCGAGACCGCAACCGTCCAAGTCGAGGTCCTGGGACCCCAGCCCCGCCCCTTCCGCCGAGGCCGCCTCGGCATGGTCAGCGTCAAAGTCGGAGACGCCACCGACCACGTAAGAGCGACCTGGTTCAACCAGCCGTGGATAGCTTCAAAGCTGACCCCCGGAACCCAGCTCCTCCTCACGGGCAAACGCTCCGCCCGAGGCTACGCAGTGAACGAATGGGAGTTGATGACCGACTCAGCTTCTGCGGGTGGCGAGGGCGCCGGGGACCCCGAGCATCCAGCGCAGGGGTCCCCGAACAGCCCTCGACAGGACCCGCAGCCCGAAACCCTTGTCCCTAGGCACTCGTCCCCCGAGTCGCTTCGTCCTTCACAGATCCGCGACTGGGCCAAACAGGCAATCGAACTCTCCTCGAACGCCATAGAGGGCCTCCCCTCAACCCTCCGCACCCGCCGCCACCTGGCCGCCATCGGAGACACCCTCAAGACCATCCACTTCCCAAGAGGAGAGAAAGACCTCGAGGAAGCCCGCACCCGCCTCCGCTTCGAAGAGCTCTTCCTCCACCAGGCCCTCCTCGCCACCCGCAAGCGCACCCACCGAACCGCCCGCCCGGCACCCCGCTTCGGCAAGCCCGGCGACCTCGTCGCCCGCTGGCTCGACTCGCTCCCCTTCGAGCCCACCGGCGACCAGCTCAAGGCCTTCGACGAGATCGAGACCGACCTCGACTCGGGGCAGCCGATGCAGCGGCTGCTGATGGG
>CAMLHB010000163.1 GCA_946479725.1 uncultured Actinomycetes bacterium | reverse complement strand
TCGACCGCGCCAACTGCTGCGGCGCCGGCGTCATCGCCGAGCACAACCAGGAGCTGGCCGACACGCTCAACGCCCGTACCTTCGCGCTCGCCCAGCAAACCGGGCTCTCGATGATGAACATCTGCTCGACCTGCCAGGGCGCGCAATCAGAGTGTCAACAGAGACTTGACGCGGATTCTGCGTACCGCGCCCACATAAACGAGGTGCTCTCGGGCCAGGGCCTCTCCTACGAGAAGGACAAGGGCGGCTTCACCAACAAGAACTTCCTCTGGCTGCTGGTCGAGGACTACGGGCTCGACCGCCTCAAGGAGCAGGTCGTGCGCCCGCTCAGCGGCCTCCGCGTCGGGCCCTTCTACGGCTGCTACATCGTGCGGCCGAAGGAACGGCTCGGCTACGGCGAGCACCCCGACCGCGACATCTACCTCGAGAAGGTGATCGAGGCCCTCGGCGGCACCGTCGTCGAGTACGACGGAGCGCGCAAATGCTGCGGCTTCCCGGTGGTGACGATGAACCGCGACACCTCGCTGCGGCAGGCCGGCACCCACGTCGGCGACGCGATCGACGCCGGCGCCGACTGCCTCGTCACCCCCTGCCCGCTGTGCCACCTCAACCTCGACATGCAGCAGCCGGAAGCGGCCAAGGTGGTCAACCGCGACCTCGGCCTCGCCATCCTCCACCTGCCGCAGCTGGTCGGCCTCGCCCTCGGCGCCGAGCCGAAGGAGCTGGGGATGGCCAAGCACATCGCCTCTACCCGCTGGGTCGAAGAGCGCCTTTCCGCTGTCGCTGCGTAGACCGGGTTAAAAGGCGTTGCTGCCGATGATGGTGAGGATCACCATCAGGAAACCGGCCATCATGTTTCGATTCTGAGCGTCGAAGCGGGCGTTAATCGCGTCGAAGCGCGCGTTCATCTCGGTTCTCAGATCCTTGATCTCGGCGCGAAGTTCTCGGATGTCGGCGTCGAGGCGCGCGAAGTTCTCGTCTAGCCGGTCCTCCGTCCACTTTTCCCTCGGCATCATCACCGCCATGAGCATAGCGTAACGTTTTGGCTGTGACGAATGGTGCGCAAAAACTAAAAATTGTTGCGCCACTTCGTCAGCCCGACCCGTCGTGCCAGCCACCGGGCGCCGATCGTGTCGGTCAGGCCATGGGCGATTATCGAGGCGATGATCGCGATCGCCGCGGTGTCGAAGATCAAGGCGTTGTTGCCGACGTCGGACTTGAGGACGAAGAGGGCGAAGAGCATCGAGGCGACACCCTTGGGACCGAACCAGGCCATGAACAGCTTCTCCGACTGCGGAATGCCGGTGCGCAGGAAGGAGAGCATCACCGCGACCGGGCGGGCGACGAGGAGAGCGAAGGCGACGAAGAGGACCAGCGGCGGCACGCTGTGGTGGAAGCCGGTGGCGTAGATGAGGCCGCCGAAGACGAAGAAGGTGAGGACCTGGAGGATGGCGCTGGCGTTCTCGGCGAACTCGACGAACCCCTGCGGGACTTCGCGCTCGCTGGCCCCCATCGCGATCCCGCAGACGAAGGCGGCGATCAGGCCGTTGCCGATCGTCTCTTCGGCGAGGCCGAAGGCGAGGAGGGCGAAGCCGACGGCGTAGATCCCCTCGTAGCGGGCGGTGATGCCGCCGCCGGGGAGGACGTGGTGCAGTCGTCCCGCCCCCATCCCCAGCGCCACCCCGATCGCCGCCCCGACCGCGGCCTCACCGACCAGCTTCAGCGCTTCGGCCCCGGCGTCTCCTCCCGGCGAGGCGAGGACGAGGAAGAAGAGGACGAACGGCAGCGCCAGCCCGTCGTTGAGACCGGACTCGAGGTTGAGCGTGTGGCGGACCTTGCTCGGGACCAGGCGCGAGGTGACGACGGCGGAGGTGACGACCGGGTCGGTCGGCGAGAGCACCGCCGCCAGCAGGAACGCCTCGGCCCAGCTGAGGTCGGGGAAGAGCGCCTTCGCCGCCAGCGCCAGCAGCCCCATCGTGATCGGCATCGCTATCACCAGCGCCCGCGCCGTCGGCCCCCAGTGGCTGCGCAGCAGCTCCCGCTCGACGAACATCCCGTCGCTGAAGAGGGTGAGGATCAGCGCCAGCTCGACCAGCTCGACGACCCCCGCGTCGGTCGCATCAACGTGGACTACCCCGGCGAGCGCCAGCGCGAAGCCGAGCACAACCGAGAGGACCGAGGCCGAGAGGACGGTCCCCTTCATCACCCCCGAGAGCGCGGCGACGACGGCGAGGAGGCCCCCGAATAGCAGCAGCGCCTCAGCGAAGGCGATGTTCACGAGGCCTCCCAGAGGAGGGAGATGGGCCAGGCCTGGAGACGATCTCCAAACGGCAGCACATGCTCGCCGGTATAGAAAACGACGCCGCGGACAAAGCGGTCGCCAAGCACCTCCCGCAGGCGGTTGAAGCGGCGGAAATCGGCAGCGTCGAGGGTGCCTGAGGACTTCACCTCGATTGCGGCCACTCGGCCATCGCGGCCCTCGAGGACAAAGTCGACCTCAGCACCCTTGAAAGTCCTGTAGTGCATGAGCCTCGCGCCGCGGGCGTCGACATCCGCGGCCTTCGCCAGCTCCATCCCAACGAATGCCTCGAGAGCCAATCCAAATGAAGTGGGATCGGAAAGCAATCGGTCCCCTTCGAGTTGCAGCAAGTAGCAGAAGAGGCCGGAGTCGCAGAGCAGGAGCTTGGGTGATTTGACCAGGCGAGGAGCGTGGCGGTTGTGCCAGGCGGGAAGTCGCCGGATCAGGAACACCCGCTCCAGCAGGGTGAGGTAGCGGTCTATCGAGCTGCTCGGAATGGACAGATCTTGGCCGAGAGCGCTCCTGTTCAAAGCCCCCCGCGATCGCAGGGCAACGTAGGTGAGGATGGCCGGCAGCTGCTCGAGACGCGCGATGTCTACAAGCGCTCTCACCTCTCGCTCCAGGATGGTGGTGATGTAGTTGGAGAACCAGCTGGCACGTCGGTCTGGATCCTCTCGCTCAACGGCCTCCGGAAACCCCCCGCGGAGGACCCGAGCCGCTAGCTCCTCCCGACTGACGGATGAGGCATCAGGGGGGGAAACGTTCTCGTCGAGCAGCGATCGCACCAAGGCGATGTCGGGGTGGCCCTCGATCTCCGCAGCCGATAGCGGCCAAAGCTTGAGCACCTCCATTCGGCCGGCCAGTGCCTCTGCCGCCTCCGGCCCGAAAAGGGGGTTTGCCGAGCCGGCGACCAGAAATCGACCGGGCCTCCGATCGCGATCGACTGAGAGCTTCATCTGCATGAAGAGCTCTGGAACCCGCTGCACCTCGTCGATGACCATGGTGCCTTCGCGGCTGTTGATGAAGGCCAGGGGATCGTTGCGCGCGAGGGCGTGGACAGCTGCATCGTCGAGACTCAGATACGCGCCGCTATCTCCCACTAGAGCGCGGACCAACGTGCTCTTGCCGCTCTGCCGGGCGCCGATCAGCATCGTCACCGGCGTATCGGCCAAGGCGGCTCGGACCGAGCCCTCCAGGGACCTCCGAAACATGGCGAAAATTTACCACGACGTGGGTAAAATTTTCCCACGTTGTGGGGAATTCTCCCCTAATTTTTGCCGAGGAGGCCGCGTTCGGCCAGCAGCTCCGCCACCTGGACGGCGTTGGTGGCGGCGCCCTTGCGGAGGTTGTCGCCGACGATCCAGAGGTTGAGGGTGCGCTCCTGGCTGGGGTCGCGGCGGATGCGGCCGACGAAGACGTCGTCGTCGCCGGCGGCGTCGAGCGCGGTCGGGTAGCCGCCGTTGCCGGGGTCGTCGATCACCTGGACCCCGGTCGCCTCGGCGAGCAGCTCGCGGCATTCCTCGGGCGAGAGGTCCTCGCGGGTGCGGACGTTGACCGACTCGGAGTGGCCGGCGATCACCGGCACCCGGGCGCAGGTGACCGAGATCCCGACCTCCTCGCCGAAGCCGAGGATCTTGCGCGTCTCCGCCATCACCTTGCGCTCCTCGGTCGTGTAGTCGTCGCCGTCCTTGAAGACCTCGACCTGGGGCAGGACGTTGAAGGCGATCTGGTGCGGGTAGATCTGCGGCGCCGGAGGCTCCTGGCCGTGGAGGACGGCGTGGGACTGGTCGCGCAGCTCTTCGATCGCCCGCTGCCCGGTGCCGGAGACCGCCTGGTAGGTGGAGACGACCAGGCGCTCAAGGCCGACGGCGCGGTGGATCGGCGCCAGCGCCATCATCATCACCATCGTCGTGCAGTTGGGATTGGCGACGATGCCCTTATGGCCGGCGGCGGCGTCGGGATTGACCCCGGCGACCACCAGCGGCACGTCCTCGTGCATGCGCCAGTAGCTGGTGTTGTCGACGACCACGGCGCCGGCCTCGACGAAGCGCGGCGCCCACTCGGAGCTGACCGAACCGCCGGCCGAGGAGAGGATCACGTCGAGGCCCTGGATCGTCTCCTCGTTCAGCGGCCGCACCTCGAGTTCGCCCCCCTCCCACTCGATCTTCTTCCCGGCCGAGCGCTCGGAGGCGAAGGGGATCACCTCGGCGCTCGGGAACCGCCGTTCGGCGAGCACGTCGAGGATCGTCGAGCCGACCGCCCCGGTCGCGCCCAACACACCGACCTTGTAGCCGTCGCTCATCGCCGCCTTCGCGAAATCAGCCGGCGACCGTCGGCCGGTGACCGGGGCCGGTCGGGTCTTCGGGCTTGATCGCGTCTTCGCCGAGCTCGAAGGCCTGGTGGAGGACGTTGACCGCGTCGGCGACGCGGTCGGCGGCGATGACGCACGAGATCTTGATCGGCGAGGTGGAGATCATCTCGATGTTGATCCGCTCCTCGCCGAGGACCTGGAAGACCTTGGCGGCGACGCCGGGGTGCGAGCGCATGCCGGCGCCGACGATCGAGACCTTGCCGATCTGCTCGTCGGTGAGGACCTCGAGCGAGACGTCGCCGAGGGAGGCGATCGTGTCCTTCGCGGTCATCAGGTCGGCGCGGTCGACGGTGAAGGAGAGGTCGGCGAGCTTGTCGTCGCCCACCGGCTCGTTCTGGATGATCACGTCGACGTTGACGTTGGCGTCGGCGAGGGCTCCGAAGATGCGGCCGGCGACGCCCGGCTCGTCGCGAAGTCCGTGCAGGGTGACCCGGGCCTCGGAGTCGGAATGCGTGACTGCGGTTACGAAAGGGTTCTCCATCGTCTCTTCCTCTGCGACGACGAGGGTACCGGGACCGTCCTCGAAGCTGCTGCGGCAGTGGATCCGCACCCCGTGGTTGCGGGCGTACTCGACCGAGCGCAGCTGCAGCACCCCGGCGCCGGAGGCCGACATCTCCAGCATCTCCTCGAAGGAGACGCGGTCGAGCTTCCGGGCGTCGGCGACGATCCGCGGGTCGGCGGTGAAGACGCCGGCGACGTCGGTGTAGATCTCGCAGACGTCGG
>CAMLHB010000162.1 GCA_946479725.1 uncultured Actinomycetes bacterium | reverse complement strand
AGTCTAAGAAGCCGATCGCATGGGCGGGTGGGTGACCCCCTCGGGGCCCTCAACATCGAGCCAGTAGCGAGATGTGCCCAGAGGGGGTCACCCACCCGCCCCACAGCGCATCCGTCTTTTAGACGTGTCAAACTCTTTTAGACGTGTCTAACTCACAGGCGATAGAGGACTACGCGAAGACGATCTACGCGATCTCGCAGGAGCGCGACGGGCTGGTCCTGAACGGCGAGGTGGCGGAGCGGCTGGAGGTGACGCCGGCGACGGCGACCTCGATGCTGAAGAAGCTCGCCGGGCTCGGGCTCGTCAACTACCTGCCCTACAAGGGCGTCAGCCTGACCCCCGCGGGGGAGAGGGTGGCCCTGGAGGTGATCCGCCACCACCGCCTGATCGAGGCCTACCTTTCCGAGGCGCTGGGGATGCCGGAGGACCGGGTCCATGAGGAGGCGGAGGTGCTCGAGCACTACATCTCCGAGGAGCTGGAGCAGCTGATCGCCGCCAAGCTCGGCGAACCGCGCCACGACCCCCACGGGACGCCGATCCCCGGCCCCGACCTGGCGCCGCCGACCTGGGGGGCGCGGTGAGCGCGCCGCCGCCGGGGCAGGGCCTGATCGAGAAGGTCGAGCGCCACGAGGCGGGTGTCGAGGACGTCCTCCCCGGCGAGGCCGCGGTCGCCCGCGCCGCCCGCCACTCGCTCGACGGCCACAGCCGCGGCCTCCGCCGCTTCTGGCCCTTCCTCGGACCCGCCTTCGTCGCCGCCGTCGCCTACATCGACCCCGGCAACTTCGCCACCAACATCTCCGGCGGCGCCAAGTTCGGCTACCTGCTGCTCTGGGTCGTCCTCTCGGCCAACCTGATCGCGATGCTGGTCCAGACCCAGTCGGCGAAGCTGGGGATCGCGACCGGGAAGAACCTCGCCGAGCTCTGCCGCGAGCGCTTCTCGCGGCGCACCTCGATCGGCCTCTGGCTGCAGGCCGAGGTGGTGGCGATGGCCTGCGACATCGCCGAGGTGGTCGGCGCCGCCCTCGGCCTCAACCTCCTCTTCGGGATCCCGCTGTTCCCGGCCGGCCTGATCGCCGGCGCCGGCGCCTTCGCCCTGCTCTCCCTGCAGCAACGCGGCTTCCGCCGGCTCGAGGCGGGGATCACCGTCCTCGTCGGCGTCGTCGTCGCCTCCTTCGCCTTCGAGCTCTTCGACGCCAGCCCCGACGGCGGCGAAGTCGCCAAGCACCTGGTTCTGCCCGGATTCGCCGGCACCGGGAGCCTCCTCCTCGCCACCGGGATCATCGGCGCCACGGTGATGCCCCACGTCATCTACCTGCACTCGGCGCTGACCCAGAAGCGGATCGTCGGCCGCAATTCCGCTGAGCGCAAGAAGATCCTCGGCTTCGAGAAAGTCGACGTCGTCATCGCCCTCTCGCTGGCGGGGCTGGTCAACCTCGCGATGATGATCGTCGCCGCCGCCCTCTTCCACAGCAGCGGCCTGACCGGCGTCGAGACGATCGACGGGGCCTACGAGGGGCTGAAGCAGATCGCCTCCGAGCGGGCGGCGACGATCTTCGGCATCGCCCTGCTCGCCTCCGGCTTCGCCTCCTCCTCGGTCGGGACGATGGCCGGGCAGGTGGTGATGCAGGGGTTCATCCGCCGCCGCATTCCCCTCTTCGCCCGCCGGGCGCTGACCCTGGCGCCGGCGCTGATCGTCCTCGCGATCGGCCTCGACCCGACCGACGCCCTGGTCGGCAGCCAGGTCGTCCTCTCCTTCGGCATCCCCTTTGCCTTGGTGCCGCTGCTGCTGATCGCCGCCGATCGCGAAGTGATGGGGGACCTCGTCAACCCGCGCTGGCTGAGCGCCCTGGCCGGCGTCCTCGCCTCGCTGATCATCGCCCTCAACGCCTTCCTGCTCTACCAGGTCTTCTTCGGCTAGCGGCCAGCTAGGCTTCCCTTCGATGGGCCTGGCCACCGACTTCCAGCAGATACTCGCCACCCTGCCGCCGGACTGGACCGACCTCGAGGTCGACGTCCGGATCGAGGACGAAGCCCACTACGTGGACAGCGCCGTGTGGATGAGTCAGGTCAACGCGCAGGTCTACCAGCATCCACGTGAGGAAGGCTGGCACTGGCGGCTGCTGATCGCCCAGAGCTTCGGCCACGCGGCGGCGCCGGAGACCGTCCTCGGGGTGCTGGGGAAGTTGGATTCCGAAGGGGCCGCCGGCGAGCTGCGGATCGCCGAGGTCCGCGAGGGCCGCTCCGAGGTCGTGCAGATGTGGGGCCGGCCGGAGAGCGTGCGCGAAGAGTTCCGCCAGCGCCGCTCGCTTTAGATGGCCATCTAGTGGCGCGGGTCCTCAGCATCGCCACCGACCTGATGCTCGGCAGCAGGGTCAGCGAGACCCTGACCGCCGCCGGGCACGAGGTGGTCGCCTCGCCCTCGCTCGAGGAGGGCAGCTGGGAAGGCGTCGACCTGATCGTCGCCGACCTCGACGTCGAGAACCCCGAGGCGCTGGTCGGGCTGGGGATGCCGGTGCTCGGCTACTACTCCCACGTCGACGTCGAGACCAGGGAGGCGGCCGAGGCCGCCGGGGTCGACCTGGCGGTGCCGCGCTCGCGGATGGCGCGGGAACTACCCGCCCTGGTCGAACGCCTGCTCGACGTCTAGCGGCTTTTCCAGCAGGCCGTGCCGGTGGTCCCAGCCGGCCCACTCCCGCAGGACCGCGTCGTCGAACGGCTCCGGGTGGAGGACCGGCAGCAGCGCCCGCAGCTGGGCCTTCTGTTCGGCCCGGTCGAGCTGGGGGTTGGTGGTGAGGAGGTCGTCGAGGGCGATCCGCGGGTGTTCCTCGGCAACTTCGTAGCCCTCGCGGGTGGCGTCGACGACCGCTTCGACCAGCTCCGGGTCGGCTTCGAGCGTCTTCCGCGAGGTGGTGAGGACCAGCTCGGGGTAGGGGGGAGCGCCGAACTCGTCGACTTTGAAGACGCGAACGGGGACGCCCTGTTCGCGCAGCGCCAGCCCCTCGGCGTTCCAGAATCCGGTCGCCGCGTCGACCTTGCCGGCGGCCAGCGAGGCGACCGCGTTGAAGCCGATCGTCACCTCGTCGACCTTTTCCGGGTCGCCGCCGTCGGCTTCGACCTCGGAGTCGACCACCGCTTCGTCGGAGGGGAGGCCGGTGACGCCTACCCGGTGTCCCTCCATCAGGCGCGGGCGGCCGACGGGTCCATCGGCGCGGGCGATCACCGCCGCCAGCGGGCGCTGCACGATCGGCATCACCCCGACCAGGTCGATCCCGCGCTCGCGGGCGATCCCGAGGTCGTGGATGTCGAGGATCGCGAAGTCGACCTTGCCGGCGCCGAGCAGCTTCGGGGCGTCGGTCGATTCGCCCGGGGCCCGCACTTCGAGGTCGACCCCGTGTTCGCGGTAGTAGCCGTTGGCGGTGGCGGCGTAGATGCCGCTGTGGACGGCGTTGGGCACGAAATCGAGCACGAGCGTCGCGCCTTTCGGCGCGCCCGGTTCTGCACCGTCCCCGCCGCAGCCGGCGAGACCGGCGAGTGCGAGGACGGTCGCCAGCAGCGCGACAGACCTTCTCATGCGGCGGGAAACCTATTCCATCCAGCGAATGTGAGTAGACTGCCGCCGCTTACCTGACTACGGGAATTCGAGGAGGAAATAGTGCAGGAGAGAGGTCTAGCCGCATATTTGGCTGAGTTGATCGGCACGTTGCTGCTGGTCTTCTTCATCACGAGTGTCGTCGTCCTGTACGTGTCGACCGGAGGCCAGGCCCAGTTCGGGTCCGATTTCGCGGTCGTCGGCCTCGTCCACGCTTTCCTGCTGTTCGGCCTGATCGTCATGTTCGGGGTCGTCAGCGGTGGGCACTTCAACCCCGTCGTGACGTTGGCGGCGATCGTGATCCGCAGGATCAAGCCGCTCGACGGCGTCATCTACATGCTGGCCCAGCTTTCCGGCGGCGTCCTCGGCGCCCTGCTGACCAAGGGCCTGCTGCTCGACGAGGGACGGGCCGGCAACTGGGGAGCGCTCGAAGTCTCTGGCATTCTCGGCAGCAACTTCCGGGGCTCGATCATCGAGGCGATCGGGGCCTTCGTCCTCGTCCTCGTCATCCTCACCGCCGTCTACTCGGAGAAGAGCTTCAAGGAGTGGGCGCCGCTGGCGATCGGCACCACCCTGGGCTTCATCGTCATGGTTGGCGGCCCGCTGACCGGCGCCGGCTTCAACCCGGCCCGCTGGTTCGGCCCCGCCCTGGTCAGCGGCACCTGGGGCGGCGTCTGGCCCTATCTCGCCGGCCCGATCGTCGGCTCCCTGCTGGCGGCAGCGGTCTACCGCTTCGTCCTCGAGCCGGGCGGACTGCCGCCGACCGAACCGCCGGAGCACGTGCGGCCGCCGGTTCCGAAACGGGCGACGCCCACCAGCGACAAACCGGCCACCTAGGTCCAGAGCCGGAGCAGCTTCAGAAAGCGCCGCCCACCCGGGCGGCGCTTTTCGTTTGGGCTTCCCCGGGCGACGGGTGCAGTAGCTTGGGCGCGTGCGCCGGGTCACCTTCTCCCGCAACTTCACGCTTTCGCTGAGCCGGACCTGCCAGTGCTACTGCAAGTACTGCGCCTTCGCCACGCATCAGGCGCACATCCATGCGCCTGAGCGAGTCGAAGAGATCCTTGACGAAGCCGTTCGTCGTAACACGAAGGAGCTGCTGGTCCTTACCGGCGAGCGACCTGAGGTCAATCCGGTAGTCGCCGAGCGACTGAAGGCGTGGGGGCACGAGGATTTCACGAGCTACGTGGTCTGGGCCTGCGAGCGGGCGCTCGAGCGGGGGATGCTGCCGCACACCAACATCGGGGTGCTGGACAAGCGCGACCTGGCGCGGTTGCGCGAGGTGACGGCGTCGCAGGGGCTGATGCTGGAGAGCACTGCGGAGCGGCTGATGGAGACGGTTCACGCCGGCAGTCCTACGAAGCATCCGGCGGCCCGGCTGGCGACGATCGAAGCGGCTGGGGAGCTGAGGATTCCGTTTACCTCGGGGATCTTGATTGGGATCGGAGAGACCGCTGAGGAGCGGGTTGAAGCGCTCGAGGCGCTGGCTGCTAGCCATGCTAGGCATGAGCATCTGCAGGAGATCATCCTCCAGAACTTCGTTCCGCATCCGCGGTACTACGGGGCGGAGGTGGCTGAGATCGCTGATGAGGCTTCGCGGGAGCGTTGGGGGGAGGGCGGGGGTACCTCCTCCAGACCCAGTTACCCCAATGGGGAAACGGTGTTTGTTGGGGAGGTTACCCCCCCCCACCAACCCCACACCCACAAAAAACGCACGCACTAACTACAAACCACCCCCCACCAGGGCGTCACGTTGGAGCCCCAAACCCCCCCCCACACCGCCAAACAAACAACCAAAAACCCCCACA
>CAMLHB010000161.1 GCA_946479725.1 uncultured Actinomycetes bacterium | reverse complement strand
GTGTACCAGACGTCGACCCGCTGCTCCTGCAGGATCCGGTACCAGCGCTCGGCGGCGAACTCGCCTTCGTCGACGATGCAGGTTGCACCCAGCGTCAGCGGGGCGACGATTCCGTAGGAGGTCCCGGTCACCCAGCCGGGGTCGGCGGTGCACCAGAAGACGTCGCCGGGATGAAGGTCGAGGACAAGGCGCCCGGTCGCGCGGTGGGCGACCACCGCTTCGTGGACGTGGACGGCGCCCTTCGGCATCCCGGTGGTGCCGGAGGTGAAGTGCAGGAGCGCCATCTCCCCGGCGTCGGTGGCGCAGAGGGCATCCTCGGGGCCGGTGGCGGCGAGGAGCTGGCGCAGGTCGCCGGCCCTTTCGACCGCCGCCACCTCGTCGGGCTCGCCGACCAGCAGCACGTGCTCGAGATCGGGCAGGCGCTCGCGCAGCCCCTCGACCTTGCGGCGGAAAAGCGCGGGCGTGGTGACCAGGGCGCGGGCGCCGCCAAGGCGCAGCCGCTGCTCGATCGGCTCCGGCCCAAAGGCCGAGAAGAGCGGTGAGAAGACGGCTCCGCGCTTCAGCGTCCCCAGCGCCGCCACGTAAAGCTCGGGGATCCGGCCGGCGAGGGCGAAGACCCGCTCTCCACGGCCGACGCCGAGCTCGCGCAGGAGGTTGGCGAAGCGGTCGGTCCGGTCCTTCAGCTCGGCGTAAGTCAGCTCCTGAATTTCGCCCTGCGGGCCGATGAACCGCATCGCCACCGCCGACGCCAGAGCTCCCTGAGCCTGGCGGTCGACCGCCTCGTAGGCGATGTTCAGCCCGCCGCCGGGCAGTCCGGCGAGTTCCGCGCGTGCCCGCTGCCAGGAGAATTCCCGGCACGCGGCCTCGTAATCAGGCATGTTCGGCGGCCGCCGATGCATGCGAAGAAATTAGGTCGCCCCGCCGGGGGCGCCATCCGTGAAAAGCCGAAGCCCCTCGCGGGCACGACTCCGCGTCCGGGACCGCGGGCTAGGTCAACGGCTCGTCGAGGATGAAGATCTCCACCGCCATGTCGGGATCGAGGTGGTTGTCGCTCATAAAGGCGACGACCTTGCGGTTGGTGACCGCTTCGATGCTCTTCCTGAGCTCGGCGCCCATGCTCCGCTGGTAGAGCCCTCGCATCCGCAGGACCGCGTCGCTCTCGCCGTTGCCCGCGAGCTTGCGCTCCGCCGGGCTGAGGACCTCCTCGAGCACGGTGATCAGGACGTTGCCATTGTGGAACGAGAAGGCCTTCCTCGGCCCGCGGCCGTGGCTCTCGTTTTGGATTCGGATCACCTCGCGGGTGACCGCGGCATTCAGCTCTCCGCCGCTCAGAGGCTCTGCATCGGACATGGGCAGGATTCCCCAGGTTGTTCGCTCGCGAGAGCGCGCCCGACGAGTCGAGCTGCGCCTCGGAAGCCCAACCGCACCCATCGTTCATCGGTCAACCCCGGCGCGAGCCCGTCGCTACACCAGGATCGGCCGCGCATGCTATCCGCGTCGCTCAGATGGTGCTCCATGGAGTCCCCCGTCACGGCGGAGTTCAGCTCACCTCCTGCCAGTCCACCCGCACTCGCCATCGTTAGACCGATGCCCGGGAATTCGAGTCACAAAACCAGTGCTCAGGCGTCTCCGAAGTGTGCTCGATGGGGACGATGGGATATCTTTGCGCTCGGTTCCAACGTTTCCGAGAGGTCTGCGCAGGGACTGGTCTGAGGTGACGAGCACCCGCCGGGCCACTCGGTCCTCCGCCGGCTCGTCGCGCCGTCCCCGGGGGAAAACCGCGGATGCGTGGCACCAGTCTCAGGATCGACCTGCTCCACTGTCCGAACTGCCTGCGGCGGTTCCTGGTCGAGGACGCGACGGCGACAGAGTCATGGCCCTGCCCTGCCTGCAGCTACGAGCTGCGACTCGTGGTCAGCAGCCTCCCAGGCCCCGCTTCCCGGGCGGCCAGTGCCCTTGGGGCGAAGCTGCTGAGCCCGCTGGAGCACTGATCGTGGTCGATCCGGCCAGCAGGGCGATCCTCCAGGTCGCCCGCGACGTTCTCTCGGAGCTCGACCTGGAGGAGGTCCTCGAGCGCGCTCTCAACTCCGCCCGCGTCCTGACCGGTGCCCGCTATGCGGCGCTTGGAGTTCTCGACGAGGAGGGCTACCGGCTCGCCAGGTTCCTCACGGCCGGCATGGGCGAGGAGGAGAAGTGGCGGATCGGACCGCTGCCGACCGGCAACGGGGTGCTCGGGGAGCTGATCCGGAACCCCGAGCCGCTGCGCCTGACCGACGTCAGCGCCCACCCCCACGCCTACGGCTTCCCGGGCGGCCACCCGCCGATGCGCTCCTTCCTCGGCGTGCCGGTGTTCGTCGCCGGCGAGGCCTACGGCAACCTTTATTTGACCGACAAGGAAGGAGCCGAGGAATTCTCCGAGGCCGACGAGGAAGCCGTCGTCCTCCTCGCCGAGTTCGCGGGCCTCGCGATCGACCACGCCCGCCGCTATGCGCACTCCGAGCAGAGCCGGCGGAACCTGGAACGGAACGTGGCGGCACTCGACGCGACGGTGACGATCGCGCGGACGCTGGCGGCCCAGACCGACCTCGAGGTGATCCTCGACCTGGTGGCGAAGCGGGGAAGGGCGCTGGTCTCGGCCCGGGCCCTGGCGATCGAGCTGAAGGAGAACGAGAGGTTGGTTGTCGCCGCGGCGGCGGGCGAGGTTCCGGAGGGGCTGATCGGCACCCACGTGGACGTGGGGAGTTCCGTCGCCGGTGCGGCACTGCGCTCCATGCGGCCCGAACGCCTGGAGACCTCGGTCAACCGCGCCCGCTACGCGGAGTTCGGCCTCGGCCGCCACGGCCTCTCGGCCGAGGCCGGCCTCGTCATCCCGCTGACCCTACGGGGACGCGTCTACGGCGCCCTTGTCGCCGTCGACCGCCAGAGCGACGGTCCGAGCTTCAGCGTCGAGGACGAGGAGCTGCTCGAGGCCTTCGCCGCCAGCGCCGCCACCGCGGTGGCGACCGCGCGTCTGTTCGACTCGGCGCGGCGCCGCGACCGCCTCGCCGCCGGCGAAGCCGAACGGGCCCGGTGGGCGCGCGAACTGCACGACGAGACGCTGCAGGGCCTGGCCGGTCTGCGGATGTCCCTCGCGGCGATGGAAGGCGCCGAGCCGGCGGCCGCGCAGGAGCTGGTCCAGCGGGCGATCGGCGACGTCGAGGCCGAAATCGAGAAGCTGCGCTCGCTGATCGCCGACCTGCGCCCGCTGGCGCTCGACCAGCTGGGGGTGAAGGCCGCGGTCGAATCCCTCGTCGACAGACTCGAACTTCCCACCTTCGAAATTCGCACCCGTATTGACCTCGCCTTCGAGGAAGGGCGCGCCGATGCACGGTTGGACGGGGAGCTGGAGACCGCCATCTACCGGATCGTCCAGGAGGCGCTGACCAACACGATGAAGCACGCGGGTGCCACCCACGCCTCGATCGAGATCGTCGAGAACGACCATCGCGGAGAGCTGACGATCTCCGTCGAGGACGACGGCGACGGCTTCGACCCGGAGGCCGGCGAGCACGGCTTCGGGATCAGCGGCATGCGGGAGCGGACCGAGCTCCTCGATGGGACGCTCGAGGTCCTCTCCTCCGCCGGGAACGGGACGCAGGTGAGGGCGATGGTCCCCTCGCGGCGAGGGACGGCTGCCGCTCGCACCGCCTGAGCCCTTCCGCCTCGGTGGATGACCTTGGCGCGACTGTGGCGAACCACGGATGGCGCCCGCAGCTCCGGCTCTACGGTGTTCATATGGCGAGTAATCAGGGGTTGCGCATCGAACTGCGCATCGACGGACCGGGTCGCCAGAGCCTCGCGCCACAGGAGGCGGCCGATCTCGCCGAGCGGCATCTCGAGCAGCTCGGCGAACGCCACCGGGTCGCCCCGGCGGAGGCGCGCGACCTGTCAATGCCGCCCCTGCGGCGAGCCGTGCGCCGGGTTGCCTCGCGGTGGCAGCGACTCGCATACCGGGTCGAACAGCTCCAGCACCTGACGACGAGCCCCCACCACCGGCTCGGCTCGACCATCGTCCACTGGCGCCTCGGCTGGCGCAGCCTGGTGACGCCGCCCGTGGTGACCGCGATGTTCGCCGCGGCCGCCCTCGCGGCGATCCGGTTCGACGTTTTCTTCAATACCGGCGAGACCGTCCACGACGTCGTCGGCATCGCTTTCGGGGCCGTCCTGCTGGGGGCCGTTGCAGCCGCCTGGAACGACCTGGCCTACTGTCGCTGGCTCGCCTTCCGCGTGCGCCGGAGGTTGATCAAGCGCCCGGAATCGGTCCTGCCGACCACCTCGACCCAGGCGGAGGCGGAGCTGATCGGACGCGACGAGAAGATGCTGATCGTGCCCCGGGAGGAGCTTGCAGACGAAGTCCTGCCGGGGATCGTCGACCGCCGTCGCAAAGACGTGCAGGTCCTCGTCGGAGCGGCCGGCGCCGGCAAGACGACCGCCCTCGTCAGCCTCTCGAAGCTGCTGGCGCGGATCGGCGTCGTCTGCGTGATCGTGCCGGTCGAGGGCGAGATGAAGGACCTGGTCGAAGTCGCTCGCAAGCGCTTCGACGCACACGTCAGCCGCCTGATCCAGTCGCAGGTCCACCGGGACAAGCTCTGGGACTGGCTACGCGCCCACCAGCGCCTGGTGGTCGCAATCGACGACGCCGACCGGGTCGCCCCCGACGGCGAGCGGGGCTACCTGCTCCGCCAGGCGCTGGAGGCGCTGGCGGGAGAGAACCTGCCGACGATCGTCACGACCCGGCCGGCAGGTATCCCGGCCGGCCTGGCCGCATCGGCGATCACCCTCGAGAAGCTGGAGGAGAAGCGCGCGGTCCAGCACGTGATCGAGGTGGTCGAATCGGAGCCCGGTGGCCTCTCCCGGCAACCCTCCACCGGGTCTCTGGCAGGCAAGGTCGAACAATGGGTCGCCGCCGGCAAGTTCGCCGAGGTCCCCTTCTACCTGGAGCTGCTGGCCCGGCTCGTCGCCACCGGCCATTGCGAAGACCTCGCCCCGCCGGAGGTGTTCGCCAGCGATCGGAAATTCGCGGGAATGGTGCGGCGGCGGGAGGACGGAATCTGCGAATGGAACCCGCTGAGGATCCGCTTCCTGCTGCTCGAGCGTTTCTACGAGCAGGTCGCCAACGGCAACGCCTACCGCTGGCTGGCGATCGAGGAGCGCGAGCGACGCAACTGTCTGGAGGCCCTCTCGGAGGCGGCGCTCGCGACCCTGATAGCCAAAGGGCTGCAGGTCAAGGACGGGGACGGCCCGAATGCGCCTCAGCGGCTTTCCATCCCGGAGTTCCTCAACCCGGACGATCGGTCCCGCTTCGTCGAAGGCGGGCGCCGCAAGGCTGTATCGGCGCACGAGGTGATCGACGCAGGGGAACGCCTGCGGCTCCTCGATCGAGGCCCC
>CAMLHB010000160.1 GCA_946479725.1 uncultured Actinomycetes bacterium | reverse complement strand
TCGACGATCGCTTTGTCCCAGTTGTCGCCGCCGAGGTGGTTGTCGCCGGCGGTCGCTTTCACCTCGAAGACGCCGTCGCCGATTTCCAAAACGGAGACGTCGAAGGTGCCGCCGCCGAGGTCGAAGACGAGGATCGCGTGGTCGGTGTCCTCTTTGTCGAGCCCGTAGGCGAGCGAGGCAGCGGTCGGCTCGTTGATGATCCGCTTGACGTCGAGCCCGGCGATCTTGCCGGCGTCCTTGGTCGCCTGCCGCTGGTCGTCGTTGAAGTAGGCGGGGACGGTGATCACGGCGCTGTCGACCGTTTCGCCGAGCTTCGCTTCGGCGTCGGCTTTCAGCTTCTGCAGGATCATCGCGCTGATCTCCGGCGGGCTGTACTGCTTGCCGCGCGCGTCGACGCGGACGTCGCCGTTGGGGCCGGCCTCGACCTTGTAGGGGACGATCGTCTCCTCCTCTTTGACTTCGGCCTCCTTGCGGCCCATGAAGCGCTTGATCGAGAAGATCGTGTTCTCCGGGTTCATCACTGCCTGGCGTTTGGCGACGGTGCCGACGAGGCGCTCGCCGCTCTCGGTGAACGCAACCACGGACGGCGTCGTGCGCCCGCCCTCGGCGTTCTCCAGAACGGTGGGCTCGCCGCCCTCCATCACCGCCACGCACGAGTTGGTCGTGCCGAGGTCGATACCGATCGTCTTTGCCACTTTTCCGCCTACCTCCAGGTGGGTTGGGTTGTCGAAGCTCTAGAAATCTAAGTGGCAGTATGGCAGATATGAATTTGATTGCAAGCAGCCGAAAGCGGGCGCCCGGGGGCGCCCGCTTGCCCCTCGGCAGTGCGGTGGCTAGCGGAGCAGGGTGAGGGCGCTGAAGAGGCCCGCGTGGTCGGAGTCCCAGTAGCCGTTGGTCTTGCTGCGGCCGGTGACCTTCGAGTCGAGCAGCTTCACCTGCTTCGGAGCGTTGGTCATGATGTGGTCGACCTTGTGGTTCATCTCGGCGCTGGTGCCGGTTTTGAGGTCGTAGGAGCTGTCGATGCAGCAGCCCGTCGGTTTGTCGGTCGCCCGCTCGCGGAAGCCGGCCTGCTTCATCACCCGGTAGGCCTGCCCGTCGCCCGGCTTGACTTCCGTCTTGACGTCGGAGTTGAGGTCGCCGACGAGGATGACCGGCAGCTTGCTGGTGGCGGGGCCGCCGGGTGCGACCAGCTCCGAGGCCTGCTGGGCCCGGACGCTCGGGTATTCGGCCTCGTTATCGAAGGCCTCCAGGTGGGTGTTGACGAAGTGGAACTTCCTGCCGCCGCGGACCTTGGCGTCAACCGTGGTCCAGCCGCGGGTGACGGCGATTTCTTTGCTGCCGGCGACTTTCTCGACCAGCAGGTGCGCGAAGTGGCCGCTCTTCGGGTTGGAGGTGGCGACCCCCGAGTGCAGCCGCTTGAGGATCACGTCCCGCATCGTCAGGCGGGCGTTGGTCTCGGCGTTCGCCAGCACTCCCTGACCTCCCGGCCCGTCGCCCGGCTGCCCGTTGGCGTCGGCGGGGGCCTCGAAGTCGAACTCGTCCTGAACGACGACCGGCTTGTAAAGGGCTTTCTTCTTGTTCAGCTGCGCCAGCAGCAGCTTGAGGAAGTCGTACTTGACCGTGGTCGCTTCCGGCTTGCCCGAGAAGACCGGGCCGAGCGAGGGGGGCGCGGTCCGCCACAGCGCGACCTCCTGCAGGCCGACCAGGTCGGGTTCGTTCTGGAGGATCTCCTTGGCCAGGCCCTTGGCCCGGACGGGGAAGTTGGTCGCTTCGACCTGGCGGTAGATGCCGCCGTTCGCCTCGATGAATTCGGAGGTCGATTTTGATTCGATCGCCGGAGTCAGGTCGGCGCCGAGATAGAGGTTGCGCGTCATCACTTTGACGAGCGAGCCCTTGGTCTTGGCCTGGGCGAAGCCGGCGAATGCGGTGCAGGCGAGCGCGATCGCCAGCAGCGCGACCGCCGCCATCCGGGTCGTCACGGTTCGGTTGAGAGTCAAGTGGAGCTCCTCCTCGTTCGCCGCTCCCCTCGCGAGCGGTCTGGATGTGCCGGCGCTCCCTCGGGCAGCGCCCGACGCCTTCCACTACTTAAGAACCCAGCTTAGGCGAGTTCGAATCGGTGGCGAGCGGAATTCCGCTCAGCCCTCGCCAGCGGTGCGGGCGACGAATTCGGAGACTTCCTTCGCCTGCTCTTCGTTGAGGATGCCGGCGGGCATGCGGCCCGGCGTGGTCGAGCTGTCGACGCCGTTTTCGATCGCGTTGAGGACGCGGCCTTCGGTCGACTTGATCGTGCTTTCGACCGTTTTCGGGTCGCCTTCGGGCGGCCCACTGGCGGCCAGTAGTTCGTCGAGGTTAGGCGCGTAGTTGCCGTCGGTGCCGGCGCTGTAGAGCGTGTGGCAGGTGCCGCAGTTGGTGACGAAGAGGGACTGAGCGCCTTCGAGGCTCGCGGGCACGCTGTCCTCACCGGTCTTGCCGTCGCCCTTGGCGCGGAAGGCGGCGAAGGGGATGACGACGGCGAGGACGAGGACGAGGACCCCGAACCAGATGAAGGTGCGCTTGCTCATACGGCGGCGCGCATACTACTGGCGCTTGCCGCCGGGAGGCGCTGCCACGAGGGTTGCGCGGTTCTCCCGGTACCAGGGGCACAGCCGCCGCAGGGCGCACTCGCCGCAGATCGGTTTCGGCCGGCAGACGGCGCGGCCGTGCCGGATCAGGTTGACGTGGAGCTCGTGCGCGTCCTCGGGCGGGACGACCGCCAGCATCTCGTCGTGGGCCTTCTCAAAGGAGGCCTTGGCGGGGAAAAGGCCGAGGCGGCCGCCGACCCGGTGGACGTGGACGTCGACCGGGATCTCCGGGATCCCCCAGGTGAAGATGAGGACGCAGGCGGCGGTTTTGCGGCCGACGCCGGGCAGCGAGAGGAGGTATTCGAGCGACTCCTCGCGCGGGGCGGTCTCGGTCCAGTCGAGGTCGGGGGGGTCGCCCAGCTGTTCGAGGATCGCCTGGATCCGCGGTGCCTTCTGCTTGGCGAGGCCGCCGGGCCGGATCGCCTCCTCGAGCTCGGCGACCGGGGCGTCCCGCACCTGCTCCCAGCTGGGGTAGCGCTCGCGCAGCCGGGCGAAGGCGACGTCGCGGTTGCGGTCGTTGGTGTGCTGGGAGAGGACCGTCTTCACCAGCTCGCCGACCGGGTCCCCGTGCGGCTCCTCGGCGGGTATCCCGTAGGTCTCCCGCAGCCGGTCGCGGATCGTCCGCACCCGCCGCTTGTCCGGCCGCTTCCAGCTCACGGGCGCCACCCTATTGGGGCGTTAACGGCGGGGCTACAATCGTTGGTTCGTGTCCCGTGCCTTCGCCGCCATCACCGCCCGCCTGCCCAAGGGCTGGGGCGACCTCGGTCGCCAGGTCGTCGTCCTCGTCGGCGTCGACCTCGCCTATACGTTCGTGCGCGGGATCGCCGACGGCGAGCGGGAAGTCGCGCTGGTCCACGGCCAGAACGTGATCGACTTCGAGCGAAGCACCCACACCTTCTTCGAGCCCAGCCTGCAGGCATTCTTCCTCCCCGCCCAGGCCGTGATCGACGTCGCCAACCAGATCTACCTCAACGCCCAGTTCTCGATCGCGCTCGGGTTCCTGGTCTGGCTCTACCTGTTCCGCAACGAG
Organism: uncultured Actinomycetes bacterium; assembly: GCA_946479725.1. The sequence continues at coordinate 1,809 of CAMLHB010000160.1, read as the reverse complement.
TCCTATTACTTCGTGCGCAACATGTTCGTCGTCTCGATGGGGCTGGCGCTGGTCGGCTACACGCTGTTCCCGACCGCGCCGCCGCGGATGTATCCCCAGTACGGCTTCGTCGACACGCTGACCAAGTACGCCGAGGTCGGCCACGACTCGACCGTGGCGAAGATCTTCATCAACCCCTACGCGGCGGTGCCGAGCATGCACTGCGCCTTCGCGATGATGATCGGCGGCAGCGGCATCATGGTCTGCCGCCACTGGTGGGCGAAAGCCTGGTGGGCGTTCTGGCCGCTGCTCGTCTCCTGGGTGACGATCGTCACCGCCAACCACTACTGGGTCGACGCGGCGCTCGGCTGGACCGTCGCCCTCTGCGCCGCCCTCGCCGCCCTGCGGCTCGCCCAGGCGCGGCCGGAAGCCTGGGCCTTCCGCGTTCCCGGCCGCGCTCCCGCCCCGCAAGAGGCCGAGGCGTAATACCCTCACAGCCGATGGGACCCTCGGCGCCGCCCCGGCGCAGCAGTCGTGCCAGTGCCCGCAACGGGCAGGAGCTGCGTGCCTACGCGCGCAACCGCCTGATCGAGTCGCGGCTGACCCCGAACGCGATCTCGATGGTCGGCCTGCTGGGCAACGTGATCGCCGCCGTGTTGGTCACCCAGCGGCTCTTCTTCCTCGCCGGCGTCGCCTTTGTCCTCGGCTCGGTCTGCGACACCCTCGACGGCCGCTACTCGCGGATGTCGGGCAAGGGGACGCTGTTCGGTGCCTTCCTCGACTCGACCCTGGACCGGATCGAGGAGGGGATCGTGCTGACCGCCGTCGCCGGCTACTTCGCGGTCGAAGGCGACGACTTCGCGGCGGCGATGTGCGTGGCCGCCGTCCTCTTTTCGCTGATGGTCTCCTACACCCGCGCCCGGGCCGAGGCGCTGGGGGTCGAATGCAAGGTTGGCTTGGCCACGAGGCCGGTTCGCGTGGTGATACTTTCGATCGGCCTGATCTTCGCCAAGGGCGCCGGAATCGGCGATTTCGAACTGCTGGCGCCGGCGGTCTACGTGATCGCCGCCTTGACGATATTGACGACGTTCCAGCGGGTATGGCATGTGAGAAACGAGCTTTCCGGCGAGGCCTCCGGCGTCAAGGACGTCAACGGCGACGCTGGGGACGTGTAACCAGCGAAGCCACCCGGTGTCTTCAGCCACCCAGCGCAATCCAGGAGGACTTCCGAATCAATGAGTGAGAGCAACGGAGCCAACGGCAACGGCCACAGCAACGGCGTCGGCCGCACGGACGAGAAGGTCCGGGTCGCGATCGTCGGCGTCGGCAACTGCGCCAACAGCTTCATCCAGGGCGTCCAGTACTACAAGGACGCGGACCCGAGCGACGAAGTGCCGGGCCTGATGCACGTCGACCTCGGCGGCTACCACGTCCGCGACGTCGAGTTCGTCGCCGCCTTCGACATCGACTCCGAGAAGGTCGGCAAGGACCTCGGCGAGGCGATCTGGTCGGGGCAGAACGACACGATCAAGTTCGCCGACGTCCCGAACCTCGGGATCACCGTCCAGCGCGGGATGACCCACGACGGGCTCGGCAAGTACCTGAAAGAGAAGATCACCAAAGCCCCGGGCGAAACCGCGGACGTCGTCGGCATCCTCAAGGAGACCAAGGCCGACGTCCTCGTCTGTTACCTCCCGGTCGGCTCCGAGGAGGCGACCAAGTGGTACGTCGAGCAGGCGCTCGCCGCCGGCGTCGGCTTCGTCAACTGCCTGCCGGTCTTCATCGCCCGCGAGGACTACTGGGACAAGCGCTTCAAGGAGGCCGGGCTGC
>CAMLHB010000159.1 GCA_946479725.1 uncultured Actinomycetes bacterium | reverse complement strand
TGCTCGAGCACGCCGCCTCCCTTGACACCAGGGGCGCTGTCGACGCCCTCGAGCTCGATCACGACCTCGGCCTGGATCGCCTCGTCCAGTTTCACCTGCATCAGGTCGAGGTGCTGGATGCTGCCGCGGACCGGATGATGCTGCTGCTCCTTGACCACAACCGGGACGGCTTTGCTGCCCTTGATCTCGAGGTCGAACAGCGCCGCCCCCTCTCCGAAGAGCACGCGCACGTCGCGTTCGGCGACCTGGAAGGGCTTTGCCTCTTTGCCGCCCGCGTAGACGACGCCCGGGACGACGCCGTCGCGGCGCATGCGGCGCGAGGCGCGCGAGCCGAAGTCGGCGCGGGGTGCGGCTTTCAAGGTGGAGCGTTTGCTGGCCATCGGACGGGAGAGGATAGAGAAAGCCACTGCGAAGAGCCTGTTCCAGCTTCCCGCGTGTGCGACTGGCGAGCGGCGGACCAAGCGGGGGTAGGACGCAGGGAGGCCGAATAGCAGCGCTATTTGGCCGACTGAGGACGCCGCCCCGCGCAGTGTGTCCGGCGCCGCCAGGCGTGCGCGGGGGAAGCTGGAACAGGCTCTCACGGCGCCTGTGGCAACCTTGGCATCCGATGGCCGACGAATCGAAGATCCCCAAGGGACGAATTCGGCGCTCCGCCAAGCTGGGCTCGATCGTCGGCGTGCAGGGGGCCCGCTATGCCGGCACCAAAGCCGCCAACGTCGGCCGCTCGGAGGAAGACAGCAAAGAGCGGCTCGAGCAGCGCCACCTGGAGACGGCGATGAAGATGGTCGGGGCGCTCGGCCAGATGAAGGGCGCGGCGATGAAGCTCGGCCAGTTCGCCTCCTTCATCGACACCGAGTTCATCCCCGAGGAGTACCGCGACATCTACCAGGAGCAGCTGGCGAAACTGCGCACCGACGCCCCCTCGATGCCATGGGAGAAGGTCGAGAAGGTGCTCGAGGAGGAGTACGACGGGGAACCGCTCTCCGAGCTCTTCGCCGAGTTCGAGACCGAGGCCTTCGCCGCCGCTTCGATCGGCCAGGTCCACCGGGCCGAGCTGCTCGACGGCCGCCAGGTCGCGGTGAAGATCCAGTACCCGGGGATTGCCGAGGCGCTCGACGCCGACCTCCGCAACGCCGGCACCCTGGTGCGGCTGGCGCGGGCGCTGGCCCCGGGGCTCGACGCCAAGGCGATCGCCGAGGAGATCCGCGAGCGGGTGATGGAGGAGCTCGACTACGAGTACGAGGCCCAGAACCAGCGCTCCTTCGCCCGCGCCTACCGCGAGCACCCCTTCATCTACGTGCCCGAAGTCCTCACCCGGCTCTCCCGCCGCCGCGTGCTCGTCACCGAGCTGGTCAGCGGCCGCGACTTCGAGGAGACGAAGAAGCTGCCGCACGAGGAGCGCAGCCGCTTCGGCGAGATCGTCTTCCGCGGCAGCATCGGCGCGATGTTCAACCTCCAGCACTTCAACGCCGACCCTCACCCGGGCAACTACATCCTGATGGACGACGGCCGCGTCGCCTTCCTCGACTTCGGGATGACGAAGAAGCTCGACCGCGAGCAGATCCTGCTCGAGCAGCGGGCCTTCGACGCCGCCTCCCGCGACGACCCGGAATCGTTCCGGGCCGCCCTCCACGATCTCGGCTTCATCAAGAAGCCCTCCAAGCTCGACGCCGAGCGCCTGCTCGAGCACATGGGCGCGGTCGGCGGCTGGTACATCGAGGACCGCGAGATCGAAATCACCCCACGGCGGGTGATGAAGATCATCGAGTCGACCCACGACCCGCGCTCGGAGTTCTACGAGCTGATGCGGCGCGAGTCGATCCCGGCCGAGGAGCTGATGGGACGGCGGATGGAAATCGGCGTCGTCGCGGTGCTCGGCCAGCTGCGGGCGAAGCGCAACTGGCACCGGATCTTCCGCGAGTGGGTCTATGCGGATACGCCGGCGACCGAGCTGGGGCAGCAGGAATGGGAGTACTTCGAGGAAAGAGGGCTCAAGCGGGCGCCCGGTTTGGCCGAAGCGCTCTGAGCCGAACCAGTTCGAAGGAGGAGCGATGAGCAGGATCAAACGCGGTTGGGGTCTGACCAAGAAGAGCTGGGGCCTCTTGAAGGAGAACCCCTCGCTGATCCGCTTCCCGCTCTACGGCGGCGTCGCGACGACCTTGCTGGCAATCGTCTTCCTCGCTCCCGGCCTCTACCTCTGGGAGGAAGACCAGGTCGCGGGGGCGATCCCGATCATCGTTGTCGGCGTCTACGTCCTCAGCTTCGTCGGCTTCTACTTCAGCGTCGGGCTCGCCGCCTGCGCCGACATGATCTTCCGCGGCCAGCAGGCGACCGTCGCCGACGGCCTCGCCGTCTCCCGCACCCGGCTCGCCCAGATCAGCGGCTGGGCCGCGGTCGCGGCGGCGATCAGCCTGGTCATGAACCTGCTCGAGAACCAGGGCGGGACGTTCGGTCAGATCGCCGCCCGCCTGGTCGGCATGGCCTGGTCCCTCGTCACCTTTTTGGCGGTGCCGGTGATCGCGATCGAGGGCACCGGACCGTTCGAGACGATCAAGCGCTCGGCCTCGCTCTTCCGCCAGCGCTGGGGCCAGCAGATCACCGGCAACATCGCGATCGGCGCCGCCGTCTTCCTGCTCGGCGTCCTGCCGGGGGTCCTCCTCATCGTCGGCGGGATCGCGGTCTGGGCCTCGGCTGCCTTCCTCGGCGCCCTGCTGGTGATCGTCGGGGCGCTGGTGCTGGCGATCTCGCTGCTCGTCTCCCGCGCCCTCAGCGGCATCTTCGGCGTCGCCCTCTACCGCTACGCCCTCGACGGCGAGGTCGTCGGCGGCTTCACCCAGGAGGACCTGGAGTCGGCGGTCAAGGTCAAAGGTCGCGGCCGCGGCAAGACGACGCCGCCCGGCGCGACCCCGGGAGTTGCCTAGTCACGACTCCGAACTTTGGGCCCCTATAGGGGACTCAATCTCGGAGTTGCTGAAACAGGCGAGGGTCGTTCGAGCAGAGGCCGTGGACGCCTGAGGCGACGAGCTTTCGCATTCGCGGTAGGTCGTCGACCGTCCAGGCGATCAACTCGACCTCGGCGAGGCTGCAGATCCGCGCCAGCCGCGGCGAGACCAGCGGGTGGTAGACCCACATCGCCTCGACCCCGAACTGCGGCAGCTTCTCGGCGGCGAGGCCGGGCAGGCGCTGGCGCATCGCCACCAGCGCCGCCAGGATCCCCGCCTTCGCCCAGCGCTTCGAGTTCCAGTCCTTGGTGACTTTGGGATAGGTCCAGCCGCGCCGCAGCCCTGGTTCCAGCTCGAGGATCCGTTTCAGCGTGTGCATCTCCATCGTCGAGATCATCGACCGCTCGATCAGCCCGCGCTCGCGCAGCGCATCGACCAGCTCCTCCTCCCTCCCCGGCAGCTTGATGTCGAGGTCGATCTCGACCTCGTGCAGCGGCGGCTCGAGGAAGGCGTCGAGCGCCTCGGTCAACTTCAGCGGCGTGCGCCGCTCGGCGTCGGCCCAGTCGTGGGCGATCACCAACGGGTGCCGCTGCTCCAGCGGCAGGTGCGCGTCCGGCAGCCAGAGCACGTCCATCTCGATCATCTGCACCCCGTGCTCGACCGCCGCCCGGAAGCTCTCAACCGTGTTCCCGGGCGCGACGAGGTCGGCCCCCTTGTGGCCGACCAGGCGCAGCTTGCGCTCCTCTTCCGGGGCGGCGCTCAGAACAGTTGGTTCTCGCCGGCGAAGATCTCGCTCACCGAGTCGTCGGTGAAGATGCGGCGGATCGAGTCGGCGAAGGTGCTGGCGGTGGAGAGGACGGTGATGTTGTCCGGGGCGCCGGGGCGCAGCGGCATCGTGTCGGTGACGACGATCCGCTCGATCGCCGAGTTGGCGAGGCGCTCGTAGGCGTTGCCGGAGAAGACGCCGTGGGTGGCGCAGGCGATCACCCGGGCGGCGCCCTCGTCGATCACGGTCTGGGCGGCGGCGCAGAGAGTGCCGGCGGTGGCGATCATGTCGTCGACCAACACGGCGGTCTTGCCCTTGACGTCGCCGACCACGTAGCCGATCTCGGCCACGGCCTGGGCCGGGCGCTCCTTCTCCATCACCGCCCACTGGGTGCCGATGCGGCGGGCGAAGTTACGGGCGGTCTTGACCCGGCCGGCGTCGGGAGAGACGATCACCAGCTCGTCGTTCAGTTCTTGGTCGATGAACCACTGGGTCAGCATCGGCATCGCCGTCATGTGGTCGACCGGGACGTGGAAGAAGCCCTGTACCTGGCCGGCGTGGAGGTCCATGGTGAGGACGCGGTCGACGCCGACCGCCTCCAGGCACTTGGCGACGATCCGCGCCGTGATCGGCTCGCGCGGGGCCGACTTCTTATCCTGGCGCGCGTACCCGTACCAGGGGAGGACGGCGATGATCCGGTGCGCGGAGGCGCCCTGGGCGGCGTCGATCATCGTCAGCAGCTCGACCAGGGCGTCGTTCGGGGTCATCCCTTCCTGCTCGTTGGCGCAGGTCGACTGCACGAGGAAGACATCGGCGCCGCGAATCGATTCCTCGTAGCGGCAGTAGACCTCGCCGTCGGCGAAGGTCTTCAGGGTCACCTGGCCGAGGTCGAGCTGGAGCTTGCCGGCGACCTTGGCGGCGAGGTCCATCGAACAGCGGCCGCCGAAGACCATCATCTTCTTCGTGTAGTCGTGGTCGATGCCAGTCGCCACCTGCGGGCGCTCCTCGATCATGCTCACGGGGTCTTGTCCTCTCGCATCTCGGCCGCCTTGCGAGCGGCGTATCCGTCGATGTTCCGTTGCGCGTTCTCACTGACGGCGAGAGCCCCCTCGGGCACGTCGTCCTTGATCACTGCGCCAGCGCCAGTGTAGGCGGCGTCGCCGACTTCTACCGGCGCGATCAGCATCGTGTCGACTCCAATCCGCACGTCGCGGCCAATAACGGTCCGGTTCTTGCGGAATCCGTCGTAGTTGGCGGTGATCGTGCCGGCGCCGAGGTTGCTGCCGGGGCCGATCTCGGTGTCGCCGACGTAGGCGAGGTGCGGGACCTTGGTCCCCTCCCCCACCTGCGAGTTCTTGATCTCGACGAAGGTTCCGGCCTTGGCGCCGTCCTCGAGCAGGGCGCCGGGGCGCAGGTAGGCGAAGGGCCCAACCGAGCAGCCGGCCCGGACCTCGCACTCGACCAGGTAGGAGTGCAGGATCTGGGAGCCGGCGCCGACGGCGGTGTCGATCAGGGTGCTGAGCGGGCCGACGACGGCGCCCGCGGCGATCGTGGTCTGGCCCGTCAGGGTCGTCCCGGGCTCGATCCGGGCGTCGGCGGCGATCTCGACCCCGGCGTCGACCCAGGTCGAGGCTGGGTCGGTGACGGTGACCCCGGCCAGCATGTGGGCCTCGAGCAGGCGGCGGCGGCCCTCGGCCTCGACGGCGGCGAGGTCGACGCGGTTGTTGACCCCCATCGTCACCGCGAGGTCGTCGGCCTTGTGGGCGAAGACGCCGTAGCCGCCCTCGCGCAGAGCCGGGAAGACGTCGGGCAGGTAGTACTCGCCCTGGGCGTTGTCGTTGGAGAGCCCGGCGAGGGCGACGGCG
>CAMLHB010000158.1 GCA_946479725.1 uncultured Actinomycetes bacterium | reverse complement strand
GTGCCTCGCTCGCCGTGCTTTGGCGGGTGCTGACGATGGAGACCGAGCGGCGGGCCTGGTTGGCCCTCGGGGTGGGCATGTTGCTCTGGGCACTCGGGCAGACCTACTACTCGGTCGTCCTCTACTACGCCAGCCCGGCCCCCTTCCCCTCGCCGGCCGACCTGCTCTTCCTCGCCTTCTACCCCGCCAGCTTCCTCGCCCTCGTCTACCTGCTGAAGGCGCGGGTCTCCCAGTTGGAGCCGCTGGCCTGGGTCGATGGCTTGATCGGGGCGCTGGCGGTCGCCGGCGTCGCCGCGGCGCTGATCTTCCCGCCGGTCCTCGAAGCGCTTGGCGGCAGCCCCCTCGGCGTTGCCGTCAGCCTCGCCTACCCGTGCATGGACGTCGTCCTCCTCGGCCTCCTCAGCGGTGCCTTCGCCGCCTCGAAATGGCGCGCCGGAGGGACCTGGCTGCTGATCGCGGGCGCGCTGCTCCTCTTCGGCGCCTGCGACGTCGTCTACCTCTCGGTCGCCGGCCAGTCCACCACCGCCCTCAACCTCGCCAGCGTCGGCTGGCCGCTCGCCTTCCTCCTGCTCGCCGCCGCCTCCTGGCTGCCTGCCGCCGAGAACGGCAGCGCCGCCGCCCGCGCCGGCAGGCGCACGATCGTCGTCCCGCTGGCGATGGCGGCCGTCGGGATCTCGCTGCTCGCCGCCGGCAGCTTCGTCGACATCGGCACGGTCGCGGTCGCCCTCGGCGTCGCCTGCCTGGTTGCGGTGCTCGCCCGCCTGCTGATCACCTTCAACCTCAACACCCGGATGCTCCTGGCGAGTCAGGACGAGGCGGTGACCGACGCCCTCACCGGCCTCGCCAACCGCCGGGCGCTGATGGCCGACCTCGACCGCGCCGTCTCCGCCAGCCCGCCGGAGGCGATGGTCCTCGCCCTCTTCGACCTCGACGGCTTCAAGGCCTACAACGACAGCTTCGGCCACCCGGCAGGAGATGATCTGCTGCGCCGCCTCGGCGTCCAGCTGGAAGAGGCGGTGGCGCCGCACGGGTGCGCCTACCGGCTCGGCGGCGACGAGTTCTGCATTCTCGCGGCGACCCGCGAGCTGCCGGCCGAAGCGATCTGCAAGGCTGCCGAAGAGGCGCTCTCCGATCGCGGTAAGGGCTTCGAGGTCGGCGCCTCCTGGGGCAAGGTGCTGATCCCGGTCGAGGTGGTCACCGCGACCGACGCGCTCCGCCTCGCCGACAAACGCATGTACTCGAAGAAGGGGATGCGGGCCGGCTCGGCGCAGAGCCAGACCCGGAGCGTGCTGCTGCGGGTCCTGCAGGCGCGCGAGCCGGATCTGGAGCGCCACCTGGAGGGGGTCGCCCGTCTGGCCGCGGCCTTCGGGCGCGCGCTGGGGCTGGAGAGCGAAGAGCTCGACGTCCTCGTGCGGGCGGCCGAGCTGCACGACATCGGCAAGATCGCGATCCCCGACGAGATCCTCCACAAGCCGGACTCGCTCTCTGACGAAGAGTGGGCGTTGATCCGCAAGCACACGCTGGTCGGCCAGCGCGTGCTCGACGCGGCGCCGGCGCTCGGCCCCGTCGCCGCCCTGGTCCGCTCGACCCACGAGCGCTGGGACGGCGCCGGCTACCCCGACGGCCTCTCCGGCCGTGACATCCCCCAGGGCTCACGCGCGATCCACATCTGCGACGCCTACAACGCGATGACCGAAGGTCGCCCCTACCGGGCGGCCCTGAGCAGCGAGCAGGCCCTCGAGGAGCTCCGCCAGGCCGCCGGCACCCAGTTCGATCCCGACCTGGTCAAGTGCTTCGCCGAGAAGGTCGTCCCCTCGCTGACTCCGAGCCAGGACCCCGTGTCGCTTTAGCGCCCTATTAGGGGGACAAAAGCGACACGCCCTTATGGTGTCGCCGTGGCGGTGACGCTTGACGAGCTGAAGGTTTCGGATGGCGCTGAGGCGTGGGAGGCGTGCGGGTTCGCGGTCGAGGGCGACGTCTGCGTCGTCGGCGATACGCGGATTCGGTTCGTGGAGGAAGAGGGGCGGGGGCTTATGGGGTGGTCGCTGCGCGATCTGGATTCGCTCGAGCTCGACGGGTTGCCGACTCGCCGCAGCGACGCAGCGCCGCCGTCCGCAGCGCCAGCGCACCCCAACGGCATTACCGCCCTCGACCACGTCGTCGCGATCAGTGCCGGCCTCGACCGAACCGTCTCGGCGCTGACCGCCGCCGGCCTCGACCTGCGGCGAATCCGCGAGGAGCCGACCCCGGCCGGCGCACCGCGCCAGGCCTTCTTCCGCCTCGGCTCGACGATCCTCGAGGTCGTCCAGGAGCCCCCGGAGGCGACCGAGCGAGCCGGGAGGGACCGGCCCGCCTTCTTCTGGGGCCTCGCCTTCGTCGCCCCCGACCTCGAGCAGACCGTCGCCTCCCTCGGCGAGCGCGTGGGCGAGATCCGCGACGCCGTGCAACCCGGCCGCCGCATCGCCACCCTCCGCCGCAGCGCCGGCCTCTCGGTGCCCGTGGCGCTCATGTCGCCGCGGTAGCGGGGCGCTTTTCCGTCCCAGGAGGACGCAAAGGCGCCCCGCGGGTCTACGATCAGCACATGGGAGAGTTCCGCTACGAGGGTCACCGGATCTCGTACGACACGTACGGGACGGGCGAACGGCTGATCGTCCTCGTCCACGGACTGCTGATGAACCGGCACATGTTCGACCGGCTGGGACCCGAGCTGGCCGAGCGGGGGAACCGCGTCGTCACCGTCGACATGCTCGGCCATGGCCGCTCCGACCGCCCCGAGGACCTGCGGCTCTACTCGATGCCGCTCTTCGCCCGCCAGGTCGTCGCTCTGCTCGACCACCTCGGCGAGGAGCAGGCGGTCGTCGGCGGCACCTCGCTGGGGTCGAACATCGCCCTCGAGCTGGCGGTGCGATACCCGGACCGGGCGCGGGCGCTCTTCATCGAGATGCCGGTGCTCGACAACGCGCTCTCCGCCGTTGCCGGCCTCTTCGCGCCGGTGCTGCTGGGCCTGAAGTTCGGGCGTCCCCTCTTCGAGGGTCTTTCGCTGGTGACGCGGGCGATCCCGCGGACCCACCACCTGGTCGACATCGGCCTCGACTGGGTGCGGCAGCGGCCCGGGCCCTCGCAGGCCGTCTTCGAGGGGCTGCTGCTGGGAGAGACCGCGCCCCATCGCGAGGAGCGCCTCAAGATCGAGCACCAGACTCTGATCGTCGGTCACCCGCGCGACCCGCTGCACCCCTTCAGCGACTCCGGGATGCTGCTGGAAGAGCTGCCGAATGCGCGCCTGGTCGAAGCCAACTCGATCCTCGAGTGGCGGCTCGACCCCGAGCGGCTCAACGACGAACTGAGCGACTTCCTCGAAGAAGTCTGGGCGCCGAAGCTGCGCGCCGTGGCGGGATAAAGCGCCTTTCGGCGTCACCCGCTGTCAGACTAACTGGCCAATGAGCCAGGTTTCGGGCGACAAGCGGGTGGAACGCGAGGCCGAGTTCTCGACGATCTCCGGCCAGGAGATCAAGCCGCTCTACACCGAGGCCGACGTCGACGGTGAAGCCGAGGAGCGGATCGGCGCCCCCGGCTCCTATCCCTTCACCCGCGGGCCCTACGAGTCGATGTACCGGGGACGGCTCTGGACGATGCGCCAGTTCGCCGGCTTCGGCACCGTCGAGGAGACCAACGAGCGCTTCCACTACCTGCTCGACCATGGCCAGACCGGACTTTCGACCGCCTTCGACATGCCGACCCTGATGGGCTACGACTCCGACCACGCGCGCAGCCTCGGCGAGGTCGGCCGCGAGGGCGTCGCCGTCGACACCCTCGCCGACATGGAGCGCCTCTTCGAGGGGATCCCGCTCGGCGGCGTCACCACCTCGATGACGATCAATGCGCCGGCGGCGATCCTGCTCGCCTTCTACGTGCTGGTCGGCGAGAAGCAGGGGGTGCCGGCGGAGAACCTCGGCGGCACGATCCAGACCGACATCCTCAAGGAGTACATCGCCCAGAAAGAGTGGTGCTTCCCGATCGAGCCGGCGATGCGCCTGGTCACCGACATGATCGAGTGGTGCACCGAGAACATGCCGCGCTGGCACCCGGTCTCGATCTCCGGGTACCACATCCGCGAGGCCGGCTCGACCGCCCAGCAGGAGCTCGCCTTCACCCTCAAAGACGGTTTCACTTACGTCGAGCGGGCGATCGAGCGAGGCCTCGACGTCGACGACTTCGCGCCCCGCCTCTCCTTTTTCTTTAACTCACACATTGATTTCTTCGAGGAGATCGCCAAGTACCGGGCGGCGCGCCGGATCTGGGCGCGGGAGATGAAGGAGACCTATGGCGCGACCCGCGAGGAGTCGATGCGGCTGCGCTTCCACACCCAGACCGCCGGCGTCAGCCTGACCGCGCAGCAGCCGCTCAACAACATCGTCCGCACGGCGCTGGAGGCATTGGCGGCGGTGATGGGCGGGACCCAGTCGCTGCACACCAACTCCTTCGACGAGGCGCTGGCGCTGCCGACCGAGGAGGCGGTGCGGGTGGCGCTCCGCACCCAGCAGATCATCGCCACCGAGACCGGCGTCCCGAACACTGCCGACCCGCTCGGCGGCTCCTACTTCGTCGAGAGGCTGACCGACGAGATGGAGGAGGCGGCCTACGGCTACTTCGCCCGGATTGACGAGCTGGGTGGGATGGTCGAGGCGATCCGCCGCAACTTCCCCCAGCGCGAGATCGCCGACGCCTCCTTCACCTACCAGCAGGAGCTGAACGAACGGCGGCGGATCGTCGTCGGGGTCAACGACTTCACCCAGGACGACGAAGAGCCGACCCCGATCCTGAAGATCGACCCGGCCCTGGAAGGCAAGCAGCGCGACCGCCTCGCCGCGACCCGCGCCGCTCGCGACGGCGCCGCCGTCGAGTCCGCCCTGGCCGAGCTGAAGCGCGCCGCCGCCGGCGCGGGGAACCTGATGCCACCGATCATCGAGGCGGCCCGCACCCAGGCCAGCGAGGGCGAGATGATCGCGGCGATGCAAGCGGTCTTCGGCACCTACACCGAGTCCCCCGTCTTCTAACGCTGGATCGTTTCCACCCTTTGAGCCCCTATAGGGGCCAAAATCCTGGAAACGACATTGAGAAAGGAACGAATGAGCGTCGACACCGTCACCCCCGCCTACGAGATCTCCCAGGAGGCGCTCGACCTGCGCGACATGGTTCGCCAACTCGCGCAGGACAAGATCGCGCCGCGGGCCGGCGATATCGACCGCAAGAGCGAATACCCCTGGGACATCCGCGAGCTGCTCGCCGCCCACGACGTTCTCGGCCTTCCCTTCGCGGCCGAGTACGGGGGGACCGGGACGGGGACCCTGGTCCTGCAGATGGCGGTCGAGGAGATCGCCAAAGCCTGCGCCTCCTCGGCCCTGATGCTGATGGTGCAGGAGCTGGGGACGCTGCCGATCCAGCTGTTCGGCTCCGAGGAGCAGAAACAGCGCTGGCTGCCAAAGTGCGCCAGCGGCGAGTGGTCGCCGGCCTTTGCGCTCTCCGAGCCCGAGGCCGGTTCGGACCCGGCGGCGATGCGGACCAGCGCCGTCCGCGACGGCGACGAGTGGGTGATCAACGGCCAGAAGATCTGGATCACCAACGCCACGATCGCCGACTTCTACGTCGTCTTCGCCACCACCGACCGCGCCAACCGCCGCACCAGCGCCTTCGTGGTCG
>CAMLHB010000157.1 GCA_946479725.1 uncultured Actinomycetes bacterium | reverse complement strand
GATCGTCATGCGCGCTGACGAAAGCGTTGATCGCGACGATGCCGTCGCCACCGGAGCTTTCGCCGCCGGCGCCACTTTCGCCGTAGGCGCCCTTGGAGCCCGCTTCGCCGGTTTCGGCGGCCGGCTTGCTGCCACCGCCTCCGCCCTTGGCGCCGTAGGCGCCGCCCGAGCTGTTTTCGCTACTGCTGCTCCCGCAGCCGGCGACGACGACCGCGATCGCGGTCGTCAGGCAGAGCGCGTAGATGATCCTCTTCACGTCGGTTCCTCCTCGTGTTCGATGTCAAGTGCGGCGACCGGTTGCTTCACCGGCGCCACGAAAGTGCGCTTGCCGGTGTCGACCACCACCGCCCGCGTGCGCGAGAGGTCGAGGGCCGAGCTGAGCACGGCGTCGGAGTCGTCGCCCCAGCGGTAGCGGAACGTCCCCGCCGGATAGGAGACGTCCTTCGGTCCCCGCAGCCAGACCTTGCAGAGCGTTCCCGAGGGCACCCCGTGCACGTACATGTGGATCTCGGTGCCGTAGGCATGGGGCTCCAGCGTCGCGTCGATGCTGATGCCCTCGGGAAGATCGGCGAACCTGACCTGCTGCGCCGGCCCCTGGCCGCTGTTGCCGCCGAGGACGAAGAGGAGCAGGGCCGCGGCCGCCGCCGCAACGCCGCCGAAGGCGAAGCCGCCGAAGAGCCGCCGCCGGCGCTTCTGGTCGACCTGCTGCTTCTCGGCCGCGATCGTCGCCGCGATCCGCTGCCCCAGCTCCGGCGGCGGCTGCGGCGCCGGGCCGAAGCGGGCGGGGTCGGCGTGGGGGAGCATCCGCGCCACCGGCGCCAGGGCCGCCAGCTCCTCGCGGCAGCCGGCGCAGCCCTCGAGGTGCGCCTCGAGGCCGGCCCGCTCGTCGCCCTCCAGGTGGCCGAGCGCGTAGGCCCCCAGCAGCTCGCGCCATTCGCGGCACTCGTTCCTAGTCTTCATAGCCCATCTCCTCGAGCACGACCCGCAGCGCCCGCAGCCCGTAGTAGACGCGGCTCTTCACGGTTCCCTCCGGCACTCCGAGCTCCGCCGCCACCTCGGCGTAGGGGCGGCCGCGGTAGTAGGTCTCGACCAGCACCCGCCGGTGGTCCTCGCCGAGCCGGCGCATCGCCTCCTCCATCTGCCAGGCCTGCAGCGCCTCGTCGAGCGGTTCGACCGCCGGCTCGATGCCGCCCTCGACGACCCCCGGCCGCACCGATCGCGCCCGCCCGAGGTCGATGACGACGTTGCGGAGGATCGCGAACAGCCAGGTCCGCAGCGAGCCGATCTTCGGGTCGAAGCGCTCGCCCGCGCGCCAGGCGCGGACGAAGGTCTCCTGCACCGCCTCCTCAGCGAGGCCGGAGTCCCCCAGCGAGCGCACCGCGAAGCCGTACAGCTCGCCGGAGTGGGCGGCGTAGGCCTCGCGGACGTCGCGTTCGCGGCTGAGCGCGCCCCGGGTCGAATTTCCAAGCTGGATCATTCGACCCGGCATACGCTCCCCGGCCGCGCCGGGTTCAGATTCCTCTCGGCGAGGGCCCTATTCGAGTTTCCCGATCTTGAAGATCTTCGTCCCGCAGTCAGGGCAGACACCCTGAATCGCCGGACGACCGTTCTTCATCGTCACCTGTTTGGCGTCTTTGATCTCGACCTTCTTGCGCTCCTTGACGCAGTAACCCTCAGGCATGAAGGGGCCCTCCTTTCTTGCCGCGAACGGCAAATCTCGCGCTACCGGCGAGGTGGATTGAGGCGAATGTAACGCAGGTTCCCGACGCCCCCGCCTTACTTTGTGCGAATCCGCACAAAACGTCCATGCTGCCCCGTCAACTACCCTGCCCCCGCAGTCGCTAGCCCTTCCAGACTCTTAGAGGAGATAGGAATGCCCGAAGCAGTAGTCGTCGACACCATCCGCACGCCGATCGGCCGTGCCTTCAAGGGCTCGCTGGCCCAGCTGCGGCCCGAGGAGATGGGCGCCTTCGTGGTCGACCAGCTGCTCGAGCGCAATCCCGAGGTCGACCCGGCGATGATCGAAGACGTCTTCTGCGGCGTCGGCATGCCGCAGGGCCTCGAGGCCTTCAACATCGCCCGGATCATCTCCCTGCTCAGCGAGAAGCTGCCGCAGGAGGTCAACGGGGTCACCGTCTCCCGCTACTGCTCCTCCAGCCTCGACGCGATCCGCCACGCCGGCAACGCGATCAAGGCCGGCGAGGGCGACGCCTACCTGGCCGTCGGGGTCGAGTGGGTGAGCAAGTTCAACGAGCGCACCGAGCCCGCCGGGGCTGCCGACCGCAACCCCAACCTGATCGGCGAGAACGGCCAGCCCAACGCCTACATCGACATGGGCATCACCGCCGTCAACGTCGCCAAGAAGTACGAGGTCAGCCGCGCCGACATGGACAAGTTCGCGCAGCGCTCGCAGGAACTGGCCGTCAAGTCGCAGGAAGACGGCTTCTTCGACCGCGAGATCGTCCCGGTCAAGCTCGAGGACGGCACCGAGGTGACCAAGGACGACGGTCCCCGCGCCTCCTCAACCCTGGAGAAGCTCTCCGAACTGCCGGAGGCCTTCGAAGGCGGCGGCGGCGTCACCGCCGGCAACTCCTGCCCGCTCAACGACGGCGCCGCCGCGGTGCTGCTGATGAGCGCCGACAAGGCCAAGGAGCTGGGCCTGAAGCCGCGCGCCCGGATCATCACCGCCGCCACCCACGGCAACGAGCCGGAGCTGATGGGCGTCGCCCCGATCGGCGCGATCAAGAAGGTCCTCGACCGCGCCGGGATGACGATCGGCGACGTCGACCGGGTCGAGCTGAACGAGGCCTTCGCCGCCCAGGTGATCCCGATCATGGCCGAATGCGGGATCGACGAAGACAGGCTCAACACCCACGGCGGCGCGATCGCCCTCGGCCACCCCTTCGGGATGACCGGCGCCCGGATCATGGGCACCCTGCTGAACGTGCTCGAGACCGACGACAAGCAGGTCGGCCTGGAGACGATGTGCGTCGCCGGAGGTCAGGGCAAGGCAATGCTCGTAGAAAGACTGAACTAAGGGACGATTGGTGAGTTGACCTGCCAATAGCCAGGTCAACTCACCACTCACCGTGATGAACAACGCGCCGCACCCGAGTTCGATGATCACCCCCGAGTCGGTCAAGGCATTCCTGCCCGGCAGCTTCCCCGGTGACCTCGGGATCGAGCCGCTCGAGGTCGAGGATTCGCACGCCCGCGGCTCGATCGTCGTCGACAAACGCCACCTGCATCCGGGCGGCTTCGTCCACGGCGGCGTTTGGACCGCGCTCGGCGACACCGTCGCCGCCTGGTCGACCTTCCGCTGCATCCCGCCCGGCCACAACTTCACGACGATCGAGCTGAAGCTGAACGTTTTCGCCGCCGGCATCCTCGGCGACGAGATCGAGGCCCGGGCCGAGCCCCTCCACGTCGGCAAGAGCACGGTCGTGATCGAGGTCCGGATCGACCGTCGCCGCGAAGGCACCGAGCCGCGCCTGGCGGCGAACCTGATCGTCTCCCAGTTCGTCCTGCCGCCCGTGGCGCCCTGACCGGCGCATTTCGGCGTCCTCGGTCGCTTGTGTGCAGAGCACACGGCGCTCCCTGCGTCCTTGAACTGCTTGGTCAGGCCACCACGGGACTAAGCCAGCACGCTTCCACGAAACGCCTGAACAATGCCGCCTCGTAGGGTCGGTGGACGAGCGTCTCGGCGTGCCACTGGACACCGATCAAAAAGGGACGGGAGGGATCCTCGACCGCCTCGATCGTCCCGTCCGGCGCCCGCGCGGTGACCTTCAGCCCCTCGCCCAGTCGCTCGATCGCCTGGTGGTGGAAGGAGTTGACGTCGAGGACGTCGGGGACCTCCACCTCGTCGTCGCCCAGCGCGACCGACAGCCGGCTGCCCGGCTCGATGTCGATCCTGTGGCTGGTCTCGTTGCCGGGTGCCGACTGTCGGTGGGCGAACTCCGGCGAGGCCTCCGGCAGGTGCTGGATCAGCGAGCCGCCGCGAGCGACGTTGAGCGCCTGGGTACCGCGGCAGATCGCCAGGATCGGCATCTCGCGCGCGTCCGCGCTGCGCGCCATCGCTAGCTCGAAGCGGTCGAGGTCTGGCTCCGTCGGACCCAGCTCCGGATGCGGCCGGGCACCGTAGGTATCGGGATCGAGGTCCGGGCCGCCGGAGAGGCAGATCCCGTCGAGGCGGTCGAGCAGCGGCCCGATCGCCTCCTCCGGCAGCGGTGGCATCACCATCGGCACCCCGCCCGCCGCCTCCAGTGCTCGCAGGTAGGTGAGGCCGAGGACCATCTCGCGCACCTTCGGGTCGCTCTGGGGAGTCTGTTCGATCCGCTCGGGGACCCGCACCTCCGAGGTGGTGACCCCGATCAGGGGCCGTCCGTTCTGGGCGCCTCGCTTCATGCCTGCGGATTCTCCACTACCCAGGTGTCCTTGCAGCCACCGCCCTGGGAGCTGTTGACGATCATCTCGCCGGCGCCCTGCGCGAAGCGGGTGAGGCCTCCGACCATCGCCGCCTGCCCGCCCGCCCAGCTGACCACGAACGGGCGCAGGTCGACCCGGCGCGGGCGCAGGCCGCCGTCGCGGACGGTCGGGTGGGAGGACAGCGCGACCGGCTCCTGGGCGATGAAGCGCTCGGGCCGCCGCCGCACCACCGCCAGCGCCCGCTTGCGCTCCGGCTCGCTCGCCCGCGGCATGATCGTCACCCCGTGGCCGCCGAAGCCGCCCCGCGGCTTGATCACCAGTTCGTCGAGCCGCTCCATCGCCTCTTCCCGGTCGCCCTCCTCGCTGAGGTCATAGCTCGGGACCGAGCCCAGCAGCGGCTCCTCGCCGAGGTAGAACTCGATCATCCGCTCGGCGTAGGCGTGGGCGAGCTTGTCGTCGGCGAGGCCGGTGCCGAAGGCGTTGACGCAGCGCAGCCGCCCCGACCGCAGCGCCGGCAGCAGCAGCTCTCCCAGCTCGGTCGGGTTGCCGTCCGCCTCGGTGATCTGGTCGGAGTCGAGGCGGCGGTAGAGGACGTCGACCTGATGGCGCCGGCGGGATATCCGGGCGAACAGGCGCCCGCGGCTGGTCTCCAGCTGGTCGGGGGTGACGATCGGCAGGTCCAGCTCCCGGCCGACCCGCTCGTGCTCGTACCAGGCGCCGTTCTCGGGGCCATCGGAGAGGACCACGGCGAAGGTTTCGTCGCGTCCCTCCGGTGCCGCGGCCCGGATCGCCTCGCCCAGCTTCTCCAGATAGCCGCCGAGGTTCCTCGGTCGCGGCGAAGCGCGGAGCTCCGGCTCGACGATTTCCCGAATCGCCAGCGAGTAGCAGGCGCCCGAGGGCATCCGCAGGTTGTCCTCCAGCACCCGCAGCTCGCCGTCGGCCCCGCGGACCAGGTCCAGCCCCGCCACCGTCGCCGGCGGCGCCCCTGAGTCGAGCAGTCCCGCCATCGCCGGCGCGTACCCCTCCGAGGTCTCGAGCAGGCGGCGCGGCACGACGCCGGCGTCGAAGATCCGCTGCGGCCCGTAGGCGTCGGCGAGGAAGGCGTTGAGGGCGCCCGCCCGCTGCAGCAGCCCCGCTTCGAGCCTCTCCCACTCCTCGTCGCCGATCAGCCGCGGGACCGGGTCGATCGGGATCGGCCTGTCTTCGCCGAAGGTGAGACCGCTCTCCGCGACGCCCGCCTCGACCCGCTCCCGCAGCTCGGCCAGGTCCCGCTGCCCCAGCTCCCCCAGCAGCTCCCGGTAGAGCGGCCGCGGCGCCCCGCCCGCCTCGAAGGCCTC
>CAMLHB010000156.1 GCA_946479725.1 uncultured Actinomycetes bacterium | reverse complement strand
CCGTCTACGACAACGTCGCCTACGCGCTGCAGGTGATCGGCGCCAGCCGCGCCGAAATCCGCGAGCAGGTGCCGCAGACCCTGCGCCTGGTCGGCCTCTCGACCAAGCTTCACAGCTACCCCGACCAGCTCTCCGGCGGCGAGCAGCAGCGCGTCTCCGTCGCCCGCGCCTTCGTCAACCACCCGCCGCTGCTGCTGGCCGACGAGCCGAGTGGAAACCTCGACCCGGTCACCTCGATCGGGATCATGCAACTGCTCTACCGGATCAACAAGGCCGGGACCACCGTCGTCGTCGTCACCCACGACCGTGAGATGGTTGACAACATGCAGCGGCGCGTGATCGAGCTGTTCGAGGGGCGGGTCGTCCGCGACGAGGTCTCCGGCGGCTACACCGAGGAGTCGACGACCGAATTCGGCCTGCGGATGCGGGCCGAGATGGGCGTCGGCAGCGAAGGCGAGCCCCGCACCAACGGCCACTCCGACCACGACCACCTGAGCTGATGGGCCGGATCGTCTTCTTCTTCCAGGAGGCTCTGCGGGCGCTGAAGCGCAACGGCGCCCCGACCCTGGCGGCGATCGTCACCACGGTGGTCACCGTCGTCCTGCTGGGGATGCTGATCCCGATCTTCCAGACCGCGCAGGGCAAGAGCGAAGAAGTGCGCGACCAGCTCAACGTCCAGTACCAGCTCTACGACGACGCGACCAAAGCCGAAATCGCCAAGCTGCGCGGCGAACTGGAAGCGATCCCGCACGTCGCCGAAGTCACCTTCATCAGCAAGACCGAAGCGCTGGCGACGCTGAAGGCAGAACTGAAGGACGACTCGATCGTCGAAGAGCTGCACACCAACCCGCTCCCCAACAGCTTCGAAGTCAAGGCCGACGACGCCGCCAACCTGTCCTCGATCCGGGCCGCGGTCTACCCGCAGGGGCCGAAGGGTGAACCGATCTCCTCGATCATCGTCAAAGAATTCGACCGCCAGCAGTCCTCGGCGAAGATCGAGCAGGTGACGAGCGCGCTGAAGATCGTCCTCACGGTGATCACGGCGCTGCTGATCCTCGCCTCGCTGATGCTGGTCGGGAACACGATCCGGCTCTCGATCTACACCCGCCGCCGCGAGGTTGAGGTGATGCGCCTGGTCGGCGCCACCCGCTGGTTCATCCGCTGGCCGTTCATGATCGAGGGGGTGGTCGTCGGGTTCGCCGGCGGCCTGCTCGCAATACTGATCCTGTGGCTGGGCAAGATCACCGTCGTCGACCCCCTCAACAGCTCGATCAGCGTCCTCTCGGCGCAGAACAACTCGACCCTGGGCTTCCCGGCCCTGGTCGCGATCCTCTTCGCCGCCTCGATCGTCGTCTCGACGATCGGCTCCGGCGTGACGCTGCGGCGCTTCCTCAAGGTCTGAGGCCGGCGTGAGAGCACGCGGGGCGGTGGCCTTCGCGGTGGCGCTGGTGGCCGTGCTGGCCGCCGGGCTCTGGCTGGGCGGGCACCCCCGCTCGCTGCCGGAACCGCTGCGGAACCTCTTCGTCGAGGAAACCGGCAGCCTCACCGCCGAAGCGGCGGAAGCGATCGAAGACAGCTACTACCGCGCGGTCGGCGGCCAGGAACTGAGCAACGCCTCCCTGCAGGGGATGGTCAAGCGGCTGCGGCAAAGCAACGAAGAGGACCGCTACTCCGAATACTTCTCCCCGGAAGCGCGGGAAAGCTTCAACGAAGAGATCGAAGGCCACTTCTCCGGGATCGGGGTCGAAATCAGACGGGTGAAGGGCGGCTCGGAAATCGTCAAGGTCTTCCGTGGCTCTCCGGCCGAAAAGGCCGGACTGGAACCCGGCGACACGCTGGTCTCGGTCGAGGGGAAGCCGATCGGCCGCCGCGACTCGGCCGAAGTTCGCGACGAAGTGGTCGGCCCGGAAGGGACCCAGGTGACGCTCGGCATCCGCGACGGCAAGAGCGGCAGGACGAAGGAGATGACGATCACCCGGGCCCAGGTGTCGTTCCCCAACGTCAGCAGCAGGACCGAGGAGGTCGGAGGGAAGACGCTCGGCTACGTCAGCATGCTCAGCTTCAGCGAAGCCGCCCACGCCCAGCTCGCCCGCGCGGTCGAGAAGGTCGAAAAGGAAGGTGCGGAAGGGATCGTCCTCGACCTCCGCCACGACCCTGGGGGTCTGCTCGACGAGGCGGTCCTCAGCGCCAACGTCTTCCTGCCCCAGGACGAAGTCGTGGTTCGGACGCGCTCGCGGACCCAGGGCGACAGCGTCCACAAGACCCCCGGGGACCCGATAACCGACCTTCCCGTCGTCGTCCTGATCGACGGCGGCACCGCCTCGGCGGCGGAGATCCTCACCGCGGCGCTGGCCGACGACGCCGGATCCACCGTGGTCGGCACCCGCTCCTACGGCAAGGGCCTCTTCCAGGAGGAGCAGAACCTCAGCAACGGCGGCGCCCTCAAGCTCTCGGTCGGCGAGTTTTTCACCCCGGAAGGGGTCAACCTGGCGAAGAGCCACGGGATCCACCCCGACGTCAAGGTCAAGGACGACCCGAAGACCAAGGTCGACGAGGCTCGGCAGCGCGCCCTCGGCGTCCTCGCCGGCCAGGTCGGCGGCTGATGCCCGGCCGAGGCCGGGGCCGCCGCGAGCGCAATCGCAGCAGCCACTCCCGCCGGCAACGCAGCGGTCGTTTCCAGGATTCGGGCCCCTCTAGGGGCCCAAAGTCTGGAAACGACCGGGTTCCGAAGGCGCGGGAGACGGTCGAAGGGCTGCTGAAGGAGGAGCTGGGGTTTCGGGGATTCCGACCGACCGTGGAGGGTGAAGCGCGGGAAGCAGCGAAGTGGGCGGAGCGCGAAAGCGGGCCGCGGCGCGACCTCACCGCGCTCGCCACCTTCACCGTCGACCCCGCCACCGCGCGCGACTTCGACGACGCCGTCTCGGCCCAGCTCGAGGGAGACGGGGCCCGGGTGTGGATCCACATCGCCGACGTCGCAGCCCACGTCAAACCGGGCTCGCTGCTCGACCAGGAGGCGCGGCGGCGCGGCAACAGCACTTACGTCCCCGGCGCGGTCGAGCCGATGCTGCCGCACGCGCTCTCCAGCGAAGCCTGCAGCCTGGCGCCCGGCGTGGAGCGGCTGGCGGTGACGACCGAGGTCGAGCTCGGTCCAGGGATGAGGCCGCGGAAGGCGCGCTTCTACCGCAGCCGCATCCGCTCCGACGTGCGCCTCGACTACGACCAGTTGGACGAGATCTTCGCCGGCCGCGGCCAGGCGCCGGTCGAGGTCGCCGAACCCCTGGCTGCAGCCCGTGAAGTCGCCGCCGGGCTCGGCGTGCACCGCAGCGCCTCCAGCCTCGACGTCGAATCCTCCGAGCCCGAGTTCCGATTCGACGCCGAGGGCAACGTCATCGCCGCCCACGGCGTCGCCCAGACCGAGGCCCACCGGCTGATCGAGCGGCTGATGATCCTCAACAACGAGCAGGTCGCCCAGCTGCTGGAGCGCGAGCGGGTGCCGGCGATCTACCGCGTCCACGCCCAGCCCGACGCCGCCCGGATCGAGCGCCTGCTGGAGCAACTGGCGGCGCTCGGGGTGCCGACGCCGCCGCTGGGGCGCGGGCTCTCGCCGCAGGAGGCGGGCAGTGTCGCCGCCGAGGCGAGCCGGCTGGTGCGGCGCGAGGCCGCCCGACGCGGGCACGGCCGCGAGGCGTATACCTCGCTGGTGCTCAGATCCCTCAAGCAGGCCTACTACAGCGAGCGGAACATCGGCCACGCCGGCCTCGGCAGCGCCGCCTACTGCCACTTCACCTCGCCGATCCGGCGCTACCCGGACCTCGTCTGCCACCGGGCGCTGCTGGCGCTGCTCGGCGAGGGGGAGGAGGCGCCGACGCTCGCCCAGGCCCGCGATGCCGCCGCCGACAGCTCGGCGCGGGAGCGGGAGTCGATGCAGATCGAGCGCCACGCCGACGACGTCTGCGCCGCCTACCTGCTCGAACGCGAGCTCGGCGAGCGCGGCCTCGACGCGGTCTTCGAGGGCGAGGTCTCCGGGGTGATCCGCTCGGCCGCCTTCGTCTCCTTTCGGGGCGAGCTCGGCGACGTCTACGAGGGGATGCTGCCGGCGCGGCGGCTGCCGGGCGAGTACTACAAGCTCGACGAGGCCGAGGTGGCGCTGGTCGGGCGCGAGACGGGGGCGCGGGTGCGGCTCGGCGATCCGATATCCGTCCGCGTCGCCGGGGTCGACGCGCCGCGGGGCCGGGCGGAGCTGGCGCCGGCGGGAGAGAGTTAATGGCGAAGAAGGCCAAGAAGAAACGCGCGCCGGCCTCCGGCGATGTGGTCACCAACAGACGCGCCCGCCATAAGTTCGAGCTGGTCGAAAAAATGGAGGCGGGGATCGCCCTCAAGGGTTCCGAGGTGAAGGCGCTGCGGAGCGGCAAGGCGCAGATGACCGACGCCTACGCGGTCGTCGAGGAAGGCGAGGTTTGGCTTCGCAAGCTGCATATCCCGCCCTACGAGTACTCCGCCGTCGACGCCCACGCCGCCGAGCGGCCGCGCAAGCTGCTGCTCCACAAGGAGGAGATCGAGCGCCTGGTCGGCAAAACCGCGCAGAAAGGCCTGACCCTGATTCCGACCAGGATCTATTTCAAAGGACCGCGGGCGAAGGTGGAGCTGGCTTTAGCGCGAAACAAGGAGGGTCGCGACCGGCGGCGGGAGATCGCCGACCGGGATGTGCGCCGAGAGGTCGAGCGCGAGTTCAAGGGAAGGATGCGTTGAAGTTGAAACTGCCGAATCACATGCAAGGATGCAAATCGATGCGGACCCGGAAGAGCCTCCCCGCCGCCGTCGCTGGGATCATCGCGGTGCTCATGGTGGCCCCCACGCAGGCCGGCGCCGATTCCTTTCCGGAAAAGGCGAGCGACTACGTCAGCGAAAACACGGGTTACTTCGTCGCCGCGCTGCTCGCCGCGATCCTCCTGCTTCTCCTGCTGGTCCGGATCAGCCAGCGCCGCAGCAAGGAAAAGGAGCAGAAGCAGGCGCAGCCGGCCGGGCAGGGTGCCGCTCCGCCCGCCGCCGCGCCGGGCGGCCCACAGACTCCGCCGCCCGCACCCGCGGCGCCCCAGACCGCGCCGGTGGCCGCTGTGCCGGCACCCGCACCCGCCGGCGCCCCAGCGGCCGCGCCCGGACAGTCGGTGCCCCCGCCGGGAGTCTCCGCTCCTCCTCCGACCGCGGGTCAGGCCCCGGCCGGCGAGTCGGCCAAGGACCGCAAGCGCCGACAGCGGGCCGAACAGCAGCAGAAACGACTGCAGATGCGCGAAGCCCGCAAAGCCGAGCTGCAGCGTCGCAAGGAAGAGCGCGCGCAGCGTAAGGCGCAGAAGCGCGGCGGCGCGGTTCCCGCGCCCGCGCCCGCGCCCGGCGTTCCGGGTGCCCCCGGTGCACCGGGGGCGGCGCCGGAGGCCGTCGGGGTTGCCGCAGCGGCCGCGCCGAAGGAGCGGAAGTTCTTCGGGCTCAAGATCGGCACCGGCAAGCAGAAGCGCGAGGCGGCGCTGGCCGAGCAGCGGCTGGCGGCGGCGCGCGAAGCCAACGAACGCGCGGTCGCCGAAGCCCAGGCCAGCGGTCAGGTCCCGCCCTCGGGGCAGCTGCCGCCGTGGGAGGAGGCGACGACCGTGCAGCCGCCGACCGGCGGCCTCACCGCGGTGCCCTCTGTCCCGCCGCCGCCACCCATGGCCGATCCGGTGCTGACCGAGCCGCAGATCGATCCGCGCGCGCTGCCCGCCTTCCAGCCCGATTATCCCGGCGCGATGATTCGCCAGGGGCTGGAGGGAACAGTCACGGTG
>CAMLHB010000155.1 GCA_946479725.1 uncultured Actinomycetes bacterium | reverse complement strand
ACCCCCAGCCTTCAAGGAGGCCCGGATGAACAACGTTGCTAGGAACTACACCTAGATCCATCCTCGAAGACGAAGTCAGCGAGCCTGGCGCCGAATGCCACGGTCCAGCCGCCGATGCTGGCGAATCAGCAGCTTGTGGCGGCCATGAGCCATCCAACCCGAGCCCTGGCGGTGACCGTCCTAAACGAGAGGGTTGCCTGCGCAGCCGAAATCGGACGCGAAATGAAGAAATCCGCCCGCCATGTCTCGTATCACCTCAAGGTGCTGGAGAGACTCGGAGTCGTTGAGCTGGTGAAAGAAGAACAGGTAGCTGGCGGCAGGGCATCAGCGAAGTTCTACCGCGCATTAGTCCGGTCCTGGTACGACCCTGAAAGCTGGAAGCAGATCGACTCGGGTCATCAACCGGGCATCACGGCCGGCATTCTTTCGGCCTGCAACGCCGATCTCGCGGAGGCGGTTAAGAGCGGGACTATTCATCGGCCGGATAATCACCTCAGCCGAACTCCGCTTCTTCTTGACGGGTCGGGCTATCGAGAGCTCGTCGATCTACTTGACGGGTTTCTTCCGCAGATCATCGAACTGCAGCAGCAATCGGCAAATCGCATCAGCCGTGACGAAGAATCTGTGCTCGCGAAGGTCCACGTCATACAGTTTCGTAGCCCTGATCCGAGAGTCTGGGCTACGAGGCCCGTCGTTGTCGGACCGTCCCGATCAGCACCTCCAGATTTGCGCGCGGAGGAGATTCTCTCCGCCCTAGAACATCAAACGCGTGTTCACGCCTTGATGGTCCTCAATGAGAGGGCGGCATCAGCGGCAGAAATCGGTCGCGAAATCGGCCGCTCCTCGGATCACGTTGCCTACCACCTGAAGCGGCTGTGGAAGCTGGGGCTGATCGAGCGTGTCCAGGTTGCGAGTAATTCCGGCGGCAGGACGACCGGGAAGTTCTACCGGGCGCTGATTCGTCCCTGGTTCGATAAGGAGTCGTGGGGAAAGGTCGATCCCAAGAGACAGGCGATCATTACCGCGACGATGTTGGGCCTCTGCAACGTTGACATTGCTGAGGCAGTTGGAGGGGGAACCATCAACGATCCCGATAGTCACATCAGCAGGACCCCAGTGATTTTGGACCGTGAGAGCTATGACCATCTGTCGGCATTGATGGACGCAAGAATCTCAGAGATCCTTGCCATTCAAGAGGGCGCCACGGATCGCCTTCGTCGAGGCTCTGAGACGGTGCTGACCAAGGTGCATATGTTCTTGTTTGAGAGTCCTGATCCAGCGGCCTCGTTGAGAAGGGAGATCGATTCGAGTCCTCTGAGGTAGCTCTGCAAAGGGAGCCGACGAGCGGGAGCCGCAGGCATCCGTATAGCCTGCGGTTCCCGCGGCCGCGCCGCACCACAAAGCCGAAAACCGGAGGAAACCTCAGCCAATGTTCGTCTCCAAGGCCGCCGTCGTCGGCGGCGGCACCATGGGCGGCGAGATCGCGCAGGCGATCGCCGCCTCAGACATTCCCGTCGTCGTCAAGGACATCGACCAGAAGTTCGTCGACGCGGCGCTCGAGAAGGCCCGCGGCGTCACCGAGGGCCAGCTCGCCCGCCTCGTCAAGAAGGAGAAGCTGACCCAGGAGCAGGCGGACGCGCGGCTGGCCGAGGTGATGGGGAACATCATCGGCGCCACCAGCTACGAGGAGTTCGGCGACGTCGACTTCGTGATCGAGGCGGTGCCGGAGAAGATGGCGATCAAGCAGGCGGTCTTCCGTGAGCTGGACGCGGCGACCCCGGGGCACGCGATCCTCTCCTCCAACACCTCCTCGCTCTCGATCACCGAGATCGGCGAGGCGACGCTGCGGCCCGACAAGGTCGTCGGCTTCCACTTCTTCTACCCGGCCTCGATCATGCCGCTGGTCGAGGTGATCGCCGGCGACGACAGATCGCTGGAAACGGCGACCGCCGCCTACAACTTCGCCCAGGCGATCAAGAAGCAGCCGATCGTCTGCGGGGAGGTCCCCGGCTTTGTCGTCAACCGCATCCTGATGGCGACGATGGGGGAGATCTGGCGCGCCCAAGAGGAGAAAGGCCTCTCGCTGAAGGCGATCGACGAGGCGATCGCCGGCGCCCAGCTGGCGCCGATGGGGCCGTTCTTCCTCACCGACCTGCTCGGGCTCGACACCGTCTTCCACGTCGCCGAGCACCTGAACGAGTCCTACGGCGAGAGCTTCTACGTCCACGAGGGCCTGCGGGGCCTGGTCTCCGAAGGCAAGCTCGGGGCGAAGACCGGCGGCGAGGGCTTCTTCAAGGACGGCGAGCAGAACGTCCCCGGCGACGCCGAGCCGGACGCCGAGGAGCTGGTGGCGATGTTCTCCAGCCGCGCCCTGATCGAGGCCTGCCTGCTGGTCGAGGAGGGGGTCTGCTCGGTCCGCGACATCGACCTCGGGATGATGACCGGGGCCGGCCTCGATCCGCGCAAAGGTCTGCTGCCGCCGTTCTGGAAGGCCGACGTCACCGGTCTCGACGTGGCGCTGGAGACGATGGAGAACCTGGAGGAGAAGTACGGCGAGCGCTTCAGCCCGCCCGTCACCCTCAAGCGCCTGGTCGCCCAGGGTCGCCACGGCCTCTCGGCCGGGCAGGGTTTCTACCCCTATCCGCAGGCCGACGAGGGCGAGCAGACCGAGACGGTGAAACTGGAGACCCGCGGCGACGTCGCGATCGCCTGGCTCGCCAACCTGCCGATGAACTCGCTCTCGCCGCAGGTGATCACCGACCTGGAAACGGTCTGGAACCGTGTCAAGGACGGCGGCGAGGTGGGGGCGATGGTGATCGCCTCCTCGGTCCCGGTCGTCTTCTCGGCCGGCGCCGACATCAAGGCGTTCACGACGCTCGACGAGGCCAGCGGGGCGGACCTGATCAACCGCGCCCACGCGCTCTTCCGCGACTTCGGCAAGGCCCGGGTTGCGACGATCGCCGCCGTCAACTCGATCGCCTTCGGCGGCGGCTGCGAGCTGGCGATGGCCTGCGACGTGCGGATCGCCGCCGAGGCCGCCGTCTTCGGCCAGCCCGAGGTGAAGCTGGGGATCATCCCCGGCTTCGGCGGCACCCAGCGCCTGCCCCGCCTGGTCGGGCCGAACAAGGCACTGGAGCTGAACCTGGTCGGCGACGCGATCCTCTCCGAGGAGGCGCTGGAGCTGGGTCTGGTCAACCGCGTCGTCCCCGACCACGAGCTGTTCGAGACGGCGCTGATGTGGGGCCGCAAGCTGGCCGCCCAGGCGCCGGTCGCGGTCGAGCAGATCAAGGCCGTCTCCCACCAGGGCGACATCGACGCCGGCATCGAGGCCGAGAAGGGCGGCTTCGCCGCCGCCTTCGGCAGCGAGGACGCCAAGGAGGGCATCGGCGCCTTCCTCGGCAAGCGCACCCCGAAGTGGAGCGGCAGGTAACGGACATCCCACGCCGACGGGACGATTTCGGTCCGCCTAGGACCGAAATCGTCCCGTCGGCAGATGTGGCGGGCTTGGCTGAGTTGCTCGAGTGCGCCTCGTCGGCTGTCGCCCTCACCGGCGCCGGGGTTTCGGTGCCGTCGGGAATTCCCGACTTCCGCACGCCGGAGACGGGGCTGTGGGCGAAGGTGGATCCAATGGAGGTCGCCCACATCAGCGTCTTCGAACGGGAGCCGGAGCGGTTCTGGTCCTACTACCGGCCGCGCTTCCAGTCGCTTGGCGACAAGGAGCCGAACCGCGCCCACGCGGCATTGGCGGAGCTGGAGCGGCGGGGGCTGATCGAGGGCGTGATCACGCAGAACATCGATCGCCTGCACCGGGCGGCGGGGTCGGAGAACGTTGTCGAGGTACACGGCTCGATCGAGACCTCCTCCTGCACCGCCTGCGGGGAGTCGTTCGGGCTCGAGCGGGTCGAAGACCTCTTCGACCAGCGCGGCGTCGCCATCTGCGCCTCATGCGGCGGTGCGGTCAAACCCGACGTCGTCCTCTTCGGCGAGATGTTGCCGCTGGAGGCGATCGAGCGGGCGACCGAGCTGGCCGAAGGTGCGGACCTGATGCTCTGCGTCGGCTCCTCGCTGGCGGTCCACCCGGTCGCCGGGCTGCCGCAGCTGACGCTCGATCGGGGCGGGCGCCTCGCGATCGTCACCAAGGGCGAGACGCCGTATGACGCGGCCGCCGAGGTGAGGCTGGGCGGCGAGGTCGACGAGGAGCTGGGCGCCCTCGTCGCAGCGCTCGGATGAGCGCCCGCTCTTAGAACCTGACGCCCTGGGCCCGGCAGTCGCCGACGATGGTTTCGGCGCGGGGACCGTCGAACCGCGCCTCGCGGGTGCAGACCCGCACCGCTTCCCGGCCGCAGGCGCTGATCGTTTCGGCGCCGACGATGCCGGCGACCTGGGAGCGGATGCAGCCCTTGGCCGGGCCGGGGTTGCTGTCGCCGACGGTGAAGAAGACCACCGCCAGCATCGCCGCGAGGGTGAGGGCCAGCGCCGCGATCGCGGCCTTGCGCTCGCGGGCGTTGAGCTTGTAGAGCGGCGTGGTCTGGCGCTCGTAGTGACCTTCGAGTGGCATCGCGCAGCGACCATATCGCCCTGGGGGGAGCCGAGTTTCGCCATCCGGGCGAAGCCTGGGCGGCGATCTTTGGACAGTTGTACCTATGGGGTGATTGGACTTGGCGGCAGGGTGAGGCCTGAGTCCATCCGGTACAGAAAGGAAGCGCCAGTTCAATGGAATATCTGAGCGAAGGGGCCAACTCCTGGCAGATGACGGCCGCCACCCTGGTGGGGCTGATGAGCATCCCGGGATTGGTCGTTCTCTACGGCGGCGTCATGCAGAAACGCTGGTCGGTCAACTCGATGATGATGGCGTTCGTCGCCTTCGCGATTGTGCTGGTCCTCTGGGTCCTGGTCGGCTTCAAGATGGCCTTCGGCGACCCGATGCACATCTTCGGCGCGACCAGTGGCTTCTTCGGCAACATGTGGGGCAAGCCGGGATCGATCCTCAGCAGCCAGAGCCTGCTCGAACAGGCCCGAATCGGCGACCTGCCGGATGAAGAATTCCTCTTCCCGATGTCGACCCTGGCCTATTTCCAGATCGTCTTCGCGGCGATCACGCCGCTGCTGATGCTCGGCTCGGTCCTCGGCCGCTTCAACTTCAAGGCCTGGATTCCCTTCGTCGCGCTCTGGACCCTGCTCGTCTACACGATCAACGCCTTCATGATCTGGGGCGGCGGCTTCTTCGCCCAGCAGGGCGCGGTCGACTATTCCGGCGGCTACGTGATCCATCTCGCCGCCGGCGTCTCCGGGTTCGTCGCCGCCGCGGTGATCGGGCCGCGACTTCAGCGCGACCGCGAGGTCGACGCCCCGAACAACCTGGCGATGGTGGCGATCGGGGCCGGGCTGCTGTGGATGGGCTGGAACGGGTTCAACGGCGGCGACTGGTACAGCGCCGGCGAAGTCGCCTCGGCCTCACTGCTCAACACCAACATCTGCGTCGCCGTCGCCTTCCTCGTCTGGGTAGGGATGGACTACCTGACGGGGCGCAAGCCGAGCCTGATCGGCAGCGTCAACGGGATGATCGTCGGCCTCGTCGCGATCACCCCCGGCGCCGGCTTCGTCAACGGCTGGGGTGCGATCGCGATCGGCGTCGTCGCCTCGGTGCTGGTCTACCTGGCGCTCAACTACCTCAGCCGCATGCGGCCCTTCCGCAACGTCGACGACACCCTCGGCGTCGTCTACACGCACGGCTTTGCCGGCGTTGCGGGCGGCCTGTTGGTCGGCATCTTCGCCAACAGCGCGATGGCGGAAACGACCCTGGCCGGGACGAT
>CAMLHB010000154.1 GCA_946479725.1 uncultured Actinomycetes bacterium | reverse complement strand
GGGCCGCTCGAGCATCACGGAGAGCACTACGAGCTGCCGATCGAGGGGGGCACCGGCCAGGGCAAGGCGCTGAAGCTCAACTTCCACCCGCTGCGCAACGAGATCCCCGTCTTCGTCGGCGCGATCGGCCGCAAATCGGTGGAGATGGCGGCGGAGATCTGCGACGGCTGGATCCCGATCTTCTTCAGCGTCGACGCCTTCGAGGCGACCTGGGGCGAGCACCTTGAGGCGGGCTTCGCCAAGGGCGGCCGCCAGCGCTCCGACCTCGAGGTCAGCCCCTCGCTGCAGGTGGCGATCGACGGCGACCTGGAGGCGGCGAAGAACGTCGTCAAGGCCGGGCTGGTCCTCTACTTCGGCGGGATGGGCAGCCGCAAGACCAACTTCTACGTCGACCTCGCCCACCGCTTCGGCTTCGGCGAGGTCGCCGACGAGGTGCAGAGGCGCTTTCAGGATGGCGACCGCGGCGGCGCCTTCGAGGCGATGCCGGACGAGATCGTCGAGGCGACCTCGCTGGTCGGCACCGAGGCCGAGGTCGCCGAGCGGGTCGAACGCTTCCGCGGCGCCGGGATCGACCGCCTGATCGTGTCACCCGTCCACGTCGAGCGCGAGCAGCAGCAGCACACCTTGGAGCGATTGGCGTCTCTAGCCGGAGTCTCTGCCTAAACGGCAGGGCTCCTGACGCGCTGCTGGCCTGATCGCATATCCTCCCGCGCCGCGCTATGAAGATCGGAGTGCCGAAAGAGACCGCTGCTGGGGAGCGCCGCGTCGCCCTGATCCCCGACGTCGTCAAATCGTTGACCAAAAACGAGAAGGTCGACGTCGTCGTCGAGTCCGGGGCCGGCGAGGCCTCCGGGCACACCGACGCCGCCTACCAGGAGGCCGGGGCCACCGTCGGCGCCGCCGACGCCGCCTGGGGTGCCGACGTCGTCCTCCACGTCGCCGTCCCCGAGGTCGGCGACATCGCGAAGCTGAATGGCAACCAGCTCTTCATCTCCCACCTCAACCCCTGGGTTGCGGCGGACACCAACAAAGCTTTGGCCAGCGCCGGCGTCACCGCCTTCGCGATGGAGGCGATCCCGCGGACGACCCGCGCCCAGGCGATGGACGCGCTCTCCTCGCAGGCCGCCGCCGCCGGCTACGCCGCGACCCTGATCGGGGCGCGCGAGTCGGGCCGCTTCTTCGGGATGATGACCACCGCCGCCGGCACCGTCCCGCCGGCCAAGGTCCTCGTCCTCGGTGCCGGCGTCGCCGGCCTGCAGGCGGTCGCCACCGCCAAGCGCCTCGGGGCGATCGTCACCGGCTTCGACATCCGCCGCGCCGCCTGGGAGCAGATCGCCTCGCTCGGCGGCCGGCCGCTGGAACTGGACTTCATCCCCGACGCCGAGGGGGAGGGCGGCTACGCCCGCCCGCTGACCGAGGAGGAGAACGCGCAGGTGCGCGACGCCCTCACCGAGAACGCGGCGAAACAGGACATCATCATCACCACCGCCGCAATCCCGGGCCGGCCGGCGCCGCTGCTGGTCACCGCCGAGGCGGTCCGCAACATGGCTCCCGGCTCGGTGGTCGTCGACCTCGCCGCCGAGACCGGCGGCAACTGCGAGCTGACCCAGCCCGGCCAGACCGTGGTCGAGGGCGGGGTGAAAGTGATCGGGACCCGCAACCTCCCCTCGGAGATGCCGGCGCCGGCCTCCCAGCTCTACGCCAAGAACCTCGAAAACCTGCTTGGCCTGCTCGTCACCGAGGAGGGTGAGGTCAAGGTCGACTTCGAGGACGACATCATCGCCGCCGCCTGCATCACCCAGGGCGGCGAGGTCAAGAACGAGAGGGCCGCGAAATGAGCCTGATGACCGAGATCACGATCTTCGTCCTCGCCGTCTTCGTCGGCTTTGAGGTGATCTCCAAGGTCCCGACCACCCTGCACACGCCGCTGATGTCGCAGACCAACGCGATCCACGGCATCGTCATGCTCGGCGGCCTGATCGTCGTCGGCTTCGCCAACGACGGGATCGAGTACGTGATCGGGACGATCGCGATCGCCTTCGGCACGATCAACATCGTCGGCGGCTTCATGGTCACCGACCGGATGCTCGGCATGTTCAGCCGTAAGCCCAAACCGAAGGCCAGCTCTGACGGGAAGGGCGGCGCCTGATGCTCGAGGCCGTGCTGAAGCCGGGCGGCGATGGAGCCACCGCCCTCTACATCGTCGCCTTCTCGCTGTT
This sequence comes from uncultured Actinomycetes bacterium, assembly GCA_946479725.1. The sequence goes on along the minus strand of CAMLHB010000154.1, from coordinate 3,633 downwards.
CATCATCGGGATCAAACAGGGCACCCACCCGACCACGGCCAAACGCGGCAACCTGATCGCTGCCGTCGGCATGGCGGTCGCGGTGGTGACCACCCTGCTGCTCGACGGGATGGGCAACTGGGGCCTGATCGTCCTCGGTCTCGGGATCGGCACCGCGGTCGGCGTAATTGCCTCGATCCGGGTGCAGATGACCGAGATGCCGCAGATGGTCGCCCTGTACAACGGCGTCGGCGGCGGCGCCGTCGCCCTGATCGCCTGGTCGGAGATCCGCCACGGGATCTCGCTCGGCGAGGACTTCTCGCTCGACACCCTGATCCCGATCATCTTCGCCGGGGTGATCGGCTCGGTCTCCTTCTGGGGCTCGAACATCGCCTTCGCCAAGCTCCAGGACCTGATCCCCACCCGGCCGCTGGCGGTGCCCGGCCAGCAGGTGATCAACGCCGTCCTGCTGATCGCGATCGTGACGATCTGCGTCATCCTCGCGGTCGACCACGAATCGCCCTCGCAGGGCCTCTTCATCCTGTTGCTGGTCCTGGCGGCGATCCTCGGCAACCTCGTCGTCCTGCCGATCGGCGGCGCCGACATGCCGGTGGTGATCTCGCTGCTGAACGCCTTCACCGGCCTCTCGGCCGCGGCGGCGGGCTTCGCGCTCGACAATGTCGCCCTGATCGTCGCCGGCACCCTGGTCGGCTCCTCGGGAACGATCCTCACCATGGAGATGGCGACGGCGATGAACCGCTCGGTCGCCAACATCCTCTTCTCCGGCTTCGGCGGCGCCCCGTCAGGCGGCGGGGGCGGCACGGGCGAGGAGCGCCCGCACGTCTCGATCGGTGCCCAGGACGCGGCGATCAAGCTCGCCTACGCCGACTCGGTCGTGATCGTCCCCGGCTACGGCCTCGCCGTTGCCCAGGCGCAGCACGCGATCAAGGAGGTCGCCGACGAGCTCGAGAAGCGTGGCGTCACCGTCAACTACGCGATTCACCCGGTCGCCGGCCGCATGCCCGGTCACATGAACGTGCTCCTCGCCGAGGCCGACGTGCCCTACGAGCAGCTGCGGGAGATGGAGGACATCAACCCGGAGATGCCGCGCACCAGCGTCGCGGTCGTTGTCGGCGCCAACGACGTCACCAACCCGGCGGCCAAGAACGACCCCGACTCGCCGATCGCCGGGATGCCGATCATCGAGGTCTCCGAAGCCCAAGAGGTGATCGTGATCAAGCGCTCCCTCAGCCCCGGCTTCGCCGGCATCGACAACGACCTCTTCTACGAACCGAACACCTCGATGCTCTTCGCCGACGCCAAAGCGGCCGCGGCGGAAATCGCCGCCGAGATCGGCAACCTCTAGAAGGGCAGGCCCGGCGCGATCGCCGGGCTCACGAGTTCGGCGGCCAGCGCTCTGACCGCCGCCGCGCCTCGTTTGACGAGCGCGCCGCTGACATGTGGCGGCAACTCGACCACGAAGGCGGTGCTGTGGGGGAAGCGGTGGTTCTGCCAGCGGGAGGCGCTGCCGGGGTAGCGACCCGGGAGACGGACGAGGGGAAGGCCGATCAGGTGGGCGAAGCGGCGGGCGGCGAAGGGGTTGCCGTTGGGCCGGTCGACGAGACCGAAGGGCTGGTGGAACCAGATCGTCACGTCGGGCCTTTCGCGGAGGACGAGGCGGCGGGCGGCGCGGGACTCGGGCTCGGAGAGCGGGCGGGAACCGGAGTATTCGCCGCCGGCCAGCGGGCGCCAATGGAAGGGAAAGTTGCGGTTGAGGTCGACGCCGTGGGCGTTGCCGCGGTTGTCGTCGGCGACGCCGTCGGGGTTGATCGTAGGGACGACGAGGAGCTCGGTTCGTGATGGCGGGGCGGTGGCGATCAAGCGGCGGGCGATCCGCATCCCCGCGGTCTCGTTGCCGTGGATGTCGCCGACCACGAGGACTTTCAGGGAGGCATCGTCAGGTCCGTTCACGAAGAGGTCGATCGGCCTTCCCCGAACCGAGTGGCCGATGACGCTGCGCTCCGTCGCCGCGGCCGAATCGGCGGCGAGGAGGGAGACGAGCAGCGCGAAGGCCGCCAAGGCTCGAAGTTGGATCAGCTTCGTCACTGAATCGGCACTCTAGGCACCCACGCGTGGGACCTTGCTCCCTAGCTTCGGGTTGTGCCATCGGAGCGGGGACAGGGGACGGTGGAGTGGGTCGGACTGGTCACGCTCGTCTCGCTGGTGCTTCTCGGGCTGATCGCCATTGGCCTTCCACCGCCCGGCGTGACGATCGCCCGCTCGCTGGCCGACCGCATCCTCTGCGCGGCCTCGCTTGCCGACGGCTGCGGCGACGGGCCGAGGCTGATCGCCGCCTACGGCAGCGAGGTGGGGGAGCTGGTGCGCCGGCACATGCCGAACCTCGTCTTCGAGAAAGGGTCGCGGGCGGTCCCGGTCGACTTCCGCCGCTGCCGCGACAGCAGTTGCGGCGACGCCGGCGGCGACGGGCTGGTGCACCGCACCGACGCGCGCCTCCCGGTCAGCGTCTTCGTCCACGTCGTCGATTGCCGCGAGGGCAGGGAGACCCCTGGCGCCGACTGCTCCGGTGATCGTTCCGGCAACCTCTACGTCCAGTACTGGGCCTACTACGCGGACTCGGCCACCCTGCGGGAGATGCCGGTGGTTGGCGCGAAGGGCTACCACCACGACGATTGGGAAAGCGTGCAGCTGCGCTTCGGTCCCGATGGCGAGGTAGCCCAGCGGGCCTCCTCCCACAACGGCTACAACTACAAGCGCAGCCCCTACAACTGGGGCGCCGACACCGGCAAGCTCCCCCACGGTGGCTGGGGACCGGAGACCCACCTCCTCTTCGTCTCCGGCGGCAGCCACGCCGGCAGCGCCTTCAGCTTCGACGAATTCGAACGCTTCACCCCCGGCCGCCGCGTCCACCTGATCCCGCTGGAGCCGATCGCCACGGAAAACCACGAAAGCTTCGCCGTCACCGCACCCTGGCTGAAGCACGTCTGGTCGGACCCCGAGGCGGAGGGAACCGACTAATTCACAGGCTCGTAATCAATCGGCGCTAAGGTCCTCCTATCCCGGCCGATGTGTCCTCAGAGTCGACGGCGGCGATCGCGGAAGCACTTGCAGAGGCCCGCGAGCGCACTCTTGCCCTGGTCGAGCCGCTCGACGACGGACAGCTGAACACCGTCTACTCGCCGATCCTCAGCCCGCTGGCCTGGGACCTCGGGCACATCGCCAACTTCGAGGAGCTGTGGCTGGTGCAGACGATCGGGGGACGGGAGCCGCTGCACGGGGAGCTCGGCCGCTTCTACGACGCGATCGAGAACCCGCGCAAGATCCGCGGTGAGCTGCCGATCCTGCGCGACGACGAGCTGCGCGCCTACATGGCGGACGTCCGGGCGCGCACCCTCGACGTATTGGGAGGTGTGGAGATCGGTCCCGACGTCGACGACCCCCTGCTGCGGGACGGCTTCGTCTACGAGATGCTGCTCGCCCACGAGCTGCAGCACAACGAGACGATGCTGCAGCTGCTGCAGTTGGTTGACGGGTACGAGCCGCGGCGACGACGCGACGCCGGGCCCACTGCCCTGCCCTCCATGCCCGGGCCGGAAACGGTCGTGGTCGAGGCCGGCGAGCACGAGATCGGCGCCG
>CAMLHB010000153.1 GCA_946479725.1 uncultured Actinomycetes bacterium | reverse complement strand
GGATCTCGGCCTCCAGGGCAAGGTCGATCCCGGCCAGCTGATCGGGATGCTCACCGGGGCCAACCCCGCCAGCGGCGAGCCGCTCGGCCTGCGCCACGTCGAGGGCGGTCCGGTCCCCGGCTTCGATCTCACCTTCTCCGCGCCGAAGTCGGTCTCGGTGACCTGGGCGCTCGGCGGCCATCCCGTCGCCGCCGAGGTCAAAGCCGCCCACGCCGAAGCGGTCAAGGCGGGGCTCGACTACCTGCAGCGCAGCGCCTGCTTCACCCGGCGCGGCGCGGGCGGCCACCTGTTCCTGCAGGGCAACGGCTTCCTAGCTGCCGGCTATACCCACCGCTCCTCCCGCGCCGGCGATCCGCAGCTGCATACCCACGTCCTCGTCGCCAACGCCACCTACGCCGAGGGCCGCTGGACCCGCCTGCACCACCCCTCCATCTACGAGCACGCGAAGACCGCCTCCTACATCTACGAGGCCCATCTCCGCCACGAACTGACCGAGCAGCTCGGCGTCCGCTGGGGAGAGGTGAAGAACGGGCTCTCGGAGATCGAGGGCTTCGACCCCGAGCACCTGCGCGCGTTCTCCACCCGCCGCCAGGAGATCCTCGAGGCGGCGGGGGAGGGGGCCAGCGCCCGCGTGCGCCAGATCGCGACGCTTGAGACCCGCCAGGCCAAGGACCGCGACCTCACCACCGAGAGCCTGCGCGATCTCTGGCGCGAGAAGGCCGCCGAGCTGGGCCTCGACCGCGAGGCGATCAGGGCGACGATGGGCCACGAGCGCCCTGAGCCGCCGGGGCTGACCGTGCAGCGGGTCGCCGAGACGCTCACCGAGCACCGCTCGCACTTCGACCGCCGCGAGGCGATCCAGGCCGTCGCCGACTGCCTCCCGGCCGGTGCTCCGGGCGAGAAGGTGACTGAGCTCGCCGACGTCTTCCTTGTCCGGCCGGAGGTGATCGGCATCGCCTCCACGCCCAAAGGCGAGCGGTTCACCACGCGGGCGATCTGGGAGCTGGAGCGCAAAGCACTTACCACCGCCGAGGAGATGGCGGCGCGAAGCGACCGCGCCGTCGTTGACGAGCTGGTCGTCAACCGCGTCCTCGCCCGCCGTCCCTCAATGAAGCCCGACCAGGAGGTGATGGTCCGCCGCCTCCTTGCCGGCGGAGACGGCCTGGTCGTGGTCGTCGGCGAGGCCGGGAGCGGCAAGACCTACGCCACGGTTGCCGCCGCCCACGGCTGGGCTCACGACCGCACCGAGCTTCGGGTCGCCGCGCCGACCTGGCGGGCGGCCAACGTCCTGCGCTCGGAGGGCTTGAACGCGACCAGCGTCGCCCGGCTCTTGGCCGAACTCGACCGCGGCACCGCCGCGAGGCAGCAGGCCCTTGCCCGCGGTTCGGTGCTCGTGGTCGACGAGGCTGGGATGGTCGACGCCCGGGCGATGGCGCGGCTCATCCAGCACGCCGCCGAGGCAGAGGCGAAGCTGGTCCTGATCGGCGACCCCGCGCAGCTCGGGGAGATCGAGGCCGGCGGCCTCTTCGCCTCGATCGTCGCGCGCTCTGAAGCGGTCGTCCTCGATGAAGTGATCCGCCACCGCCACGACCTGGAGCGCGAGGCGGCGAAGATGGTCAGGGAGGGCGAAGGCCGCCAGGCGCTCTCCGTCTATGAGGGCGCCGAGCGGGTCACGGTCTCCGACGATCCACTCGCGCGGCGCGAGGCGATGGTCGCCGACTGGTGGCAGAGCTTCGAGCGCGGCGAGGACGCGCTGATTGTGGCGAAGCGAAACGCCGAGGTCGCCGAGATGAACGCCCTGGCCCGGGAGCGGATGAAGGCGGCGGGACGGCTAGGCGCCGAAGAGATCGCGGTCGGCGAGGCCCGCTTCGCTGCCGGCGATCAGGTGATCACCCGGATCAACGACCAGCGCCAGAACATCTACAACCGCGAGCGCTGGGTCGTGGCGGGGGTGGATCGGGAGTCCGGGGCCGTGGAGTTAGTCGGAATCGACACCCGCGGGCGGGTGTGTGTCGATTCCGACTACTTGGGGCGTCTTAGGGATAGGGACGGAGGGCCTGCGCTGGAACACGGCTATGCCGCGACCACCTACCAGGCCCAGGGGGCGACGGTGGACACGGCCTTCGTCATGGCCGATCCCTCGATGACCAAGGAGGAGTTCTACGTCGCCACCTCAAGGAGCCGCGAGGGGACCTACCTCTACGCGACGCCGGAGGTCAACTTAGACCGCGAGGAGTACGCGCCGCGCTCGGCGGCGCGCGGCGGTCTCGATCACATCACCGAAGCGGCCGAGCGGGTCGGCGCCCACCGCTCCGCCCACGACGAGGCCCTGCGCTCCCGCTACGCGGAGCTGTCCTCTCCCGAGCTGGTCGCCCACCTGGGCGAGCTGCGCTCGGAGGCCCAGGTCGAGCACGAAAACCAGGAGGCCCACCGCCGCTATGCCGAGCGCTCGGCGGAGAACCAGGAGCGCTCGGAGCGGGTGGCGGCCGACCGGGAGCAGCTGCCCGAGTCCCGCCGTTTCGAGCGAGGGGCCGAGCGGCGCGAGCGCGAGTCCGCCGAGCGCGATCTCGGCTTCCGCGAGCGCCAGGCCGAGATCGCGGCCGAGCGCCTGGCGGCCGAAGTCGCCGAGCTGGCGGAGGTCCGCCACGAGGCCCGAGCCCAGGAGGCGGTGATCACCTCTGTGCTCGCCGAGCGCGAGCGCCTCGCCGCCACTGCGGCCCGCCTCTCGCCTCCCGACTACATAACCAAGGAGCTGGGCGAGCGCCCGAGCGACCCGGCGAAGGCCCGCGAGTGGGACAAAGCCGTCCACGGGATCGAGAGCTACCGAGAGAGAAGCGGCGTGCTGGACAGAGACAACGCGCTTGGGCCGAAGCCGCAGGACCATGCCAGGGCTCATGAGCACGCTCAGGCCGAGCGGCGGCTTCAGCAGACCCAGCGGCAACTGCAGCTTCAGCGAAGCCGGCAGCGCGCCGCCGAGCGGTCCGTCGATCACGGGATCGGGAGGTGAGCCGGTCAGTCGGAGATCCGCAGGCCCTCGACTCGCTGGAGGAGCCGTTGCTCAACGCCGATGAAGCCGCGCAGCTTCTTCACGTTCCAAGGAGCACGCTTTACGAGCTGGTCCGTTCCCGGCATTTGCCGCATGTTCGAGTCGGTCGAGCCCTGCGCTTTACGCGGCGTGACCTAGCCGGCTGGGTCAAGGCAAACACCTTTCGGTAGACCGGACGCCGCCCACGTGCCCATGACGCACAGTGACCCAAGCTCGATTAGATGGGAATACCGCAAAGTCGAAGGAACATATCCGGGAACCAATGGGAACCCCGCGATCCTGCTCTATGTAGTTAGGGACTGCCCAAGTAATCTAGGTTTATCCAGTCGATCCGTCCAAGGAGAGTTGGTCTATGCATTTACGGCTGAGGTTCCCGTTGTTCGTCCTTGCGGCGCTGTTGAGCCTCGGAATCTGTTCGGGTTCCGCTTGGGCCACTGGACGCATCGTCCTGGAACGATGGACCTTCGAAGAAGAAGAAGAACCGGCAGGCGACCTATTTCTCTTTGAAGAAGGATCTGAAGAATTCAAGCCCCTACCCGTGTCTGGCCTGTATCCGTCGCTTGACCCCTCCGGCAAACTCATCGCCTACTACTCCTTTTTTCCAGCACCGGGGATCTATGTCACCGACATCGAAGGAAGGCACAGCCAAAGGCTCGTGGCGATGTCCGAATTCGGCAGTCGCTCCGAACAGGAGTGGGCGCCGGACGGGCAGAGCATTCTGGCGAGCTACGAAGAAGACATAGCGATCTTTCATCCGTGGGAAGAATCTGGAGAAGGAACGCCAGTCATCTCTTGGCCTGGGAAGCAAAGAAGCGCCACTTGGTCGGGAGATGGCAAACACATCGCATTCTTCTCGAATACCGACCCGGCGGGAGAAGAATTTGGCAGCGTGAATACTTACGCAATGTTTGTGGCGAATGCCGATGGCAGCGCCCCTGTTCAGGTTGGCGAGCCAGAAGTACTCACTGATTCATTTGGTCGTGAATATATCCTGGACTTTCAGCATCTCACTTTGTCACCCGATGGCACCGACTTGTCCGTAGCTGCATATATTGAAGGCCCTGAAGAAGAATGGGAAGACGAGGAGGTTCTCAAGGTCGACGTCAGTTCCGGTGCGATAACGGAACTGACGCACAGCAAAGGTGAAGTCAGCTGGCCGGATTGGCTTCCAAATGGCGGCATCGCCTACATCCATCACAGCGATCCAGGTGAATACTGGAAACAGACCCAGCTTATGAAGGTAAGCAGCGAAGGCGGCGTTTCCCAGCAGCTGGGCCCGGCTACGGAAGAAGAAGGCCAGAAATGGATTGCAAGCCTGTCCGGGTTGCAGCCGTCCGAACTTCCTGAACTGACCTCTGAATCGTCGGAACGTGCAGAGGAGCTTCTATATAAGTATTCACCGACCTTGCGGTATGACTCCCGTGAGCTCTATCGCGTGCTAGGCGTGTCCAGCATCACCGATATGTACAGCGGAACGGAACCGGAAGACTCGAATCGTCTCGTCGATGAAGCTGGTGAAGCCATCGCTTATTCAAATCCGCTGCTGAGCGAACCACCCCTCGAACTTGGGTTCCTTCAAGGGGACGAAGCAACTTACAGCGAAACTGAAACCCCAGTCTCGGAAGGCGATCGCCTCGTTGAGCGCGAAAGCTATGAAAGCGATGCTGCCGCACTTCAGTCAGACCCCTACGTCAAGGACCGAATCTACGGTCGCACGGTCTATGAGGGCGGACACTGGTGGCTTCAATACTGGCTGTGGTCCTACTACGACCTATTCAACCTCTTTGGCTTTGGCGATCATGAGGGTGATTGGGAGATGATCATGGTTCAACTCGGCAAAAATGGGCAGCCGGTTGACGGCGTCTACGCCCAGCATCATGATTCGGAAGCGGATCGGTGCAAATTCTCTTATCTGAGCTGGACGGTTGGGTTCTATGGAAACGTGTCCCCGAATATTTTTGTGGCGCGGGGGTCGCATGCCTCCTATGTGCGACCTGGGTTGTTGTTGGGGTCACCTCCCTTGGATGAAACCGACAACAATGGGTATGTCGCCCGTCCGCTGCTTATCCCACTTCCGGGAGAAGGTTGGGGTATCTGGCCGGGTAGGTGGGGCAACTCCCTTGGCGAAGGCACTAGCCCGATGGCTCCGATCTCGCAATCCCTGCGTTGGAATGAACCCCAAGCGTTCCTCGAACAGGCCGAAGGCTGCCCCCATGAAGAAGAAGGCGAAATCCTTAGCCGTGCATCCCGACAGCGGGAGCTTGCTCAGAAAATGGCCATCCGGCCTCTGTCGCCGTTGATTCAGAAGGCAAAGATCAGCGGGGGAATGGTCGATATCGAGTACGACATCCGGCGTCGTCCTGGGGAAAACCGGCCGCTCGGCATTGCTGTGTTTGTCGCTTCTTCGCGGAAAGCTGTTACGCCGACCCATGCATCTGCTTGGCGGACGAATGGCGGTGAGCTCAAGGTGGCGCTGCCGGACGGTCCGGGGCCGTTTCGGATCACCGTTCAGGCCGGGACCGCAGGTAGCGTGACCAGCCGGCGCGTAATACGGAGAGTGAGGGGCAGCACCTCCCTGGAGCGGACTGTGGTGATCGCGGGATCCCGAAAGGCAGCGATTCCACGTAGGCAGATGCGGCGATACCTCCATCGAGTGGGTGTGTCTCGGCGTGGTGATCATCGGCGAGTTGCAGAAGCATCCCTGCGGAAGGCTGCCCACGGATAGTTTGAATAGACCTGGCGATCTTTGTCCAGATGATTGCTGGGGGTTCAGGTAAACCGCTGGGCAGCCGATTTAGCCGAAGTAGCCATGTCAATTGGGATGATCCTTCTTGT
>CAMLHB010000152.1 GCA_946479725.1 uncultured Actinomycetes bacterium | reverse complement strand
GAGGCCTACGTCCCGGCCCAGGACCTCTACATCGAGAAGGACTCCTCGATCAACGACGAGATCGACCGCCTGCGCCACGCCGCCACCGCGGCGCTGTTCGCCCGCCGCGACGTGATCATCGTCGCCTCGGTCTCCTGCATCTACGGGATCGGCTCGCCCCAGGTCTACAACGAAAAAATGCAGCTCTTCAAGGTCGGGGCGGAGATCGACCGCGACGACGTCCTCCGCAAGCTGGTGAAGATGCAGTACCAGCGCAACGACCAGGTGCTGGGGCGCGGCGCCTTCCGGGTCCGCGGCGAGGTGCTGGAGATCATGCCCTCCTACGCCGAGTCGGCCTACCGGATCCAGCTCTTCGGCGACGAGATCGAGGGGATCCAGCACTTCGACCCGCTGACCGGCGAGGTCCTCGACGTGATCGACCACGTCTCCGTCTGGCCCGCCTCGCACTACGTGACCAAAGACGAGACGGTGGACCGCGCCGTCGACGAAATCCGCGCCGAACTGGAAACGCGGACCGCCGAACTGGAAGAGGAAGGCAAACAGCTGGAGGCGCACCGGCTGCGGCAGCGGACGATGTACGACCTCGAGATGATCAAAGAGCTCGGCTTCACCTCCGGGATCGAGAACTACTCGCGGATCCTCGACGGCCGCCCCGCCGGCAGTCCGCCGCACACCCTGATCGACTACTTCCCCGACGACTTCGTCGTCTTCGTCGACGAGTCCCACCAGACGATCCCGCAGATCGGCGGCATGTTCGAGGGGGACCGCTCGCGGAAGACGACCTTGGTCGACTACGGCTTCCGGCTGCCCTCGGCGATCGACAACCGGCCGCTGAAGTTCGATGAGTTTCTCGAACGCGTCAAGCAGCTGGTGATGGTCTCGGCGACCCCTGGCCCGTTCGAGAAAGCGGAATCGAGCCGCACGGTCGAGCAGATCGTCCGTCCGACCGGGATCGTCGACCCCGAGATCGAGCTGCGCGAGACGAAGAACCAGATCGACGACCTGATGAACGAGGTGAAGAAGGTCGCCGAGCAGGGCGACCGCACCTTGGTCACGACCCTGACCAAGAAGATGGCCGAGGACCTGACCGCCTACCTGCTCGAGTACGGGGTCAAGGTCCGCTACCTGCACTCCGAGGTCGACACCCTGGAACGGATCCAGATTGTCCGCGACCTGCGGCTGGGCGAGTACGACGTGCTGGTCGGCGTCAACCTCCTGCGCGAGGGGCTCGACCTGCCCGAGGTTTCGCTGGTGGCGATCCTCGACGCCGACAAGGAGGGCTTCCTGCGCGGCGAGACCAGCCTCGTGCAGACGATCGGCCGGGCGGCGCGGAACGTCAACGGCCGGGTGCTGATGTACGCCGACAAGGAGACCGAGGCGATGCGGGCGGCGATGCGCGAGACCGACCGCCGCCGGGCGATCCAGCTCGCTTACAACGAGGAGCACGGGATCACTCCGGAGACCGTGCGCAAGGGCATCTCCGAGATGTCTGAGTTCCTGGCGATGGAGGACCGGGCGCCGCGCAAGCGCCGCCGCAAGCGGGCCGAGGACTTCGCCGGCCCCGAGGAGCTGGAGAAGACGATCGTCGCGCTTGAGGAGGAGATGCTGGCGGCGGCCGACGACCTTCGCTTCGAGGAGGCGGGGAGAATCCGCGACGAGCTGCGCGAACTGCGGCGCGACTTGGACGGAATGGCTTCAGCGGGGACCTGACCGGCGCCTCTCGGTGTCCTTCCTCGGTCATGTGCAGAGCACACTCCCTCGGTCGTCCTTGATCTGCTTGGTCAGGATCCCCGCTGAAGCCATTCCTTAGGCTTCTGGTGTGTCCATCGATGTCACCGAGGCGACCTTCGAGAGCGAGGTCCTGCAGCGCTCGCGGGAGCTGCCGGTCGTGGTCGACTTCTGGGCGGAGTGGTGCGGGCCGTGCAAACAGCTGAGCCCGGCGCTGGAGAAGGCCGAGGGGGCGCGCGAGGGCAAGGTGGTCCTGGCCAAGGTCGACGTCGACGCCAACCCGCAACTGGGGGCGCTCTTCCAGGTCCAGGGGATCCCGGCGGTGAAGGCCTTCCGCGACGGCAAGGTCGTCGATGAATTTGTCGGCGCCCTGCCGCCGCCCCGGGTCGAAGCCTTCTTCGACGGCCTCGTCCCCTCGAAGGCGGACGAGCTGCTCACGGCGGGCGACGAGCTTTCCCTGCGCGAGGCCTCCGAACTGGAGCCCCGCCGCGCCGACATCGCCGTCGCCCTCGCCAAGGCACGCCTCGAGCGCGGAGCCGACGACGAGGCCCTGGAAGCGGTCGAGGGCCACGACGCCGACTTCGCCGCCGCCGGCATCGCCGCCCGCGTCCGCCTCGCTAAGGCCGGCGTCGCGGCCGATGCCTTCGAGGCCCTCAACCGCGGCGAGCGCGAGGCGGCGCTCGATGCCCTGATCAAGGAGCTAAGCCCTTCGGACAACGCCACCCGCGACGATCTCCGCCGCGCCATCATCGGCATCCTCAGCGACCTCGACCCCGCCGACCCCACCGCCCGCGCCTACCGCCGCCGCCTCTCCGCCGCCCTGGGCTGACGATAGGCATTTGTCCCCGGTATCCGGGGACAAATCGGTTCACGATGTGGTGCGTTGCAGGTCTGTTCGACGCTGCGTGAGAAACCTGCGGATTCGTTGCGCGACTTGTTTCGGATGGGTTTCGATGCGACGGGCGGAGATGCGGATGCAGTCGATTCCGGCGAGCTTCATCTCCTCGAGACGAAGGCGGTCGTTCTCGAAGGCTTCGCGGCTGCCGTGCGTTTCCCAGCCGTCCACTTCGACCGCAAAACGCTCAGCCTCCCAATAGGCGTCGATCTCCCATTCTCCGACCCAGGTGTTGAGGACGGGTGGACGCTCTCCCTCTTTTTCGATCGCGTCGAGGAAGAGGAGCTCGGAGCGGGCTCGGTCGAAGACCGGCTTCCAATAAAGGGTGAGCGCCTGTTTCAGCTGTGCCGCACCGGCGACTCGCGCACGACGTTGGAGCAGCTGGTCGATCGCAGACAGGTCGAGCAGATTGCGTCGTCTGGCCCGATCCACCGCTCGCTCCAGCTCGCGTTTCGGCTCGGTTGCAGCGAGGTCGAAGAGCGTGCGGGGGAGCGACGTGACCGGGATCCGCTCCAAGCTCGTGATATCTCGATCTCCGATCGCCATCACCCGGTGGATCCGCAGGCCCTTGCGGCGACCTTTCCCGGCAAAGGTCACGTCTACTTCCTCGCGACAGGTGGGGAAGAGGCCCCATAGCCACCCGGCCGACCGATGACTGAGCACGGCCTCGTCGTTGAAGGCGAGCAGGGCCGCTTTACACCGACCGTGAGGAGAAAGTTCGGCATGACCGACTGCATAGACCCCGCGATGCACCCGACGCAGCCGATCGGCCTCGTGCGCGCGGTAGACATGGCCCTTGGAGAAGCCAAGTTCGCGCAGCTGCCGATAGGACACGACCCCGTACTGCTGCTCGGCCAGATCGGCCAGCCGAGAATGTGAACGCATTTCTCCCCGCATACCGGGGATAAGGGCTGGGTGCCCAAAACTCTCCCCCTGGGAACATCTGTTCGCTTGGCTAGAATCGGTGTGAGTGGCTGCCTCTGAGCGAATCGTCATCTCCGGCGCCCGGGAGCACAACCTCAAGGACGTCGATCTTGAGCTGCCCCGCGACGCGCTGATCGTGATCACCGGCCTCTCCGGGTCCGGCAAGTCGAGCCTTGCCTTCGACACGATCTACGCCGAGGGGCAGCGGCGATACGTGGAGTCGCTCTCCGCGTATGCGCGGCAGTTCCTCGGGCTGATGGAGAAGCCCGACGTCGACTCGATCGAGGGGCTCTCGCCGGCGATCTCGATCGACCAGAAGACCACTTCGCGCAACCCGCGCTCGACCGTGGGGACCGTAACTGAGATTTATGACTACCTGCGGCTGCTGTGGGCGCGGATCGGGACGCCGCACTGTCCCGAGTGCGGCGAGGAGATCACCGGCCAGACCCAGGAGCAGATCGTCGACCGGCTGATGACGCTGGAGGACGGGACCAAATTCATGGTCATGGCGCCGGTCGTCCGCGGCCGCAAAGGCGAGTACGGGAAATTGCTCGACCAGATGCGGCTCGAGGGCTACTCGCGGGCCAAGATCGACGGCGAGCTGCTGCGCCTCGACGAGAAGATCGAGCTCGACAAGAAGTACAAACACGACGTCGCGATCGTCGTTGACCGCCTGGTGATGAAAACCGACCTGCGGCGCCGCCTCTCGGAGTCGGTCGAGGCGGCGGCCGGGCTGGCCGCCGGCCTGGTCGAAGTCGAGATTCTCGACCAGAAGGGGCAGAGCGGCAGCGGCGCCGGCAACCTGCTCTTCTCCGAGCAGTTCGCCTGCCTCAACTGCGGCACCTCGATCCCCGAGCTGGAGCCGCGGATCTTCTCCTTCAATTCGCCCCACGGCGCCTGCGACCGCTGCCACGGGCTCGGCTTCCAGCGGGTCATCGACCCCGAGCTGGTCGTCCCCGACCCGACCCTCTCGCTCGCCGAGGGCGCTCTGCAGCCCTGGAACCGCGGCATCACCGCCTACTGGAAGCGGCTGATCGCCTCGGTCGCCGACAGCTACGCCGTCGACGTCGACAAGCCCTGGTCGCGGCTGAAGGACTCCGAGCGGGAGATCTTCCTTTACGGGACCGGCGACGAGCGCCACCACGTCAGCTACACCAACCGCTTCGGCCGCCGCCGCTCCTACAAGGTCCGCTTCGAGGGGATCGTCAACAACCTCCAGCGCCGCTACGAAGAGACCGACTCGGAGTCCAACCGCGAGCGGATCGAGGGCTACATGGCCGAGCAGCCCTGCCCGGCTTGCGACGGCGCCCGGCTGCGGCCCGAGAGCCTCGCGGTCAAGGTCGGCGGCCTCTCGATCGCCGAGTACACCGACCTCTCCGCCCGCGCCGCCTCGCAGTGGATACGCGAGCTGGAGATGACCGAGACCGAGCGGGCGATCGCCCGGCTGATCGTGCGCGAGATCACCGAGCGGCTCTCCTTCCTCGAGAACGTCGGCATCGGTTACCTCTCGCTCGCCCGCTCGGCCCGCACGCTCTCCGGCGGCGAGGCGCAGCGGATCCGGCTCGCGACCCAGATCGGGTCGCATCTGGTCGGGGTGATGTACGTACTCGACGAGCCCTCGATCGGCCTCCACCAGCGCGACAACGAGAAGCTGATCGCGACCCTCGACCGCCTCCGCGACCTCGGCAACACGGTGATCGTCGTCGAGCACGACGAGGGGACGATGATGGCCGCCGACCACCTCGTCGACCTCGGCCCAGGCGCCGGCGAGCACGGCGGCCACGTGATCGCCGCCGGCACCCCGAAGCAGGTCTCGAAAAACCCCTCCTCGCTGACCGGCCAGTACCTCTCCGGAAAGAAAAAGATCGAGGTGCCGGAGGAGCGGCGCAGGCCGACCGGCGAGCTGCTCGTCCGCGGCGCCCGCGAACACAACCTCAAGGAGGTCGACGTCGAGATTCCGCTCGGGGTCTTCTGTTGCGTTACCGGCGTCTCCGGCTCGGGCAAGTCAACCCTGGTCAACGAGACCCTGCACCACGCGGTCGCCAACCGCCTCCACCAGGCAAAGCTGCGGCCGGGCTCGCACGACGGCATCGAGGGCCTCGACCAGATCGACAAGATCATCAACATCGACCAGTCGCCGATCGGCCGCACGCCGCGCTCCAACCCGGCGACCTACACCGGCGTCTTCGACCACATCCGCCAGCTCTTCGCGCAGACGCAGGAGGCGCGAGCGCGCGGCTACCCGCGCGGCAAGGATGAATGCTGGATCGTGCTCGACACCGCCGAAGATGCCGAACTTGGTATCGGCACCATCCGGGAGGTGCCCGCCGCCGACGTGAGGGCCGCAGCCCGCGACGGATCGATCG
>CAMLHB010000151.1 GCA_946479725.1 uncultured Actinomycetes bacterium | reverse complement strand
GAAGAGCAGGTGCTGAGCGCGCGCCGACCGGATGGCGGCGTCGATCGCCAGGGTATTCGGGAAGCTGGCATGGGGCTGATGTCCAGCATTGTCGGCCCTCTCATCGCCGCAGTCGTCGCAACAGTTGTCGCCGACGAAATCAAGGCGACGGCACCGGTATGGATGGCAATCAGCACGGGGAAGACCACCTGAGGAGGAACGCATGAAGGTCCAGGCCCCGATCTTTCCCGCAGTCAGCACCACGAAGACGAATTGAGGGGCGATGAAGATCAAATTGGAGCCGCCGGTCTATCCGGCGGTGAGCACGGCAAAGAGCCAGTAGTGAAGGACACTTCGGCGGAGGCGGCCTACGACGCCTTCGCCGAGGCCTACGACGACTTCAACCACCGCTACATGTACGAGCGGTGGACGGGGCGGCTTCTCGCCAAGGCGGAGGAGGCCGGGCTCGAAGGAAAGCGGCTACTCGACGTCGCCTGCGGGACGGGCTTCAGCTTCCTGCCGATGCTCGAGCGCGGCTTCGAGGTCACGGGCTGCGACATCTCGGCCGAGATGCTGGCCATCGCCCGCCGGAAAATCGGCGACCGGGTCGAGATGGCGGTCGCCGACATGCGGAACCTCCCCGTTTTCGGCGAGTTCGACCTCGTCTGGTCGCTGAACGACTCCCTCAACTACCTGGGCTCGGTCGAGGAGCTGGAGCAGACCCTCGCGGGGTTCAGGCGCAACCTGGCGCCCGGCGGGATCGCCCTGTTCGACGTCAACACGCCGGTCACCTTTCGCAACTTCTTCAGCGGCGAGCTGGTCGTCGAGCACGCGGGCCGGCGGATGGTCTGGAGCGGCCGATCGCAGCCGGACGCCGCCGGCTCGGGCCCATTTCACGAGGCCCATTTCGAAGTCGAGGGCGATCCCGGGTCGGCACATGTCCATCGTCAGCGCTACTTCCCCGAAGCCGAGGTGCTCGGGGCGATCGAGGCGGTGGGCCTGACCCCGGTAGCCGTCTATGGGGAGCTGGAGGGGGAGCTCCTCGCCGGCCTCGACGAAGAGCTGCACAGCAAGGCCGTCTACCTCTGCCGGCGCTAGCCTCCGGCCGCTTCTTCGACCTTTCCGGCTGGCATCCCGACCAGGGCGACCACGAAGGCGACGGCCATCGCCGCGGCCATCCCGTAGAAGACCGTGCGCGAGGCGAGGGCGAAGTCGTGGGGGATCGCGTCGACGACCTGCTGCAGCTTCGGCGGCAGGTGCTGCGGGGATTCGCCGGCGGCGCTGCCCTGGCTGATCGCGTCGGCGATTTCGGTCCCGACGTGCTTCGGGATCCCGCTTTCGGTCGCCGTCGCCTCGAGGTTGGAGCGGTTCTCGAGGATCAGGATCGACCCCAGGACGGCGAGGCCGAGACTGGAGCCGAAGTTCCGCACCGTCTGCGTGATCCCGGTCGCCTCGCCGTAGCGATCGCGGGAGACTCGGTTCAGCGCGTCGGTGTTGGCGGGGCTGAGGACGAGGCCGACGCCGGCCCCGGCGATGACGATGAAGTACCACTGTTCGGAGACCGAGAGATGGGTCAGCGAGCGGCCCCAGAGGAAGAAGCCGACGGTGGCGACGGCGCAGCCGATCACCACCGAGGGCCGCGCCCCGACCCGGTCGAGCACCCGCCCGCCCCACTGCGAGGCGGTGGCGAAGCCGGCGAAGAAGATCAGCAGGTAGAGCCCGGTTTGCGAGGCGCTTTCGCCGAGCGAGATCTGCGCGTACATGCTGGCGAAGAAGAAGAGCGGGACGAAGGGGATCATCAGCAGGAAGAGGACCGCGTTGTCGATCGCGAAGGCCCTGTCCCTGAAGATCGAGAGCCGCAGCAGCGGGCTCTCGACGCGCAGCTCGTAGAGGACGAAGGCGGCGAGCAGAGCCAGCCCGAGCGCCAGGCAACCCCAGGTCTTGGCGCTGCCCCAGCCCCAGATGCTCGACTGCTGCAGGGCGAGGACGGAGAGGCCCATCCCGAGGGTGATCAGGGCGGTGCCGTTGTGGTCGAGCGGGGCCGGGTGCTTCTCGTCGGCCGGCTTCGATTTGGCGATCAGGACGAGGGCGATGATCGCGACCGGGATGTTGACCCAGAAGATCGCCCGCCAGGACCATTCGACCAGGATGCCGCCGGCGAGCGGGCCGATCGAGGTGAGGCCGCCGGCGATCGCGAAGAAGATCGCCATCGCCCGGCCGCGCTCGCGGACCGGGAAGGCGTTGAGGACGATTGCCAGGGCCGCCGGGAACATGATCGCGGCGCCGGCGCCCTGGATGACGCGGAAGACGATGAACCAGGTCTCGTCCAGGGAGGTGTCGGGGGTGGCGCCGCAGAGGGCGGAGGCGACGGCGAAGACGACGACGCCGGTGACGACCATGCGGCGATGGCCGGCGATGTCGGCGAGGCGACCGCCGAAAGCGAAGAGCGCCGAGAGCGAGAGCAGGTAGCCGTTGATGATCCACTGGACGCCCGTCGCCGAGAGCGAGAGGTCGTCCTGGATCGTCGGCACCGCGATCGCGACGATCGTCTGGTCGATGAAGGTCATCGAGACGGCGAAGATCATCGCCGCCAGGATCAGCTTGCTGTTCTGGGCGGGTGACTGGTTCATGCCCCGGCCCTTTGCCACGCGGGGGGCGATTCCTCCCCGCCTTCGGCTATTGTCGCCCGCGCAATGCCCCAGGTCTTCTGGCTCGGATTCGGAATCGCCGCCGCCTTCGTCCTCGTCGGCGCCATCGCTGGCGCCCGCTCGCGCACCACGGGCCTTGCGACCGGCGCCGCCATGGGCGCTTATCTGGGCATCATGAGCGCTTTTCCCCTCCTGGCAATCGGCCTAGCGACCAGCTAAATCGGGTCTCCGAACTTTGGTCCCCTATAGGGACCCCAATCTCGGAGCAGTGGCATGAAGGTCGCGGCCCAGGGGTAGCCGAACTCGCATGACGAATGCGACCGAGGTTCCCGCGATCACGCTGCACGACGGCGTCGAGATCCCGCAGCTGGGGTTCGGCGTCTTCCAGATCCCGCCGGAGGAGACGCAGGAGAAGGTCGAGGAGGCGCTGCGGGTCGGCTACCGCCACGTCGACACCGCCGCCGCCTACCGCAACGAGGCGGGTGTGGGGGCGGCGATCGCGGCAAGCGGGGTGCGGCGCGAGGACGTCTTCGTCACCACCAAGCTGTGGAACTCCGAGCAGGGGTACGACGCGACGCTGCGGGCCTTCGAGAAGAGCATCGAGCGGCTCGGGACCGGCCACGTCGATCTCTACCTGATCCACTGGCCGCTGCCGAGCCGGGATCTCTTCCTCGACACCTGGCGCGCCTTCGAACGGATCAAGGAGGAAGGCGGCGCCCGCTCAATCGGGGTCTCCAACTTCCGGATCGAGGACCTGGAGCGGATCGAAGCCGAGGCCGAGCAGCGACCGACCGTCAACCAGATCGAGCTTCACCCGCGGCTGCAGCAAGCCGAGCTGCGCGCTTGGCTCGCCGAGCACGAGATCGCCACCGAGGCCTGGAGCCCGCTCGCCCAGGGCGAGCTGCTCGAAGACGGGACGATCGAAACGGTCGCCGCCCACCACGACCGCACCCCCGCCCAGGCGATCCTCCGCTGGCACCTGCAGCTGGGCAACTTGGTGATCCCGAAATCCTCGAGCCCGGAGCGGATCCGGCAGAACTTCGAGGTCTTCGACTTCGAGCTGAGCGAAGACGACATGGCCGCCCTCGAGCGGCTCGACGCGGGCGAGCGGACCGGTCCAGACCCGGCGACTTTCGACGTGGCGTAGCGGCCACCCGCGCCACCCGCCGGAGACATGGTTCGATGGACGGATTGGCTAGCTGGCCAAGCTGAAAGGATGCGAGCGTGGCTGGCAAGGCAGAGGCGCCGCGCACTGAAAGGTTGATGCCGGGGATCTGGCGGTTGCGGCTGCCGCTCCCCTGGCCCGGCGTCCCGCACGGCAACGCCTGGGCGGTCGCCTGCGACGGCGGCATCGTCATGTTCGACACCGGGATGGGAGGCAAGGGGCGGCTGCGGCAGCTCGACCTGGCGCTGGCGCAGGCCGGCTTCGGGGTCGACGACGTGCGGCTCGTCGTCTGCACCCACTCCCATACCGACCACTACGGACTCGCCGGCGCGATCGTCGAGCAGGCCGGCTGCGAGCTCTGGATGCACCCGCGCTGGGAGCACGTGCGGCTGCTCGCCGACGATCCGCAGGCGGCGCTGGAGGCGCGGATCGAGACGGCCCGCGAGAGCGGCGTGCCGCTGGCCGCGCTGGAGCGCTACCGCGAGGCGCGAAGCGACGAGGAATCCGGCATCGACGTCCTCAAGGAACCCGACCGCGAGCTCGTCCCCGGAGTCGAGATCAAGACCGACCTCGGCACCTGGCAGGTGCACGAGACTCCCGGCCACGCTCCCTCCCACGTCGTCCTGCACGAGCCCGAGCGCAAGCTGCTGATCAGCGGCGACCACCTGCTCGGACGCACGGTCCTCTTCTTCGACTACGGCCACAGCCCCGACCCGGTCGGCGAATTCCTCACCAGCCTCGACGAGGTCGAGAGGCTCGATGTCGACCTCGTCCTGCCCGGCCACGGCCGCACCTTCCGCGACCCCGAGGCGAAGGTCGCCGAGTCCCGGCGCCAGGTCTCCGAGCTGCTCGGCAAGGTCCGCGCCGCGCTCGCCGGCGGCGAGGAACCGATGGCCTTCGAGATCGTCGCCGAGATCATCGGCCCGGAGATGGTCAACACCCCGGCCAGCGGCTGGGTCCTGCAGATCGTCCGCTCCTGCCTCGACCACCTGGCGCTGGCGGGCGAGGTCGAGCGGGTCGAGGGCACCGACCCGCAGCGCTGGCGGCTCGCGTAGCCTGTCGGGGCGATGGCGAGCTTCCGATACGTGCGCCAGGTGGCCGCGCCGCCCGAGGTCGTCTTCGACGTCCTCACCGACCACCGCCGCTACCCCGAGATCACCCCGCTGCGCAAGGCCGAGCTGGAGCGCGAGGGGGAGCCGGCGCCGAACGGCCTTGGCGCGATCCGCGTGCTCAGCGCCCTGCCGGGTCCGCCGATGCGCGAGGAGGTCATCGGCTACGAGCGGCCGAGCCGCTTCTCCTACAAGATCCTCTCCGGCCTGCCGGTCCGCGACCACGTCGGCACCGTCGAGCTGAGCACGGTGGATGGCGGCACCGAGCTGGTCTACGCGGTGAAGACGACCCCGACGATCCCGCTCTCCGGGCCGGTCTTCATGGCGATCCTGAAGAAAGCGATCAGGGACCTGATGGCCGGGGTCGCGAAAGAGTCAGAGCGCCGCGCGATAAATGCGTAGGGCGCTGCGGCTGCTGGCGCACCCGAAGCAGCTCTGGAACGAGCACCGGCCCTGGGCGATCGGACTGATCGCCGCCGTCCTTCTCGCCATCGGCGGCGCGATCCTCGCCTACGAGCTGCTGAAGCGGCCGGGCGACGTCCACAACGAGCAGGCGATCGAACACTTCCACCAGGAAAAGGCGCCGCAGCCGCCGCCGAGGCCGAAGACCGTCAACTGGCCGCTCTTCGGTCTCAACCCGGCCCGCACGCGCTACCTGCCGGCGCAGGGGATCAAGCCCCCATTCAAGCTCAAGTGGCACTTCTCGGAGAAGCCGCTGCTCGAGTTCCCGCCGGTCTACGCCGCCGGCCGGCTCTTCTTCGTCAACAACAACGGCACCGCCTACGCGCTCGACGCCGACACCGGCAAGGTCTTGTGGGAACGGGACGTCGGCCGCCTCAATGCCTCCTCGCCCGCCTACCACAAGGGCCGCCTCTACATCGTCAACCTCGTCCCCGGTCACATCATCAAGCTGAACGCGAAGACCGGCAAGGTGCTCTGGAAACGACCGCTGCCGGGTCGGGCCGAGTCCTCGCCGCTGGTGCTCGGCCGCACCGTCTACTTCGGCTGCGAAGACGGCAACCTCTACGCGCTCAGCACCGGCAGAGGCAACATCCGCTGGACGACCCAGCTGGGCGGGCCGGTGAAGTCGGCGCCGGCCTTCCGCGACGGCGTCCTCTTT
>CAMLHB010000150.1 GCA_946479725.1 uncultured Actinomycetes bacterium | reverse complement strand
CGGGTCTCAAGCAGCGCCTGTTCGTTCTTGGCGTCGTCGTATTCGGCGTTCTCGGAGATGTCGCCGAATTCACGCGCCTCTTTGATCCGGGCCGCGACCTCCCGGCGTTTGGTCGTCGAGAGGAACTCGATCTCCTCTTTGAGTTTTTCCAGCCCCTCGGGGGTTATGACGGCCTGACGCACTTCGGACCTCGCTTTGGATTGGAAAAGGGAGCCCTTGCGGTCTCCCAGACCTAAAAAAACGCCCTGATGCGCACCTAAGGACGGCGGCACACCCGGGCAGGGAGCGCGCGATTATAGCGAGGGTGGCTGGCCGGCCAAAGGGGCCTCTGGACGGGTTGTTCAGGCGACCGCGGCGGGGCTCGCGAGCGAGCGGACCAGCTCCCTTGCGCGGGGCAGATCGGCACTGCGCTGGAGCTCGTCGGCGACCTCCTTCGGCGCCTCCAGGCGCTCCACGTACCAGGGGTGGAATTTGCGCAGGTAGCGCTGGGCGCGCTCCTCGCCGAGGTGCTCCTCGGCCCGGTCGATCACCCACAGCCACTCGGCGACGATCTCCTCCCGGCCCGGCGGGGAAACGCGCTTTCCGGTCAGTTCCTCGAAGACCCAGGGGTTGCCGAGCGAGCCGCGGGCGATCATCACCGCGTCGGCGCCCGACTCCTCGTAGGCGCGGCGGGCGGCCGCGGCGCTGGCGAGTCCCCCGGAGACGATCACCGGCACCTCGACCCGCTCGACCAGCTCCCGGGTCAGCTGGTAGTCGGGCTTGCCCCTGTGGCCCTTGGTGGCAGCGCGGGGGTGGAAGCCGATCGCCGCCACCCCGGCCTCCTCGGCGAGCCGGATCGCCAGCTCGAAGCCGGAGCGGTCGCCCGCCTCGATCCCCGAGCGCAGCTTCACCGTCACCGGCAGGCCGCTGCCCTCGGCGGCGCCGCGGGCCAGCGCCAGGGCCAGCTCGGGATCGCGCAGCAGCTGCGCCCCCGCCCCGGTCTTCCGCACCTTCGGCACCGGGCAGCCCATGTTGATGTCGATCAGGTCGGCGCCCGCCTTGGCGGCGATCTCGGCGCCCGAGCGCATCACCTCGGGGTCGTGGCCGAAGAGCTGCATCGAGACCGGGTGCTCGTCGGGGTGGATTCTCATCAGCTCCCGCAGGGTGCGCTCGTTGCGGTAGTGCAGGGCGAAGCTCGAGACCATCTCCGAGACCGCGAGGCCGGCGCCGTGGCGTTTGGCCTGCAGGCGGACGAACCAGTTGCCGATCCCGGCCAGCGGCGCCAGCAGGACCCGGTTGGCGATCGGCACGCCGCCGATCTCGAAGGGCTCGGTCAGGGCCGGTCGGCCCACTCCGTTGTCATCGGTTCCGCTCATGGATCAATCGCAGTCCCTTCAAGGTCAGCAGATCGTCGACCTCGTCGATCGTCTCGGTGAAGGGGACGACGGCCGAGGCGTAGCCGCCGGTGGCAAGCACCCGCGGCTCGGGGAGCTCCTCTTCGATCCGCCCGACGATGCCGTCGATCAGGCCGGCGAAGCCGAAGATGAAGCCGGAGTTGATCGCGGCGCGGGTCGAGCGGCCGATCGCCTCCTTCGGCTCTTCGAGGTCCATGCGGGTGATCCGCGCGGCGCGTTCGATCAGGGCACTGAGCGAGGGCGCGAGGCCGGGGCCGATCGCGCCGCCGAGGTACTCGCCCCCGGCCGAGACGACGTCGATGTTGATCCCGGTGCCGAAATCGACCGAGACGCAGGCGCCCTGGACGCGGTCGAAGGCGGCGATCGCGTTGACGAGGCGGTCGGCGCCGACCTCGAGCGGATTCTCGATCCGGATCGGCATCCCGGTCTTCACGCCGGGGCCGATCGTCAGGCACTCGGCGCCGAGGTAGCGGCGCGAGAGCTCCTCGAACTGGCTGCCGAGCGGCGGCACCACCGAGGAGACGCAGACCGCCTCGACGTCGCCGAAGGACATCCCCGAGAGCGAGAAGAGCCCGGCGATCCGCTCCGCCAGCTCGTCCCCGGTGGCACCCGAGCGCGTCTGGAAGCGCCAGTGCTCGACCAGCTCCTCGTCTTCGAAGGCGCCGAGGTGGGTCTGGGTATTGCCGACGTCGACCGCGAGCAGCATCGGCGGATTATCCCCGCGGGCGACTGGCTGGGTAGCCAAACGGGCGCGATTGTGCATAGGATCGCCCGCGATGGACGCCCGCCTCTACGTGATCCCCGGCTCCCACCCGAGCGTGGCCGTGCAACTGATGCTCGAGCACAAGGACACCCCCTACAAGCGCAAAGATCTGATGCCGGTGGTCTCGAAGGGCGTTCTGCGGCTCGTCGGCTTCCCCGGCATCACCGTGCCGGCGCTGAAGATCGAGGGGCAGAAGGTCCAGGGCTCGCGGCAGATCGCCCGGGAGCTGGAGCGTCTGCGGCCGGAGCCGCCCCTCTTCCCCGCCGATCCCGAGCAGCGGCAGGCGGTCGAAGAGGCCGAGCGCTTCGGCGACGAGGAGCTGCAGCACCCGATTCGGCAGCTGCTCTGGTGGGGGTTCAAGCAGAACCGCTATCCGATGGCGAGTTACTCCGAGGGCGCCAAGCTCGGCGTCCCGATCGGCCTCGCCGTCAAGACCGGCGGCCCGCTGGTCGCCCTCTCGGCCCGCTTCAACGAAGCAACCGACGAGAACGCCCGCGCCGCCCTCGCCAAGCTTCCCGCCCTGCTCGACAAGGTCGACGCCTATATCCAGGGCGGCGTCCTCAATGGCGAGCGCCCCAACGTCGCCGACTTCCAGATCGCCCCCAGCATCGGCTTGATGATGACCCTCGACGACCTCCGCCCGGTGATCGAGAGCCGCCCCGCGGGGGCGCTGGCGAAACGCGTGGTCCCGAACTATCCCGGCCGCATGCCCCCGGTCCTACCGGCCGAATGGCTGCCGCCGCTACAAGCCGGAGCCACTCCCGCGTAATCCCTATCAGAGGCCACATCGAGGGTATTGTGGCCACATGCGTGAGATAGGCGTCCGCGATCTGAAGGCGAGCTTGAGCAGCGTCCTCCATGACGTCGAAGAGGGCGAGCAGGTGCGGGTTACCGTGCGTGGTCGCCCGGTGGCCGACATCGTCCCTGCGGCTATGCGAGCCGGCGAGTCGAGACTGCGGGAGCTCGTGGCCAATGGGCAGGTAACTCCAGCCGCCAGCGCGCGACCCACTCGTCTCCCGCGCCCCATCCGGGCAAAGCGCTCTGCCACTTCGATCGTCCTCGCCGAGCGCGACGCCGAGCGTTAGATGCTCCATCTCGACGCGAGCGCGCTCGTCAAGCGCTATGTCGCCGAGGAAGGAAGCGGTCCGTTGATCGCGGAGATGCACTCGGCTGAAGGCTGGGCCATCTGCCGGGTCGGTTACGTCGAGACCGCGAGAGCGATCAGGCTGGCCACGGGGAACGCCGGCGTCAAGTGGTTCTTGGCCGACTGGCCCTCTTTCGACGTGATCGAGGTGGACGCGTCGCTGACCGAGCAGGCGGTCGGGCTCACCTCCACCGAGGATCTGCGCAGCCTCGACGCGCTGCACCTTGCCGCCGCCCTATTGATCGCCTCGGAAAAACTCACTCTTGCCACCTGGGACGTTCGCTTGCACCGTGCTGCCCGGCGCCGGGGCTTGGCGGTATTCCCCGCCGAGCTTCCTTAGCTGGGCTCAACCCGCTGCCCTTCCGGAAGCGCTGCGAGGGCCTCGGCGAGCTTCGTCCCGTCCGGCAGCGTCAGCTCGGGGTCCAACTCCAACAGCGGCACGAGGACGAAGCGCCGGGTGGTGACCTCGCGGTGCGGGAGGGTGAGGCGGTCGGTGCTGAGCTGCAGATCGCCGAGCAGGAGCAGGTCGACGTCGAGCGGGCGGGGACTGTGGCGGGGGGCGTCGAAAATGCGGCCGCGCTCGGCCTCGACCCGCTTGCAGGCGTCGAGTAGCCCCTCGGGCTCCAGGTCGGTGCGGATGCGGACGGCGGCGTTGAGAAAGTCGGGCTGGTCGAGGATCTCACCGACCGGCTCGGTGACGTAGCTGGAGGAGACGGCGTCGACCTCGATCCCCTCGGCTTCCAGCAGCTCGACGGCGGCGCGCAGGTGCCCGGCGGAGTCGCCGACGTTGGAGCCGAGGCCGAGGTAGCCGGTCCGCTTGTCGGCGGCCAAGCTAGCCCTCGTCGTCTTCGTCTTCTTCGACCGCGCGCTCCTGGGTGACCTCGACGGCCACCTCCTGGATCGCCAGCGGCAGCGGCGGCTCCGGCTTCGCGGCGCGCACCCGGACCGATTCGCAGCCGTATTGCGCCATCAGCCTCTCCCCCACGACCTGGGCCAGGCGCTCGAGCGTCTTGTAGCTGCGCTCGGTGGCGGCGAGGGTGACGATGTCGCAGACAGCGCCGTAATCGACCGTGTCCTCGAGCCGGTCGGTCAGCACCGCGTCGCAGTCGGGGACGTCGAAGGAGATATCGAACTCCAGACGCTGGCCGACTTCCTGCTCGGCTTCGGTGACGCCGTGGTGGGTAAAGATCGAGAGCCCGCGCAGCTCGATTTCGGCGCTCGACTCGATCCCGTTGCCGTGGCTCTCCATGGTCAGGAACCTACCCGAGGATCGCCGTCGCCACGGTCAGCGCCTGGCGCACCTCGGCGACGTCGTGGACGCGCAGGACCTCGGCCCCCTCGGCGGCGGCGAGGACCGAAGAGGCGATCGTGCCGCCGAGTCGGTGGGCGGCGTCGGACCCGTCGACCCGGCCGATGAAGCTCTTGCGCGAGGTCCCGACCACCAGTGGCCGGCCGAGCCCGCGCAGCTCGCCGAGCCGGCGCAGCAGCTCCATGTTGTGGGCGGCGGTCTTGCCGAAGCCGATCCCGGGGTCGAGCCAGATCCGCTCTTCGGCGATGCCGGCGGCGACCGCGAACTCCAGGCGCTCGGCGAGGAACGCCATGACCTCGGCGACGACGTCTTCATAGCGGGGGTCGTCCTGCATCGTCCGCGGCTCGCCGCGCATGTGCATGAGGACCACGATGGCCTCGCGCTCGGCGCAGAGGGAGGCCATCTCCGCGTCGCCGCGCAGGGCGGTGACGTCGTTGACGATCTCCGCCCCGGCCTCGAGCGCCGCCGCGGCGACGCGAGCCTTGGAAGTGTCCACAGAGATACGACACTGTGAACCGCTTAGTCCCCGGATAACGGGGACAACCCGCCGCAGCTCCTCCTCCTCGCTCACAGCCTCGGCTCCAGGACGCGTCGATTCCCCGCCGACGTCGAGGATCTCCGCCCCCGCCTCGGCCAGCTCCAACCCATGAGCAACTGCCGCATCCGGATCGAGGTAAAGGCCTCCATCCGAGAATGAGTCGGGGGTCACGTTGACGACCCCCATCAACTGTGGAAGGGGGAGCGGGTGACCCTCGGGCTGGCGGATACTCAAAATGCCGGTCTAATTAGACCGGCATTTGTCAGAACGAGGGTCACCCGCTCCCCCGCTACGACGCATCGCCGCCGGCAAATCCCGGCTTAGGCCGCGGCATCGGCCGCGAACCCTCACGCGCCGCCTTTTCCGGCTCGGGCGCGGGCTCGGCCGGCGGCGCCGGGTGCTCGTCGTCGTCGGCGAAGACCTCCGACGCCGGCTTGCCTTCGAGCAGGGCGATGAACTCCTTGGCGTCGATCGTCTCCCGCTCCAGCAGCAGCTTCGAGACCCGCTCGAGGTCGTCGCGGCGCTCGTTCAGCAGGCCCTTGGCGGTCTGGTGGGCGCTCTCCACGATGCGGCGGATCTCGTCGTCGATCTCGCGGGCGATCTCGTCGGAGTAGTCGGGCTCGGAGCTGAACTCGCGACCGAGGAACGGTTGGCCGCGGTCGTGGCCGAAGACGCGGGGGCCGAGGCGCTCGGACATCCCGAACCGCATCACCATCTGCTTCGCCGTCTCGGTCACCTTTTCGAGGTCGTTGGAGGCGCCGGTGGTGATCTCGCCGAAGACGATCTCCTCGGCGGCGCGGCCGCCGAGCGTCATCGCCATCGTGTCGGTCAGCTCGGCGCGGGTGGTGAGGAACTTGTCCTCGGTCGGCAGGCTGATCGTGTAGCCGAG
>CAMLHB010000149.1 GCA_946479725.1 uncultured Actinomycetes bacterium | reverse complement strand
AGCGCGTCCTGCAGGGTGAGCGCGTTCAGCACCGTCGCCAGCATCCCCATGTAGTCGCCGGTGGCCCGGTCCATCCCGCTCGCCGCCCCGTCGAGGCCGCGGTAGATGTTGCCCGCGCCGACGACGATCGCCACCTCCACCCCGCGCCGCCGAACCGCCGCCACCTGCTTGGCGATCCGGTCGACCTCGGCGGCGTCGGTGCCGAAGTCCTGGCTGCCCATCAGGGCCTCACCGGAGAGCTTCAGCAGTATGCGCCCGAAACGAGGTTCGGCGGGGTCGGTCACTGCAGGTGACTCTATTCGCCGACGCGGAAGTAGGAGAAGCGGGCGATCTGGATGTTCTCGCCGGTTTTCGCCGCCAGCTCCTGGCGCAGCTCCTCGATCGTCTTGCCCTCGTGCTTCTCGGCGTTGACGTGGGTCTGGTCCAGCAGCGCGACTTCGCTCGCCCACTTGTTCAACTGCCCCTCGACGATCTTCTCGACGACGTTGTCCGGCTTGCCTTCTTCGCGCGCCTTCTCCTCGAAGACCTTCCGTTCGGCCTCGCGCTCGGACTCGTCGATTTCGTTCGTCGAGACGTACTGTGGCGCGGTCGCCGCGGCGTGCAGGGCGACCTGGTAGGCGAAGACCCGGAACTCCTCGTTGCGGGCGACGAAGTCGGTCTCGCACTGGACTTCGACCATCGCCCCGACCTTGTCGTTGGCGTGGATGTAGGAGGCGACGACGCCCTCGTTGGTGCCGCGGCCTTCGCGCTTGGCGGCGGAGGCCTGCCCCTTCACCCGCAGCAGCTCGACCGCGCGCTCGACGTCGCCGTCGGCCTCGACCAGTGCCGATTTCGCATCCATCATCGCCGCCCCGGTTCGATCCCGGAGCGCCTTCACATCAGCAGCGGTGATGCTCATTTCGCCTCCTCAGCTTTCTCATCAGCAGCCGGCTCCGCACTCTCGGTCGGCGGAGCAGGCGGCTGCTCCTCGGAAGCCTCCTCTTTCACCTCGGCGACAGAGGCCTCTCCCGCGACGGCCGGAACCTCGGGCTGTTGCTCAGCCGACGCGGACCCTGCAGTGGGTGGCGACGATGCGGGACCCTCGCCTTTTTGCGAGGGGGTCGTATCGGAGACAGGACCCGCGGCCCCACCCCCCTGGTCCTGAGGCGCTTTCCTCGGCGCCTGCTGGGCTTTCTGCTGCGCCGCAGCCGTCGCCTGCGCGGCTTTCTGAGCGTCCTCGGCGGCTTTTTTCGCTTCCTCGGCTTCGACGCGGGCCTTCTCTTCCTCCTCGCGTTTCTTCCGCTCTTCCTCCTCGCGTTTGCGGCGCTCCATCTCTTCGGCGATCCGCTTCTCCTCCTGCACGCGCCACGAGCTGGACCCGTCCTCGACGGCTTTGCCGATCGTCCCGATCACCAGCTGACACGAGCGGATCGCGTCGTCGTTGCCGGGGATCACGTAGTCGACCGGCGTCGGGTCGCAGTTGGTGTCGACGAGGCCGATTATCGGGATCCGCAGGCGGGCCGCCTCGTTGACCGCGATCTCCTCGGTTTTGAGGTCGGCGACGAAGACGGCGTCAGGCAGGCGGTCCATGTCGCGGACGCCACCGAGGTTGAACTCGAGCTTGGCGAGTTCGGCCTCCATCCCCATCCGCTCCTTGGTCGGCAGGAGGTCGAGTTTGCCCTCCTCTTTCCAGCCGTTGAGCTCGTGCAGGCGTCCGATCCGTCCCGACATCGTGTTGAAGTTGGTCAGCAGGCCCCCGAGCCAGCGTTTGTTGACGTAGGGCATCTGGCATTTTTCGGCCCATTCCTGGATCGTGTCGCGGGCCTGCTTCTTGGTCCCGACGAAGAGCACGGTGCCGCCGCCGGTCGCCAGCTCGCCGGCGAATTTGCGGGCGTTCTCCAGCAACGCCTCGGTCTGCAGCAGGTCGATGATGTGGATCCCGTCGAGCTCGCCGAAGATGAAGCGGCGCATGTTCGGGTTCCAACGGCGCGTCTGGTGGCCGAAGTGGACTCCGGCCTCGAGCAGCTCTTTGAGTTCTGCCTCAGGCATTGGTTCTCCTTAATTTGGTGAAGCTCCCCGTCCCGCTCCCCAGGACCTGGTGGTGGCCAGGCAGGATCCGGTTTCGCCGAAAGACGGGGTTCGGTTTCGAGCGCCGATTGTAGAGCGGCGGCGCTACTCGACGTGGGCCGCCTCCAGCGCCGCCTCCAGGTCCCCCGGCAGCGGCGAGGTGAAGCTGAGCCGCTCGCCGCTGCGGGGGTGCTGGAAGGAGAGCCGGTGGGCGTGGAGGAACTGGCGCTTCAGGCCGTAGCGGACGGCGCCGCCGTAGGTGGCGTCGCCCGTCAGGGGATGCCCGATCGCCGCGAAGTGGGCGCGGATCTGGTGGGTCCGGCCGGTCTCCAGCTTCGCCTCCAGGTAGCTCTCCCGCGGCAGCAGCTCGAGGACGGTGAAGTGGGTGCGGGCCTGGCGGGCGGCGGCGCCGGATACCGCCATCCGGGTGCGCTGGCGGGAGGCGCGGCCGATCGGGGCGTCGATCGTGCCGGTACGGGAGGCGAGGCGGCCGCCCGCGAGCGCCAGGTAGACCCGCTCGACCTCGCGGTCGCGGACCTGCTGCTGCAGGGCCGCGTGGGTCTCGTCGTCGCGGGCGACCACCAGGAGGCCGCTCGTTCCCTTGTCGAGCCGGTGGACGATTCCCGGCCGCTCCGGATCGCCGCCGCCGCCGAGGACCTCGGCCAGCTCGTCGACCAGGGTCGGGCCGCGGTGCGAGGGCGCCGGGTGGACGACGAGGCCGGCGGGCTTGTCGACGACCGCGAGCGCCTCGTCGAGGTGGACGATCCGCAGCTCCGGCTCAGCCACCGTCGTCCTCGGTCTCCATGTCCCGCAGGTAGAGGAGCACCAGCAGCACGACCCCGCAGGTGATCGCGACGTCGGCGAGGTTGAAGGGCGGCCAGGCGCCGACGTCGATGAAGTCGGTGACGGCATCGGCGCGGATCCGGTCGAGGAGGTTGCCGAGGGCGCCGCCGGCGAGCAGACCCACCGCCACCCACACCCCCGGGCGCTCGGGCTTGCGGCTGAAGAGGCAGCCGATCAGGAGCAGCGCCGCGGCGGTCACCACCACCAGGCCCGCCCCGGCGCCGCCAGCGAGCCCGAAGGCAACGCCGGCGTTGTGGGCGAGGGTCAGCTTCAGCGGCCCCAGCACCGCGACCTCCTCGCCGGGCACCAGGCTCGCTTCGATCCTCGCCTTCGCGGCCTGGTCGCAGGCGACGACCACGGCGGAGAGGATGCCGGCGAGGCTCCAGGCGCGGGCGGCGGCGCTCACCCGGCGATCAGGTTGACGATCAGCTGCTGGGCGACGAAGAGGACGATCAGGCCGATCATCGGGCTGAGGTCGAGCGCGAAGCCCCCGCCCCCCATCGGCGGGATGAAGCGGCGGAAGAAGTTGAGGTAGGGGTCCGTGACCTCGACCACGAAGTCGAGCACCGCCCGCAGGTACGGGTTGTAGGGCATGCGAGGGACGAAGGAGGCGACGATGCGGATGAAGATCAGGATCACGTAGACGACGAAGAGGGCGCTGACGTAGTCGGCGACGTCGTTACGGGTGAGGGCGAGGGGGATCATTCGCGCATCCGCTCCAGCGAGGCCTCCACCGCCGCCTCGAATGCCCGGCGGGCGCCTTCCCGCTCGAGCGCCTCCAGGCCCCGCTCGGTGCTGCCCCCCGGCGAGGCGACCGCCTTGCGGACGGCTGCGGGGTCGTGGCGGCGCAGCAGCTCTGCGGTGCCCACGGCCGTCTCCACCACCAGCTCCCGTGCCAGTTGAGGATCGAGCCCGTTGGCCACGCCGGCGTCGGAGATCGCCTCCACCGCCAGGGCCAGGTAGGCGGGCGAGCAGCCCATCACCGCAGTCGCCGCGTCGAAGTCCGTCTCGGCGATCTCCACCACCCGCCCCAGCAGCGCCAGCTTCTCGCGCGTCGCCTCATCTGCCTCGCCGGAGACGCAAAGGACGCCGGCGCCGACCTCAACCCCGACGTTCGGCATCACCCGCAGCACCCGCGCCCCGGGGAGCGCGGCCCGGAGCCGCTCGAGGGTCGTCGCCGCGAGGACCGAGACGACCGCCTGCGCACCCGCCAGCTGCGGCGCC
Organism: uncultured Actinomycetes bacterium; assembly: GCA_946479725.1. Next base: position 1,964 of record CAMLHB010000149.1, on the reverse strand, counting down.
ACCTCCTCCAGCTTGTTCGGCTTCACCGCCAGCAGCACCAGGTCGGCACGGCGGGCGATCTCCTCGTTGGAAACCGCCTCTCCCCCCAGCTCCTCGGCCAATGCCCGGGCGCGCCCGGAGCCACTGTCAGAAAACAGCATCTCCTCAAACACGCCAGCCCAACCACGAGCCATCGCCGCGGCCATGCTCCCCGAACCGACGAATCCAACGATCACGACCGTGAGCCTAGCTGTGAACCCAAGACCCTAAGACTGGTTGAAGAACCCCTTGTCGATCAGCCTCGCCTTTTCCTCGGCGGAGACATCGACATTCCGCGGCGTCAGCAGGAACATCTTCTCGGCGATCCGCTGCATGCCGCCGTCGAGGGCGTAGGTGAGGCCGGAGCAGAAGTCGATCATCCGCTTCGAGAGCTCGTGGTCGGCGGTCTGCAGGTTGAGGATCACCGGGACCGAGCGTTTGAACTGGTCGGCGATCTGCTGGGCGTCGTTGAAGTTGCGGGGAATGACCAGGTGGACCTGGATGTCGCCGCCGTTGTCGACCGGGCGCAGGGTCCGGGTGCGGCTGGCCGCAATCGGCTCGTCTTCGGCGAAGATGTCGTCGATCTCGTCGCGGCGCGGGCGCCGCGAGGTCGGCAGGCGCCGTACCGAAGAGCGGCTTTCGCCGCGGTCGCGGCCACCTTCGAAGGCTTCCTCGGTCCCGGTCTCGGGCTCGAAGTCTTCCTCGTATTCAGGGCCGTAGTCGTGGTCCTCGGCGAGGCCGAAGTAGACGAGCGCGCGATGCCAGGTGTCTTTGAGAGCCATATCTGCAGCGTGTTTCGGCCTTCACGGGCCGACTCCTTTACGAATTATTCCCAGATTTCGCGCGAAATCACACGAAGAGGGCGTGGCCGAGGCGAACGATCGTCGCCCCCTCCTCGACCGCGACCCGCCAATCCTGCGAGGTCCCCATCGAAAGCCGGCGCAGCCCGTGGGTCGCCGCCAGCTCGGCGAGGCGGGCGAAATATGGCCGCGATTGCTCCGGATCGGGGCTGAACGGAGGCATCGTCATCAACCCCGCGACGGTGACCGGACAGCGGTCGATGAAGTCCGCAAGAGCCGCGGGCTCGACCCCGCCCTTGCCCTCCTCGCCGGAGACGTTGACCTCGACCAGGATTTCGGTGCCCGGCTCGGCGTGCTTCTCGAGCTGGGCGAGGACGGACTCGGTGGCGACCGAGTGGATCAGCCGGCAGAGCGGCAGCACCTGCTTGACCTTGCGGCTCTGCAGATTGCCGATGAAGTCCCAGGTGAAGCTGTCCCCCCAGCGCTCGTGCTTGGCGGCGAGGTCCTGCTGGCGGTTCTCGCCGACCAGCTCGACCCCCGCCCCGGCCAGCTTCCCCATCTCCTCCAGCGGCACGTACTTGGTGGCGACGAGAATCTCGACTCCCTCGCCGGCGACCGCCTTCGCCTTCGCCAGTTTCTCCCGAACCTTGGCGGCGTCGATCTCGTGGATCAGCTCCGCCACCTCAGGCCTCGATCCAGGCGAGGCCGCCCTGGCGCCCGGTGCGGCCGTCGTCGCGGCGATGGGAGAAGAAGAGCTCCTCTTCGCAGCTGGTGCAGAGGCCGGCCGAGTCGACCCGCTCGACGCCGGCCCGAGCCAGCAGCCGCCGCGCCGCCTCCGGCAGGTCCAGCATGCGGCCGTCGGCGACGCCCTCGCCGAGGTCGGAGAAGGCGGCCAGGACTTCGGGACCGACCTCGTAGCAACAGGGGCCGATCCCGGGCCCGATCGCCGCCGAGGTCGCTTCCACGGCTTCGGCGCCCTTGGCGATGATTCTGCTCGCGAGCCCGCGCCAACCGGCGTGGATCATCGCCACCCAACCCGGCCCCGCCAGCGCCACCGGCAGGCAGTCGGCGGTGAAGACCAGCGGCGCGATTCCCGGCCGGCGAACCACATGACCGTCCCCCTCCTGGATCGTTTCCACCCTTTGC
>CAMLHB010000148.1 GCA_946479725.1 uncultured Actinomycetes bacterium | reverse complement strand
GGTCGACGCCGGCAACGGCCACCTGATCTGGCAGAGCGGCTCGCTCGGCCCCGGGTTCGGCGGCACCGGCGAGTTCTACTCGACCCCCGCCGTCGCCTTCGGCCGCGTCTATGCGGGCAACAACGACGGCCGGGTCTACAGCTACGACCAGAGCGATGGTGCCCTCGCCTGGAGCCACTCGACCGGCGGCTACGTCTACTCCGGTCCGACCGTTGCCCAGACCCAGCACACCGGGCCGACCGTCTACATCGGCTCCTTCGACGGCAACATCTACGCGCTCAACGCCAAGGACGGCGAAACCCGCTGGTCGCGCTCGGCCGGCGGTCAGGTGGTCGGCTCGCTCTCGGCCGTCGGCAACATCGTCTACGTCGCCCAGTTCTCGAGCAAAGCGACCAACGGCTTCGACATGAAGACCGGCAAGCAGGTCTTCCACTACAAGACCGGCACCTACACCCCGGTGATCTCCGACGGCCGCCGCATCTACCTGACCGGCTACTCGAGCATCAACGCGCTGGAACCGATCAAGCCGAAGATGAAAGTGCTCCCGGCCCAGCCCGCTAGGGCGGCGAAGCCGCAGCCGAAGAGCGCGAAGAAGAAAGCCCGACCAGCACCAAAGCCCGCCCACCGGCACCCACCAGCGCACCACGCTCGAGCGCAGGCACAGAAACACGCACAGGGCGGGAAGAGCGGTAGCGGGTCAAAGTGAAGTCGTAGGAGACCGGCTTCGCTTCGACTCGGCGGAAGGCCCGCGGCAGGATGCGGCGGGCGTTGGCGGCGGCAGCCGATCCCGACCCGACCAGGTCGATCTCCCGCAGCGGCGGCAGCTTCGAGGCCGGGCGGGCATCGAGGTAGTAGCGCAGGGGCCAGCCTGCCGCGTAGCGGTCGGTGACGACCACCTCGCCCGATTTCAGTTCGCCGACCTGGGCGGCGGCGTTGCGCAGGTCCTCCCGCTGCAGTCGCGGCAGCCGGTCGATCTCGAGCGCGAAGAGGAGCGAGCAGACGCAGAAGGCGGCGCCCAGGCCGAGGGCCCACCAGGCGGCGCGCCTCACCCCGAAACCGGTGCCGAGGAGAATCAGCAGTGGCACGAAGACCGGCAGCAGATTGCGGCCGTCGACGTAGTCGGAGCCGAGGAGGGCGAGCGCGAGCGGCAGGGCCAGGGCGATGCCTCCGACCTGCGCGGCGATCCCGGCCGAGATGCGCTCCTCCTTCGTCCCCAGGAACAGCAGCAGGGCCAGCGAGCCGAGCGCAAGGGCCAGCGGCACCGCCAGCGGAACCGGGTCGGTCGCGCGCTTGCCGTGCTCCTCGCCGTTGTCGCTGCCGATGAGCTTCGCCGCCCCCCGTTCCAGGCGCTGTCCTCGCGGCTGGGAGGCGATCCAGCCGGCGTGGGCGTGCTGGCGCTGTTCGAGGGCGATCGGCAGCAGCAGCGCTCCCATCGCCAGAATCGGCAACAGCGCCACCGTCGCCGCGCGCCGGTTCGACCCGCGGAGCAGCAGCGCCGCCTCGGCGAGGACGACGAAGCCGGCGAAGTAGTGGGTGGCGAGCGCCAGGGCCGAGAAGACCGCCCACCAGGCGAGGTCGCGGCGCCCGCCACCGCGCCGGGCGCGGGCGAAGAAGAGGAAGGACAGCGCCGTGAAGAGGAAGACGAGCGCGTAGGCGCGGGCGTCCTGCGAGTACCAGATCAGGACCGGGCTGACCGCCACGGCCGCCGCCGCGATCAGCCCCGCCCGCCGTGGGAGCGGCAGCGCCCGCGCCGCCAGGTAGACGACGAGGATCGAGGCGGTTCCGGCCAGCGCGGAAAGCGAGCGCATCCAGACCTCGCCGGTGCCGAAGGGTCGCGACCAGAGCCAGGCGACGAGGTAGTAGAGCGGCGGCGTCGACTCGCTGTGAGGGACGGCCGAGAAGGTGTCGAAGAGGCTCGGGTGCAGCACCCGCGCGACGGTCACCGCCTCGTCGTAGCGGTAGCTCTGCAGGTCGATCGTCGCAAAACGCAGGATGGCGCCGAGGATGGTCAAGCCGCTCAGCATCAGCAGCGAGGGGGAGGAAGAGACACGGCGGATTGCCCGCATGGCGGGCGATGATTCTTCAGGTTCCTAAAGACCGGCTTGTCAGCCGGCCCCGATGCCTCCCGGCGGGGGCGGCGGCAGGTGCGGCGCTCCCTTCGCGTAGGCCGGGAAAAGCCCGGAGTGGAGACGGGCGCGCAAAACGCCGAGGCTGGAGCCGTAGTTCTGGATCCGGTAGCTGTTGCTGCCGCCGAAGTCCTGGTAGTAGGCGATCATCCGGGTGCGGCGGTGGCTTTTCAGCCAGGCGAAGAGCTTGCTGACGAAGCTGGGGTCGTCGCCGCTTTCGACCGCCCACTCGGTGATCGCGAACGGCTTGCCGGAGAAGCGCCGGTAGAGCCCGGTCAGCGCCTTCCATTCCGGGTAGCCGGAGTAGAAGTCGGTGCCGACCCAGTCGACCCAGCGGGAGCCGGGGTAGAAGTGCTTCGGCCGGTTCTGCGGGGTGGTCGGCGAGCCGGCGGGGAGCGGGCTCCAGACGACGGCGACCGGCGCCTGCGGCATCGCCCGCAGCCTCACGGTCAGCGGCGGCAGCCCGGCTTCGGCGAGGCGGCGGTTGAGCAGGCGGGCCTTGCCGCCTCCGTGGACGATCACGTAGATGCGGCGGAAGGCGCGTTTGTAGGCGCGGGGGCTGTGTTCGGGGCCGCGCGAGGCGCCGGCGCAGTCGAAGGCGGCGTAGACGTTGAGGCAGCGGTTGGGCTCGCCGAGTGGCCGCACGTAGGCGCGCATCCCCTTTTCGTAGAAGAGCTTGTTGAGGCGGACGAGGTAGCGGTCGCCGACTCCGTTGGCGATCTGGGCCGGGGTGAGGATCTCGTGGCCGTCGTTGTTGTCGGCGGTGGATAGGTGGATCATCGGCCGGGCACGGGCGATCTGCCAGCGGCGGATCACCTCGTCGAAGTCGGTGCCCCAGGTGCGGAAGGACTGGATTACCGCCGGGTGCTTGTGGAGATCATCGGCGAACTGGCCGAAGTCGGCGGGGTCGCCGGTGTCGGAGACGCCCCAGTAGACCTTGTGGCCGGGCGGCTTCAGCGGGCTGAAGCCGAGCGCGGGCGCAGCCAGCAGCGCCAGCGTGAGCACGCTGGCGAGCGCAACCGCGAGTGCGGCGGTGAGATTTCGCGGGCCGGGCACCGGAGGTCCGTATGCTCGCAAGCAGTGGGTTTCGGGTCGAACTTGCGAGGGGTCGCTGCAACCGCGGTTGCGCTCGCGGCCCTGGCCTGCGCGGCGCCGGCGATGGGATCGGCGGGCGCGCCCTTCGGCCACGCCTGCACGCCGGAGAACGGCGTCCGCTTCTGCCCGACCCCGGACGCTGCCTCCCGCGTTCCCTCCTTCGACGGCGTCCCGCTCGACGTCGACGTCACCCTGCCGGCGGAAGGGGACGGGCCCTTCCCGACGATCGTGATGATGCACGGCTTCGGCGGCAGCAAGACCGACTTCGAGACGACGAGCCCGGCCGGGCCGGCGCCCGAAGAAGCCGGCAGCGGCTCGACGATCTACCACTACAACAACGACTTCTTCGCCCGCCGCGGCTACGCGGTCGTCAACTACACCGCGCGGGGATTCGGCGGCTCCTGCGGGGGCGGGGCGAACGGCGACCACTCCGGCGCCTGCGCGACCGGCTACATCCGCCTCGCCGACAGCCGCTACGAGGCCCGCGACACCCAGTACCTGCTCGGGCTGCTCGCCGACGAAGGTGTGGTGCGGCCGCGGGCGATCGGGGTCACCGGCATCTCCTACGGCGGTGGCCAGAGCATGGAGCTCGCCTTCCTCCGCGACAAGATCCGGCGTCTCGACGGCAAGCTCGTCGCCTGGCGCAGCCCCGGTGGCAAGAAGATGCGGATCGCCGCCGCCTACCCGCGCTGGCCCTGGTCCGACCTGGTCTCGGCGCTGATCCCGAACGGACGCGACCTCGATACCGCCGTCGCCGGCCCCGAACAGAGCCTGCGGCCCTACGGGGTGCCGATCGGCAGCTTCCTCAACGGCCTCTACCTGACCGGGGTCGTTTCCGGCTACTACTGCGGCGGCGCCCCGGAGTCGTTCCCCTGCGCCGAACCCGAAGCCGACATCACCCAGGACAAGGCTTACATCGACGCCGGCCAGCCGCTGGCGCCGGCGGCGCTGCAGGCGCTGAAGGGGATCTACGCCAACCACGGCGGCTACCCGCTCCGCTTCCTCGAGGGCGCCTCGAAGCCGGCGCCGCTGCTGATCGAGAGCGGCTTCACCGACGAACTCTTCCCGATCGAGCAGGCGCTGCGCGTCTACGCCTACCTGCGCAAGGGCAACCCGAAAGCGCCGGTGGCGCTGCAGCTCGGCGACCTCGGCCACAGCCGCGGCTCCAACAAGCCCGGCCTCAACCACTTCTTCAACGACCAGGCGGCGAAGTTCTTCGCCGTCCACCTGCTCGGGGCGAAGAAGGGGGCGCCGGCGCCGGGCCAGGTCACCGCCACCCTCACCACCTGCCCCAGCGAAAAACCAGACGTCGGGCCGTTCAAGGCGGTCGGCTGGAAGAAGCTCCACCCAGGCGCCTTCAGCTTCGGCCGCGACCCGGTGCAGGAATTCACCTCGGCCGGCGGCAACCCCACCGTCGCCCGCGAATTCGACCCCGTCTTTGGCACCACTGAAGCCTGCAAGACGATCCCGGAAAACACCGAGCCCAACGTGGCGATGTACGGGCGCCGCGTCGTCGACGGCTTCACGATGCTGGGCCGGCCGACGATCAAGGCCGAGATCTCCAGCAGCGGCCAGCACGGCCAGATCGATGCCCGCCTCTGGGACGTCTCGCCGGAAGGGACGCAGCTCCTGGTCGACCGCGGCGTCTACGCACTCACCGACGGCCAGAGCGGCCGCATCGTCTTCCAACTGCACGGCAACGGCTACCACTTCGCCAAGGGACACCGGGTCTGGCTGCAGCTGCTCGGCCGCGACGCCCCCTACTACCAGGTCGCCAACACCCCCTTCTCCGTCAGGGTGAAGAACCTCCGCGTGACGCTGCCGACCCTGAAGAAGTCCCCGCGCTAGGCCGACGGGCCGAAAACGGTCCTATATGGACCGGAATCGTCCCGTCGGCGGAGAGTTAGGCGGCTTCGACCGCCGGAGCGGCGTGGTCTGCGACCAGCGCCAGCACTTCCGGGGCGTACTTCTCGATGAAGGCGGGGCCGACGCCGCTGATCGCGAGCAGGGCGTCCTCGTCCCCAGGGCGCGCCGCGGCGATCGCGGCGAGGGTTTTGTTGGCGGCGACGGTGTAGGCGGGCTTGCCGGCGGCGGCGGTCAGGCGCCAGGCCTTCAGCGCCTCGAACAGCGGCGCGTCGGCAGGGGAGAGGTCGGGGGTGGGCGCGGGCGCGGCCTTTGCACCGCTCGTCTTGCGGACCGCGATCGTGTCCGGGTCCGGCAGCCAGTCGAGCATGTCGCAGACGTCACAGCAGCGCTCCAGCGGGGCGCCGGCGGTGCGGTCGGAGAAGTGGTCGAGGAGGGCGCGGCGGCGGCACTCGAGGCCGTAGATGAACTCCTTGATCGCGTGGTAGGCGCGCCAGCCGCGCTCGCGGGCGATCGCCAGGTCCGGATCGCCGGCGCGCTGTTCGTTGAAGCGGACGAGGCGGCCGAGGTCGGCTTTCAGCGCCAGCATCACCGCCCGCGAGGGCAGGCCGTCGCGCCCGGCGCGGCCGGCCTCCTGGTAGTAGGCCTCGACGCTGGTCGGGATCGTCACGTGCCAGACCGAGCGCACGTCGGGCTTGTCGACGCCCATCCCGAAGGCGTTGGTGGCGCAGATCACGCCCTCCGTGGTCGCCATGAAGCGCTCCTGGATCGCCGTCCGCTGCCCGGGTTCGAGGCCGGCGTGGTAGGCGACCGCGGCGACGCCCGCTCCGCGCAGCTCCCCGGCCACCTCTTCGGTCTGCTTGCGGGTGCCGCAGTAGACGATCGCCGGCAGGTTGGCGGGGTCGCCCAGCCCGGCCTCGAGCAGCGCCTGACGTCGGGCGGTGCAGCCCTTGCCCTCGAGGGCGACGACGTCGAAGGAGAGGTTGGGACGGTCGA
>CAMLHB010000147.1 GCA_946479725.1 uncultured Actinomycetes bacterium | reverse complement strand
CCGCGACCGAGCCGCAGAGGACGAAGTCGATCTCCGGCAGGTCGTCGAGGGCGACGACGCGGCCGTGCTTGAGCGCGCCCTTGATCGTCGCCGCCTCTTTCATCGCCGCCTTCGAGAGTCGCTTGGGCTCCAGCACCCGGAAGGGGTGGGGGTCGCGCAGCCGCGGAACCGCCATGATCATCGTCTTGCCCTCTTCGAGCGCGATCCGCCGCGCGTGGGTCTGCGGCGAATCGGGGTTGGCCTTGATCACGCGGGCCCGCTTCCAGAGCCGGTGACCGGCCAGCTTCTCGGCCGCCAGTTTGGCGCCGGCAAAGTTCGGGATCCGCCCCTCGGCCCCGGGGAAGCGGGAGACGCCCTCCCTTTCCATCGCCTTCCAGACCTCGGCCCGGACCTCGTCCTTCGTGCGCATTTGCGAAAGATATCCGTCGCGGCTGCCGATAAGACCGGGGCACATGCGAAATTGCAGGGAAGAGCACCCCGCGGGCCGAACCTGGCGGGTGCCTAGACTTTTACCGACCGGCAAAGCGACGTACTGAGGGTTGCTCCAGTCCAGATGGGAACGAAGACTTCGATAGCGGTGCTGGTTGCCGCGCTGCTGCTGGTCCTCGTGGTCGGCGGTGCCTACGCCTACGACAGCTCGCAGAAGGGCCAGATCGCCGACGGCGTCACGATCGCCGGCGTCGACGTCAGCGGCCTCAACGAAGAGGAAGCGGCCGCGAAGGTCCGCCACAAGCTGCTGGCGCCGCTCCAGCACTCGCTCAAGGTCGGCTTCGAAGGCGAGACCTGGAAGCTCCCCGGGGCGAAGCTGAAGATCCGCGCCGACGTCGACTCGGCGGTCGAAGAAGCCGTCGAAGACAGCCAGCAGGGCGGCCTGCCCGGGCGCCTGGTCCGTTACGTCAGCGGCGGCGAAGTCGACGAAGCGATCACCCCGCAGGTCGCCTACTCGGTGCCGACGGTCAACCGCTTCGTCCGCCACGTCGCCGAAGAAATCGACCGCGAACCGAAGAACGCCGACGTCGAACCGACCGGCGACTCGCTCGAAGTCGTCGCCGGCGAACCGGGGCGAAAGCTGCGCGACAACCTCTTGGAGAAGGACCTGAAGGCGGCGGTGTTGAACGCCAGCGCCCCGCACACGATCAAGGCCCGGGTCCACTCGATCCCGCCGGAAGTGACGAAGAAGGAAGTCGCGGCCGAGTACCCGTCCTACCTCACCCTCGACCGCTCGACCTTCACCCTGCGCCTCTGGAGGCACCTGAAGCTGGCGAAGACCTACACCGTCGCCGTCGGCATGGAAGGTCTGGAAACGCCGGAAGGCCTCTACGCGATCCAGGAAAAGGAAGAAAACCCGGTCTGGCACGTCCCGAACTCGGCCTGGGCGGGAAGCCTCGCCGGCCAGACGATCCCGCCGGGGCCGTCGAACCCGATCAAGGCGCGCTGGATGGGCATCTTCGAAGGAGCCGGCATCCACGGCACCGAAGAGACCTACTCGCTCGGCCACGCCGCCTCCCACGGCTGCATCCGCATGGCCATCCCGGACGTGGAAGAACTGTACGACCAAGTAGAAGTAGGAACGCCCATCTTCATCGGCTGACCAGCAACGCGGAGGCGCGGCGCATATCGGCGTCGTCGTTCGGTCACGTGCAGAGCACGCTCCCTCTCTCCTCCTTGATCTGCTTGGCCTCCACGCCGCTGGTCGCAGGAGCGAGGCAAGAAAAGAAGAACCTGATGCCGTGAACTGGGAGTCGGCATTGGCCGCCTACGACCGCGACCTTCGGGCACGTGGTTCGGCCGAGCGCACTCGGCGCGCCTACGGGGTCGACCTCGGCGGTTTCGCCGAGTGGGCGGGGGGGCAGGGGCTCGATCCGGGCGACGTCCGTTACCGCGACGTTCGCCGCTTCGGCGCCGGGCTCTCCAACGCCGGCGCGGCGCCTGCGACCGTCGCCCGCAAGCTGGCGGCGATTCGCGGCCTCTACGGCTACCTGGTCCGCACCGAAAAGGCCGGCGCCAATCCGGCCGAGCTGGTCTCCAGCCCGAAGCGGGGCGAAAAGCTTCCCAAGGTCCTCACCACCGAGCAGATGCGCTCGCTGCTGGAGCGGATCCCGGCGCGGACGCCGCTGGAGCTGCGCGACCGGGCGATGCTGGAGCTGGCCTATTCCTGCGGGCTGCGCTGCGAGGAGATCGTCAACCTCGACGTCGGCGCCCTCGATTACGAGACCGAGCAGCTGCGGGTGCTCGGTAAGGGCAACAAGGAGCGACTGCTGCCGGTCGGCGAGCCGGCCCAGCGGGCTCTGCGCCGCTATCTCGACAAGGGCCGCCGCGCCCTCGCCGTCGATCCTCGCGAGCCGGCGCTCTTCCTCTCCAAGAGCGGACGCCGCCTCTCCAACTCCGATGTCACCCGCCGGCTCGGCCTCTGGACGCGCGAAGCCGCGCTTGCCGCCGGGGTCTCCCCGCATTCACTTAGACATTCCTTTGCGACGCATTTGCTCGAGGGGGGCGCGGATCTGCGTACGATTCAGGAGTTACTTGGCCACGCGTCGATCTCGACCACCCAGGTCTACACCCGAGTCGACGCCGCCCGCCTGCGTGATACTTACGCTGCAAGCCACCCCCGCGCATGAGCCAAACCCCCGCAAACGACCGTAGGATGCCCTAGTGGAAACGGGCGTGAAAGAGGTTGAGCTCCGCGACCTGTGGCGCCGCTACAAGGAGGGGGGAGACGAGGGTGCCCGCGAGCGGCTCGTCGTCGCCTACTCGCCGATGGTCAAGTTCGTCGCCGGCCGCCTCGGCGCCGGCCTGCCCTCGCACGTTGAAGACGCCGACCTGATCTCCTACGGCCTGGTCGGCCTGATCGGGGCGATCGAGCGCTTCGAGCCGGAGCGGGGGATCAAGTTCGAGACCTTCGCGATGACCCGGATCCGCGGCGCGATCATCGACGAACTGCGCTCGCTCGACTGGGTGCCGCGCTCGGTCCGCTCCCGCGCCCGCGAGATCGAAACCGCACAGGCGAAGCTCGAGCACGAGCTGCAGCGGGCCCCGACCGAGGCTGAGCTCGCTTCGAAGCTGAACATGACCGAAGAGGAACTTCAGTCGGCGCTGCTGGAGATCGCCAACTCCTCGGTCTACGCCCTGGACGAGCTCTGGACCGTCTCCGACTCCTCCGGCGACCAGGTCTCGCTGCTGGACACGATCGCCGACGACAGCGCCGCCGACCCCCAGGAGGCGCTCGCCTCGACCGAGGTCAAGGACCTGCTGACCGAGGCGATCAGCTCGCTGCCCGAGCGCGAGCAGCTCGTCGTTGCCCTCTACTACTACGAGAACCTGACCCTGCGCGAGATCGGCGAGGTCCTCGGGGTCACCGAGTCGCGCGTCTCGCAGCTGCACACCAAGGCCGTGATGCGGCTGAAATCGCACCTGCAGCAGGGGTGATGGAGGCTACCTGCGGGATCTGCGGCCGGACGATCCTCGCCGGCGAGCGCGTACACGGTTTCGTCGGCGGCGGGGAGGAGAAGTCAGTCTGCGACCTCTGTGTCGCCCGCGCCGAGCGGCTCGGCTGGCGCCCGGCTGACGAGCCCGAGTCCGAGGCGAACGGGGACCGCCACGAGGGGCGCCTGCGGCGGCTCTTCCAGCGGCGCGACCGGCGGCCTGGGACTCCGGCACCGGCACAGTCCTCGCCGCCAGCGGCATCGCCGCCGCCGCGGCGCCGTCCGCTGCCGCCGCCGGAGGACGAGCTGGGATTCACCCCCTTCGAGCGCGCGGTCGCCCGCTTCAACTCCAGCGAGGCCGGTCGCGCCGTCGTCGGCCTCACCCGCACGCTCGGTGTGCCGCAGGCCTCGGTCGGCGCCTCCGCCGGCGCTCCCGACGAGGTGCGGATCACCGTCGCCTGGGAGCTCTCCTGGTACCAGTGGCGCGTCGACATCGCCGACGAGCTGAGTCCGGTCGCCGAGCTCGGCAAGGGCGGCGAAGTCGAGCAGCTGGACGCCGCGGCCCGGCAGTGGAACGCCAGCGTCGGCAAAGACGGCAAGCTGCGCCTGGCCGGGGAGCGGACGCCGAGCCGATGAGCCGGCTCACGGTCAACGTCGACGGCGGCGCCCGCGGCAACCCGGGCCCGGCGGCGATCGGGGTCGTCGTCCGCGCCGACGGCGAGGTGGTGGCCGAAGCGGGGGAGACGATCGGGGAGGCGACCAACAACGTCGCCGAGTACCGGGCGCTGCTGCGCGGGATCGAGCTCGCCGCCGAGCACGGCGCCAGCGAGCTGGAGCTGATCGGCGACTCCGAGCTGGTGGTGCGCCAGGTGGAAGGCCGCTACAAGGTGAAAAACGCCGGCATGAAGGAGCTGCACGAAGAGGTGAAGCGGGCGCTGCAGGGGTTCGACTCCTGGTCGATCCGCCATGTGCGCCGGGCGGAGAACGCCGACGCCGATCGCCTCGTCAACCAGGCCTTGGACGGTTCCCTCGATGGCTGAGCCGATCGATCCCGGCGTCGACATCGGCCACGTCCACCTCAAGGTCGCCGACGTCGACCGCGCGCTCGGGTTCTACTGCGGGATCCTCGGCTTCGAGCTGATGCAGCGCTGGGGCGCCGACGCCGCCTTCATCTCCGCCGGCGGCTACCACCATCACATCGGCCTCAACTCCTGGTCCTCCAAGGGCGGCTCACCACCGCCCCCTGGGGCCACGGGCCTCTTCCACACGGCGATCCGCTACCCCACCCGCCGCGCCCTCGCCGACGCCCTGCGCCGCCTCAGCGAGGCCGGCTGGCCACTCGAAGGCGCCTCCGATCACGGCGTCAGCGAGGCCCTCTACCTCGCCGATCCCGACAGCAACGGCGTCGAGCTTTATTGGGACCGTCCCCGCGAGCAGTGGCCGATGGCCCCAGACGGCAAGGGCGTCGAGATGGGCACGACCCCGCTCGACCTCGACAGCCTGATCTCCGAGCTGCGCAACTAGATCGTGAACCTATTTGTCCCCGGTATGCGGGGACAGATGCCTATCGTCAACAGCTGGAACCGACGCCGGGGCAGGAAGGAACCTCAGGGCAGCCGTGGCCAGGGATACGACGGCGCCGCTCTTGACACCGGTTTCTCCCTCCTGCCCCGCGTCGGTGGGGGATGGATCATGTGGGAACGTCACTGGGATACCCAGTAGTGAGTAGCGGAAAACCCGGCTGACGGGATTCGCGCGTGAAATTCTGGCGAAGTGCTGGATTCCGCTCTGGAACTGCCTACGGGCGCCAGCTGAGGCCGACGGTGCCGGCGCCCCAGGCGAGGGCGCGGTCCCAGTAGCCGCCGAGCCAGTCGGCGAGGGCGTTGATGCGGGTCCGCAGCGGGGGCGCCCAGAGCGCCAGCGCTGCTGCGGCGCCGAGGGCCGCGCCGGCGAGGACGTCGCTGGGGTAGTGGACCCCGAGGGCGACGCGACCGACCGAGAGGACGGCGGCGGCAACCAGCGCGAAGATCCCCCAGCCGCGATGGCGGAGGAAGATCGCCGTGGCGATCGCGAAGGACGCGGTCGCATGGTCGCTGGGGAAGCCAGGGTCGGCGGCGTGGGCGGAGAAGAGGTGGACACCGCCGGAGTCGGCGACGAAGGGTCGGGCCCGGTCGACCAGTTCGGAGACCACCTTGCCGATCGCGAGGGCGAGCCCCGCGCTCAGGACCGCCGCCACCGCGGCTCGGCGCCAGGGAGCGTGGCGGGCGCCGGTGGCGGCGAGGAAGACGATCGCCAGCGTCGCCATGAAGAGCGCCTCGGAGACGTTGACGTAGAAGAGCAGGGGATCCTCGACCCCGTCGTGGTGGTAGAGGTAGTTGTTGAGCGCGTGGAGAATCGACCAATCCATGGCGGAGAAGGCTGTCACATCTGCGTAACGGATTTTTAAGGAGCGAGGAGATGGCAGCAGGCTGTCGTCCTCCGACCGCCCGCGGCCCTATATTTCCGCGCCCTTGCACGACGCTTCCGAGCACCCGATCGGCGGTGGGGCGGGTGCCCGATCGCTGTCGGCCTGGCCCGATGCCCGACCCCTGCGGTCCTGGCAGGCCGAGGCCACGGAGGCCGTGCGGGCACACGCGGGCACCAGCTTCCTCGCCTCGGCGACCCCGGCCGCCGGCAAGACCACCTTCGGCCTCCACATCGCCCACCGGATGCTGGTCGCCGGCGTCGTCTCGCGGGTGGTCGTCGCCGGGCCGAC
>CAMLHB010000146.1 GCA_946479725.1 uncultured Actinomycetes bacterium | reverse complement strand
TGCCTCGACGTCTTCGCGGCCGCGCTCGATGCGCTGCAGGACATAGAGGTGGTACTGGATGTCCTCAAACGAGGCTCCCTCGGGGAGACGGTCGAGCACCCTTCGGGCATCCTGCTTTGCGGTAGCCATCGCAACATACAGGGTATCGCTGAAGGCCGACGCGGTGCGGGAAGAACCGTGATACGAGGGTGATACGGAGGCGCGTCTAACCGACTGCCGAAGCCAAGTTGATCCTGTCTCCCCGATAGAGCACCGCGCCCCCCGTTTGGCGCCCAAAGCGCTCCGTGCTTCGTCGCCGTCAGCGCTTGACGATGTTGTGGATCTCAATGATTTCCGGCTCACCGGGGTCGATGCCGACCTCGGCAAGGACAGGCATCAGTCGCTCGCCAAATGCGTCGAGCTGCTGCCGGGAATCCCAGATCTCGCTGACGCGAAGGCTTCCCTCGGTGCCGAAGCAGACGTGGTAGTCGAGTCCGTCGGGGGGGAAGTCACCGGCGGCTTCGAGCTTGCGGACGGACTCGTCGTACTGAGCGGTCGTCAGGGCAGAGGGGGCAAAGCGGATCAGGACACTCATCGAGTTCCTCCTTCATCGGGTCTTACGACCCTACCCGCCGAGTTGCGATTCGGCCAGCGACTTCAGACAATAGACTCCGGCGTGTTCAGGACAGTTTCTCCGCCAGCTCGACGATGATGCCCTCGGGGCCACGGACGTAACAGAGTTCGTAGATGTCCTCGTAGCGGACCAGCTCGCCGACGAGCTCGGTGCCGCGGGCTTCGAGACCCTCGACGACGGCGTGGATGTCCTCGACGAGGAAAGTGATGTGGCGGAGGCCGAGGGCGTTGGAAGGGCCGGTGGAGTCGCTGGCCTGGGCTGGGGGGTTGTGGAACTTCACCAGCTCGATCTCGGTCGGGCCGTCGGGGGCGCGCATCATCGCCATTTCGGCCTCGACGTCGTCGAGGCCGATGATCCGGCCCACCCAGTCACCTTCGACCTGGCCCTTGCCGGAGGACTCGAGGCCGAGCTGGGTGAAGAACTCGATCGCCGCGTCGAGGTCCTCGACGACGATCCCCACGTGTTCCATGCGCTGGATTCCCATGCGGCCGATGGTATGGAACGGGGCCAAGGGATCGCTACTTCCCGCACTTTCCGGGAGGTGGCGCCGACTGCGGCTGGGATCGCGCTTCTGGCTCGACGCCGTGCGGTTGGCACCCCGCGGCGCGGCTGCCGGTGGGCGAGCGCTACGGCCCGCTTGGCGGTTAGCTGCTGCTCGGGCGCCGGCCCCCGCACGCCCCCGGTCAATATCGTTGCCGCATGGCCGACGCGCTCGAGCAGTACCGGACCGCTTCGGAGGCCGGCGACGTCAGCGGCATGATGGCGGCGCTGGCGCCCGACGTCGAGCTGGTCTCGCCGATCTCGGGACGGATGGTCTTCCGCGGGGAGAAGGACGTCGAGGTCCTCCTCGCCGCGGTCTACGGCAGCCTCAAGGGCCTGCGCTGGACGGACTGCCTCGGCGAGGGGCCCCGCCGGGTGATGGTCGGCGAAGCGCGCCTGCTCGGCGTCCGTCTGACCGACGCGATGGTCTTCGACCTCGACGCCGAGGGCCGGATCCGCCGCATCGGTCCCCACCTGCGCCCCTGGCTGGCACTCACCCTCTTCGCCCTCGTGCTCGGGCCGAAGGTCGGCGTGCGGCCGGGCATGGTCTGGCGCGCGCTGCGCGGCTGATCGCGGCGACCGGGCAGCAATCGCCCGCAACTGGGTAGAGGAAGACCCGTGGCCACGATCGGCACCGGGGAGTTGCTGAAGGACCGCTACCGGCTCGAGCGTACGCTCGGGCGCGGCGGCATGGCCGCGGTGTGGCTCGGGCAGGACGAGGTGCTGGAGCGGCCGGTCGCGGTGAAGGTGCTGGCCGACACGATCGCCGCCGACCCGGGCTTCGTCGCCCGCTTCCGGCGCGAGGCGCAGACGGCGGCGGGGGTCTCGCATCCCAATCTGGTCGGCGTCTACGACTTCTCCGAAGAGGGGGAACGGCCCTACCTGGTGATGCAGTTCGTGCCGGGCGAGAGCCTGGCGGAGCTGCTGGAACGGGGGCGGGGGGTGGACTGCGACAGGCTGGCGCGGCAGATGCTGGAGGCGCTGGCCCACATCCACGGCGCCGGCATCCTCCACCGCGACGTCAAGCCCGGCAACATCATCGTCGAACCGGGCGGGACGGCGAAGCTGATCGACTTCGGGATTGCCCAGCCGCTCGACGCCACGGCGATGACGAAGACGGGGCTGATCCTCGCCACCGAGCGCTTCGCCGCGCCGGAGGTGATGGAAGGACGGCCGGCGAGTGAGCGATCCGACCTCTACTCGCTGGGCGTGGTCCTGCGCGGCTGCCGGGGGAACCGCTCGTGTGCCCTCGAGGGGCTGGTCGAGCGCCTGACCGAGGAGGACCCGGCAGATCGTCCCGCCTCGGCGCAGGCGGCGCTTGTCAGCCTCGATCGGCCGGTCCCGCCGCCGGTCGTGGAACAGCCGACCCAGGTGTTCGAGCCGCCGCCGATCCAGCCTCGCGGGTCGCGATCGAGCCGGACCGGCGCGTTCGTCGCCCTGCTGGCGATGATCGCCGCGGTCGCGGTGGTGATCCTGGTCGCTCTCGGCGGCAGCGACCCCAGCGGCAAGGACAAGGGAGGGCGGCAGGCGGCGAACGCGAAACCGAAAGCGGAGGCAAAAGCGAAACCGAAGCCGAAGCCGGCGCCGGTAGAGGGAGCGGGGGCCGAAGAAGCCGAAGCGAGCATCCCGGTCGCGAGCGCCGAAGGCACCGACCCCGAACTCGGCGCCTCCCTCAACGAACAGGGCTACGAACTGATCCAGGCGGGCGAATACGAAGCCGCCGTCCCCGTGCTCGAAGAAGCCGTCGCCGCCTTCCCCGCGGACAGCGAAGAACTCTCCTATGCCTACGCGCTCTTCAACCTCGGCAACGCCCTGCGCCTCAGCGGCCGCCCGGAAGAGGCGGTCCCGGTGCTGGAAAAGCGCCTGGAAATCCCGAACCAGACGGGCACGGTGGAAGAAGAGCTGGCGGCGGCTCGAGCGGAAGCCGGCTGATCTGCCCTATTAATCCGCGCGAACGTATGCGAACATATGTTCGTGTTCGTGACCGCGAGAGACCGCCCCCCTAATCAGGGTCCTCGTCCACGGCACCTCCGCGGACCTTCTCGTACCGGAAGAAAGCCGGTGGGGACGGGTTGCGGCGAACTGTTGAGCCTGCCTCTATGGACGCGGGGGCGGGAGGCAAATTCCCTTCCGTAGATGCCGCGCCGCGACGATCCCCAAGTCGGCCTCAGCAAGGCCATCCGCCAGCTCCGTCGCGAAGAGCAGATGAGCCAGGAAGCGCTGGGCTTCGTCGCCGGCATCCATCCGACCTGGATCTCGCACCTGGAGTCGGGCCGGGTCAACCCGACCTGGGGGAACATCCGGCGCATCGCCGCCGGCCTCAAGGTGCCGCTGCCCGTGCTGGCCGCCTTGGCCGAGGACCTCGAGGCCAAGCACGGGACTCCTCCCCAGCCGAAGAGCGGCGAACCCACGCCTTGAGACCGCCTATCTCTCGAGTCCGCGATAGCCGTCGTATATCGACGCTCTCCGCGGACTCGCGTTGTTCCCACGCGATTTCCAGGCGTTAAGTCAAATTATTTGACTTAGATAGAGATCCGTGGTTATGCTGCCGCAGCGCTTGAGCAATCAGGGACTTCGCTCAGGGGCGGGGAAACATAGCTAGCACCCGTGCCTTAATCGGTTAAAGGGTTGGCGTTGTAAGCCAAAGATCCGGGTTCGAGCCCCGGCGGGTGCATTTCGGACAACCAAATTCGAAAGCGAAAACGTTCGAAATCACGGCTATGGGCGAGAACATCTTCAACAGATTCGACGAGGTCGCGGCAGGGGAGAGCGGCAAGGCGCTGTGGGCGGCGCGGGCGCCGTACCGGCCCGAGGCCGGCTTCGACCTGATGCTGATCCCGCGGCTGCCGAAGGGCGAGGACTGGCGGGCGAGCGAGGAGGCGAAGGCGGCGCTCGACCGGATCGAGGCCGAGCCCTGGGTGGCGGCGATCGACCGCGAGCACGACCAGCCGAAGCTGAAACTGGGCGACGAGTGGATCGAAGCCCGCGGCGGCGAGATCCGCGCCGCCGAGGGGGATATCGGCGAGCTGGCCGAGATGGCCGCCGAGAACCGCTACGCGGTCTACTTCTGGGGCGCCAATACGACCAAGGCGCTGCACATCGGCCACCTCCGCAACCTCGCCGTCGGCAACGCGATCGCCGGGGCCCTCAAGCAGGCCGGGGCGAGGGTCGAGAACCGCAGCCTGATCTGCGACGTCGGCCGCAGCATGGGCGAGGCGATGGCTGGCGTCGCCACCCGCGCCGGCGAGGACTCCGGCCCTGACGCGGACGAGAAGTCCGACCACTTCGTCGGCTTCTGTTACGCCGACTATGTCACCGCCAGCCGCAACGGCGGCGCCGGCGACGACGGCGCCGAGGACTCGGTCGCCCGCGAGTCGACCAGCTACAACGACAAAGCCGACGAGATGATGATGCGGGTCCTCGACGGCGACCAGAAGGCGCTGGAACTGTGGTCCAAGACCCGCTCCTGGGTGATCTCCGGCCAGCGCAAGACCCTGGCCCGGCTGGGGATCGCCTTCGACAAGGTGATCTTCGAGTCCGACTTCCTTCCCGAGGTCGCCCAGTTCATGAACCAGGGCCTCGCCGACGGCACCCTGACCAAGCGCTGGGGCGACGACATGGTCATGTACGAGACCGAACGCGAGGAGCTGGAAGAGATGCCGCTGGTCCGCTCCGACGGCCTGCCGACCCAGCACATGCGGGCGCTCGCCTACTGGGCCGCCGCCGACGAGCTCGACGACGTGATCTCGATGCAGGTCTGCGGCAACGAGTGGGTCGCCCACGTCACCTGCCGCCGCAAGCTGATCGACGAGATGGGGCTCGTCAACGGCAACGGCAACGGCTCCGCCAAGGGGGGAGGCCCGCCGACCCACGACATCTTCCACGGCATGGTCGCGCGGGAGAACGAATCAATCAGCTCCTCGAAGAAAGGGGCGCTGCTGATCGACGACCTGGTCGAGTGGCTCGAGGACGAGCTCTCCCGGAACCCCGAGCTCGCCGCCGAGATGGCGCGCCACCCGCACCGCGAGACGGTGCCGGCCCAGGTCGCGCTCGGCTACTTCCTCCTGCAGCCGACGACCAAGCAGGTCAAGTTCGGCAAGGAGAAGCTTCTGGTCGAAGGAAAAGGGAGCCTTGGCTGGGACCTGGCGCGCGCGCAGGCCCACCACGCCTCCGCCGAGATCCAGGGCGAGCGTCCGGCCGAGGACCCGGACTACCGCTTCGCCGTGGTCCAATCGGAGCACTACCGGGTGCACCTGGCAAGCGCCGTCGACGAGTTCGACGTCGCCCCGCTCTCCAGGTACCTCTCCCACTTCGCGCGCTGGTACCGAGAAGACGAGCGCGCACCGGAGGTCGAGGCGGTCGTGCAGCCGGTGCTCGAGCAGGGCCTGCGCGGCCTGGGACTAGAGGGAGCCTGACGTGAAAACGCTTTTGGTCGACAACCACGATTCCTACACCTACAACGTCTTCCACCTGCTGGCCGCGGCCTCGGGCGAGGAGCCGATGGTGGTCAACAACGACGCGGTCAGCTGGCGGGTGCTGACACGGATGGACTTCGACGCGATCGTGCTCTCGCCCGGCCCCGGGCATCCCTCGCGCTGGCACGACTTCGGCGTCTGCAGCGACATCCTCAGCAAGAGCGAAGTCCCGGTTTTCGGGATCTGCCTCGGCCACCAGGGAATCGGCAACCTGCTGGAGGGGACGGTCAACCGGGCGCCGATGGCGATGCACGGTCGCCTCAGCCGGGTCATGCACGAAGGCAAGGGCCTTTTCAAAGGCGTTCCGCAGGGCTTCTCGGTCGTCCGCTACCACTCGCTGGCGATCACCAGCCCGCCCGGGCCGGAAGGCAGCATCGTCGCCTGGTCCGACGACGGCGTCGTGATGGGGGTCGAGCACACCAGGCGGCCGATCTGGGGCGTCCAGTTCCACCCCGAGTCGATCTCCACCGAGTACGGGCTGAAGATCGCCCAGAACTTCTTCGAGCTGGCGGCGAGCTACCAGCGGCCGGGGGAGAGGCCGGTCGGGCGGGCGACGATTGCGCCGCAG
>CAMLHB010000145.1 GCA_946479725.1 uncultured Actinomycetes bacterium | reverse complement strand
ATATACGGTATTGCTCGGCGTCAAGATCGGCATGCGCCGAAGCCTGCTCGGCCTCGACACGCGCGTGGTGCGCACAATGTGCCGATTGCGCACCAACTTCAGCGCGGAACTCAGATTTCGACCTGCTCGACCTCGCCCAGCGGCATCTGCAGGAAGCGGGTGCCGATCGCGTGGAAGGCGTCGCAGTCGCCGGTGCAGAGGAAGTCGTAGCTACCCTCGCCCCGCGGCTCGCGGGCGAGGCCGGAGCCCTCGAGGGTTCGTTGGACGGCCGCCGCGACCGCGTGGCCGCCGCTGACCAGGCGCACGTCGCGGCCGAGGATCCGCTGCAGCATCGGCGCCACCAGCGGGTAATGGGTGCAGCCGAGGATCAGGGTGTCCACCTCGGCCTCCAGCAGCGGCCGGCAGTAGGAGCGGGCCATCGCCATCGTGTCCTCGTCGAAGAGGGCGCCGTCCTGGATGAAGGAGGCGAGGTCGGGCGCCGCCACCTCGATCACGTCGAGGCCGCGACCAATCGCTTCCAACGCCCGCCGGTAGGCACCGCTCTCAACGGTGTTCGGCGTCGCCAGCACGCCGACCCGGGCGTTGGCGGTGATCGCAGCGGCGATCTCGGCCTGCGGCTCGACCACCGGCACCACCTCCACCCCACGCTCCGCGGCGACCTCGCGGGTGACCTCCTCGCCGACCGAGGTAGCGGTGTTGCAGGCGATCACCAACAGCTTGGCGCCGCGGTCGAGCAGCAGCTCGGCGATCCGCCGGATCCGCTCCCGCAGCTGCTCGGGGTCCTTGTCGCCGTAGGGGAACATCGCCGTGTCTCCGAGGTAGAGGAAATCCTCTTGCGGCAGCGAGACCAGGCACTCGTGGAGGACGGTGAGGCCGCCGACGCCCGAGTCGAACACGCCCACCGGCTGGCCCGGGCTTAGTTGTGGGCCGACGCCGGGCAGAGGGTCAGGGCTTGACGGTCATGAAGAAGATCGTCACGACCACGATCAGCCCGGCGAGCGGGCCGACCATGCCGAGCCGGCGGCTGATTTCTTCGAATTCGGGGCTGAAGCTGTCGCCCTGCTTCAGGTCCCGTTCCGCCAGCTCCTGCGCCTTGCGGCCCTGCGGGCGGAAGAATGCGTGCTGGAGGCCGAAGAGGACGATGATCGCCAGGAAGCCGACGACGATGAACGCTTCGCCGCCGTCCCAGTTCCCCTTCGACATCACGTAGATCCCGGCCAGGAGGACGACGATCATCCCCGGATTGACGAGGTAGGTGTCGACTTTGCGGATCGCTTCGAAGAAGGCGGGAGCCGCGCGCGGGTATTTCGGCATCACCGAGAAGATCAGCCCGTAGGCGAAGGTCGGGCCGAAGGCCAGCACCACGGCGAGGATGTGGATGAAAAGCCCGACGCTGTAGCCGGTGACGTTCCCCAAGACCATTGCGGGAACCCTATATCTCAGCCCCGACGCAGCAGCAGGGCCGCCCAGTCGCCGTCCCGGCGCCGATCTGCCTCACTCAGCCCCACAGCACCGAACGCGGCAGCCACCCCGTCAACCTCACCAGGCAACAGCCCGGAGCAGACGACCGTCTCGGGAGCCGGCTCGCGGCGGCTCATCAGCTCCGCCACCGCCAGCAGGATCGGCGCGGTCATGTTTGTCACGACAGTTGGTGCCAGGGTGGGCAGCCGTTCCCGCAGGTTGATCCGCTCAAGGTGCAGCTCGACCCCGTTGGCCTCGGCGTTGGCCGCGGCGGCCTCGATCGCAGCGGGCTCATGGTCATAGGCGCGAACCGGGGCCCAGCCAAGTTTCGCCGCCGCAATCGCCAGCACGCCTGAGCCCGTCCCGAGATCGACCAGCTCGCCTTCGCCATGCAGCTCGCAGAGGAACTCGAGGCAGAGGCGGGTGGTCGGGTGGGCGCCGGTGCCGAAGGCCTGGCCGGGGTCGACGACGACGTCGATCGCGCCCTCTATCGGTGGCTCCCAGGAGGGCCGCAGCCAGAGCCGCTCGGCGACCAGCAGCGGCTTGTGGAAGTCTCGCCAGCGGTCGGCCCAGTCGTCGGGGATCTCGGTCGAGCTGACCTCGACCCGGCCGCCGTCGATCGCCGCGTCGAGGTCGCCCAGCTCCGGCAGCTCCCCCTCGCCGCCGTAGATCGCGTACTCGACGTAGCCCGGGCCTCGCTCCTCCTCGACTCCGTTCGGCGCCAGCACCGTCAGCTCGGCGAGGACCAGGTCCGCCTGCTCGGGCGCGCAGCGGACCGCGAGGCGGATCAAGGAATTGCCCTCAACCGAAGGCCCGGCGCATGCGGGAGAAGAGGCCCTCGCCGTGCTGTGGCTCGAGGTTCTCCTCCTCGAGGGTCTCGTCGAGGCGGGCGGCGATCTCGCGCTGCTCGTCGCTGAGGTTGGCCGGAACGAAGACGTTGAGGATCACCCGCTGGCTGCCACGGCGGCGGCTGTTCAGGCGCGGCAGGCCGACTCCGCGCAGCACCTTTTCGGTTCCCGGCTGGGTGCCCGCCTCGACCTCGATCTCCTCCTCGCCCTCGAGCGTCGGCACCGTCACCGTCGTCCACAGCATCGCCTCGGTGGCGGGGATCGAGACGACGCTGATCAGGTCGGAGCCGTCGCGTTCGAAGCGCTCGTCCTCGGCGACGCGGACCTCGACGTAGAGGTCCCCCGGAGGGGCGCCCGCTTCGCCGGCGTGGCCGGCGCCGGTGATCCGCATCCGCTGGCCGTCCTCGATCCCGGCCGGCACCTCGATCGCGCTGGTCCGGCTCTGGCGGGTGCGGCCGCTGCCGCCGCAGGTCTCGCACGGCTGCTCGGGGATCTTGCCGGCGCCCCCGCAGGCATTGCAGGCGGTGGCGCGGACCATCTGCCCGAACGGCGTCCGGGTCACCTGTCGCAGCTCGCCGGCGCCGCCGCAGGTCGCGCAGGTGGTGATCGGCGTCCCCGGCTCGGCGCCGTTGCCGTGGCAGTGCTCGCAGGGGGCGACCGCGTCGTAGGTGACCTCGCGCTGGGCGCCGGTCGCGACGTCCGCCAGCTCGATTTCGACGGCGACGGCGACGTCGCCGCCGGGCGCCGGGCCGCGGCGGCCGCCGAAGCCGAAGCCGGCGCCGCCGAAGATCGACTGGAAAAGGTCGTCGATGCTGCCGCCGAAGCCGGCCCCGGGATCGAAGCCGCCGGAGCGCAGGCCCTCGTACCCGTAGGCGTCGTAGGTGCGGCGGCGCTCGGCGTCGGAGAGGACCTCGTAGGCCTCGGCCGCCTCCTTGAAGCGCTCCTCGGCATCGGACTCCTGGTTGACGTCGGGGTGCAGCTCCCGCGCCAGCCGCCGGAACGATTTCTTGATCTCGGTCTCGCTCGCCTCTCGGCTGACGCCGAGGACCTCGTAGTAGTCCCTGGGCATGACTCAGTCGCTGTAGACGGTCTCGAAGTAGCGGGAGAGCTCACGGGCGGCGTGGCGGACCGAGGCGATCGCGGTCGCGTAGTCCATCCGCAGCGGCCCGACCACGCCGACGGCGCCGAGGTTGCGGTGTCCGAGGCCGTAGTTGGCGCCGATCACGCTGACCGAGCGCAGCTCCGGCTGCGGGTTCTCGCCGCCGATCCAGAAGAAGACCGAGCGCTCCTCCAGGGAGGAGCGCAGCATCCGCAGCACGTCGGCCCGGTGCTCCAGCGCCGTCATCAGCTGGTCGGCGCGCGGGAGGTCGGGTAGATGGGCGTCGGAGAGCAGGCGCGAGGTCCCCTCCAGGTAGAGCTCACCGCCTTCTTCGGCGACGAGATCGGTGAAGGTGCGGCCGAGGGTGGCGATGAACTCGGCCTCGACGCCGCTCAGCTCCGGGTCGGCGAGCCGGGAGGCGATCATCCGGGCGCCGACGCCGAGGCCGGAGAGCCGCTCGTTCAGATAGCTCGAGGCCCAGGCGACGAGGCCGCTGTCGAGGGGCCGTTCGAATTCGTAGACGCGGCGGGTGACGTCGCCGGTCGAGGCGATTGCGATGACGACGATCTTGTTCGGCTGCAGGTGCAGCACCTCGACCCGGTGGATCGTCGCGGTCAGGCTCGGCTGCGGCGCCGTCGCCATCGCGACCAGGTCGGTGACCCGGGCCAGCGCCGTCGTCGTCTCCCGCATCGCCTCGTCAACCTCGCGGCGCAGCCGCGTCAGCTCCAGCTCGACGTTCGCAACCGGCGGCGTCGTCCCCGCTTCCAGCATCGAGTCGACGTAGAGCCGGTAACCGGAATCGGTCGGAACCCGCCCGGCCGAAGTGTGCGGATGCGTCAGATAACCAGCAGCCTCCAGAGCCGCCAACTCCGCCCGCACCGTCGAGGGCCCCCACTCAACCTCCGACTGCTCCGCAACCTCTTTAGACGGCACAGGCCGCCCGGTCTGCAGGTAGCCATCGACCACCAACCGAAGAATCAACTCTTGCCGCGCCGAAAGCATCAGAGACATCTTAGAAATCGAAGCGACGGGCTATCAGCCGGGGTGGGGCACCCTCGAGCTGACGGATACTCAAAGCCGCGGTGCTAATTAGCACCGCGGCTTGTCAGAACGAGGGTGCCCCACCCCGGCCCCCACGCCCTAAAGCGAGAGTTCCGCCTCGGCGTTCTTGATCAGCGCGTTGTCCCCCTGGGCGGCGACGGTGTCGACCACGACCCGGTGCCCGTCAGCCGACATGACGGTGCCGGTGACGACGATCTCCTGCTCGGGAACGCCCATCCCCCGCATCTGCACCGAGAGGCGCTTCAGCGCCCGTGGGTTGCCGTCGGCGATCGCGGCGTTGGCCTTCGCCACCAGTCCCATCGAGTAGAGGCCGTGGAGGATGTTGCGCGGAAGCCCGACCATCTTCGCGAACTCGTCGTCGATATGGATCGGGTTGAAGTCGCCCGAGGCACCGGCGTAGCGGTGCGGCAGGTACTTGTCCGGGGTGACGCGCAGCTCCGGAATCTGATCCCCGACGTTCAAAGTCATCTTCAAACCCCCCTGACGATCAGCGTCCAGGTGCCGCGGGCGACCTGGGCGCCGTCCTGGTTGACGCTGTTGGTCTCGAACACGTAGAAGCCCTTGCCGTCCTTCTCCTCGATCGAGAGGCATTTGGCCGAGGTGGTGATCTCGTCGCCCGAGCAGGCGGGCTCGTCCCACTCGAAGGCCTGGCCGCCGTGGACCATCGCCGCGAAGTTGAGCTCGACCTCGGGGTCGAGGATCGCCGGGGCGACGGCCGGGCTGCTGTAGACGACGGCGAACATCGGCGGCGCGACGACGTCGCGGAAGCCGGCGGCGCGAGCCGCCTCGACGTCGAAGTGGACCGGGTTGTCGATCCCCAGCGCGTTCGCGTACTCCTTGATCTTCTCCCGCCCCACCTGGTAGGTGGTGCCGGGCCATTCCTTCCCAACTGCATCAGTCTTCAATTGCATGGCGGGGCAGTCTATTGGCTAGGCGGCCAGCCGGGCAGGACCGGCCCGCCAAGCGCTACTCGTCAATCTCCAAGACCGCCAGGAACGCCTCCTGCGGCACTTCGACCCGGCCCACCGACTTCATCCGTTTCTTCCCCGCTTTCTGCTTCTTCAGCAGCTTGTTCTTGCGGGTGACGTCGCCGCCGTAGAGCTTCGCGGTGACGTCCTTGCGCAGGGCCTTGACGGTCTCGCGGGCGAGGATGTTGGAGCCGACGGCGGCCTGGACGGGGACGTCGAAGAGCTGACGCGGGATCGTCTTCCGCAGCCGACCGACCAGGCGCTTGCCCTGGTCGTAGGCGAAGTCGCGGAAGACGATGATCGAGAGCGCGTCGACGCGATCGCCGGCAAGGAGGATGTCGACCTTGACCAGGTCGGAGACGCGGTTGCCGATCGGCTCGTAGTCGAGCGAGGCGTAGCCACGGGTCGAGCTCTTGAGGAGGTCGAAGAAGTCGAGGACGATTTCGGCCAGCGGCAGGTCGTAGCGGATCTGCACCCGCTCGGGGCTGAGGAAGTGCATGTCGACGTGGGTCCCGCGTCGTTGCTGGCAGAGCTCCATCACCGCCCCCACCTGCTCTTTCGGGCAGATCAGGGTGGCGCGGATGTAGGGCTCTTCGATCGTCTCGATCACCCCGGGGTCGGGCAGGTCGGTCGGGCTGTGGACCTCCTTCGTCTCGCCGTTGGTGAGGTTGACGAGGTAGCGCACGTTCGGCGTGGTCGCCAGCAGGTCGAGGTCGTACTCGCGCTCCAGCCGCTCGCGCACTATCTCCATGTGGAGGAGGCCGAGGAAGCCGACGCGGAAGCCGAAGCCGAGC
>CAMLHB010000144.1 GCA_946479725.1 uncultured Actinomycetes bacterium | reverse complement strand
CAGCAGGGCGCCCGCTCGCTGGAAATCGGGACCGGCCGCGAACCCGACCTCGCCGTGATGCGCGCCGCGGCGCGCGATTGGTGAATTAGCCCGCCTATAGCGAGGCTAACTCGCCAATCGTCCCCCGATAGCCTTCCCGGCGATGACGACGTTCCGTTTCACCACCGCGGGGGAGTCGCACGGGCCGGGTCTCGTGGCGATCGTCGAGGGCATGCCGGCGGGCCTGGAGCTCGACCGCGAGGCGCTCGACCGGGACATGGCGCGGCGCCAGCTCGGCCACGGGCGCGGCGGCCGGATGAAGATCGAGACCGACACGGTCGACGTCCGCAGCGGCGTCCGCCACGGCCGCACCCTCGGCAGCCCGATCGCGCTGCTGGTCGCCAACCGCGACTACGCCAACTGGGAGGAGCGGATGAATCCCTGGCCGGTCGAGGGCTTCAGCCCCGACGAGGTTCACCTGCCGCGGCCCGGCCACGCCGACCTCATCGGTGCCCAGAAATACGGCCACTCCGACATCCGCAACATCCTCGAGCGGGCGAGCGCCCGCGAGACCGCCGCCCGCGTCGCCGCCGGCACGATCGCCCGCGCTTTCCTCGCCAGGCTCGGCGTTTCGATCCACAGCCACGTGCTGCAGATCGCCTCGGTCAAGGCCGCCGAGCGGCCCGACCTGAAGCCCGCGGACTTCGGCAGCGTCGACGAGGACCCGGTCCGTTGCCTCGACCCGGAGGCGAGCAGGGCGATGGTCGAGGAGATCAACCGCCTGCGCAAGGCCAACGAGAGCCTCGGCGGCACCTTCGAGGTCCTCGTCTTCGGCCTCGTCCCCGGCATCGGCTCCCACATCTCCTGGGAAGACCGGCTCGACGGGCGCCTGGCGGGCGCCGTCGCCTCGATCCAGTCGATCAAGGGGGTCTCGATCGGCGAAGCCTGGGACGTCGCCGGCCGCCCCGGCTCCGAGGCCCACGACGAGATCTTCTGGTCGGAGAAGGACGGCTACTTCCGCGAAACCAACCACGCCGGCGGCCTCGAGGGCGGGATGACCAACGGGCAGCCGCTCTCGGTGCGGGCGGCGGTGAAGCCGATCTCGACCCTGACCAAGCCGCTGCGCTCGGTCGACACCGAGACCAAGCAGCCGGCGCAGGCGCTGCGCGAGCGGACCGACTCCTCGGTCGTTCCGGCAGCCGGCGTCGTCGGCGAGGCGATGGTCGCGCTGACCCTGGCCCGCTGCTACCGCGAGAAGTTCGGCGGCGACCACATCGACGACGTTGTGGCTGCGCTCGACGCCTACAAGCAGCGAATCGACTTCCGGGGCTGAGCCGTGAGCAGGCCGGCGATCGTCTTCATCGGCTTCATGGGGGCCGGCAAGAGCACCGCGCTCGCCGCCGCCCGCGAGGCCGGCCTGGAGACGACGGAGATCGACGAGCGGATGGAAGCCGAGCTCGGCAAGCCGATCCGCCAAGCGTTCGAGGAGGACGGGGAGGAGGCGTTCCGCGCCCGCGAGGCCGAGGTCGTCGGTTTCCTGCTGGAGGACGCCGACGGCGGCGCGATCGCCCTGGGCGGCGGCAGCGTCCTCTCCGAACGGGTGCGGAACGCGCTCGACCGCCACACCGTCGTCCTCCTCGAGATCGACGCCGCCACGGCCTGGCGCCGGATCGAGGGCACCGAGCGGCCGCTGGCGACGAGCGAAGCCGATGTCGAGCGCCTGCTCGCCGAGCGCCTGCCGCTCTACGAGGAGCTGGCCGACGCGGTGGTGCCGATGGCCGACGAGGGCGTGGTCGCGCGGGCGCTGCCGGCGATCCAGGCGCTGGCGGAGATGCCGGAGGGGACGCGGTTGCTGTGGGCTTCGAGTGCCTCTGGGGATTACCCGGTCGTGGTCGGGCCCAACGTTCTTGTGAGCCGCTGGTGGCCGCTGGAGAGCCGGCGCTTCCTCGTCACCGATCAGGTCGTCGGCTCGATCTTCGCCTCGCGACTGGAGCCGCTGGCGGCGTCGGTCGAGGTCGAGCCGGGGGAGACGGCGAAGACGATGGCCTGGGCCGAGCGGGTTCTGCGTGAGCTCGCCCAGGATGGGATGACCCGCGAAGACCACGTGGTCGCCCTCGGCGGCGGGGTCGTCGGCGATCTTGCCGGCTTCTGCGCCCATCTCTACCAGCGCGGGGTGCCGGCGATCCACGTGCCGACGACGCTTGTGGCCCAGGTCGACTCTGCATACGGCGGCAAGACGGGGGTCGACCTGCCCGAGGGAAAGAACTACGCAGGCGCCTACCACCTACCGGCCGCCGTCCTCGCCGACACCGCGACCCTCGAGACGCTGCCGGCGGAGGAGCTCGCCGCCGGTTTCGTCGAGGCGCTGAAGACCGGCCTGCTGGCCGGCGGCTCGCTCTGGGAGCGGGTGCGCGCGATCGAGGATCTGGACGTCGACGACCTCGCCGACGTCGTCTTCGCCTGCGCCCGCTACAAGTGCGCGATCGTCGCCGCCGACGAGCGCGACGCCGGCCTGCGCAACGTCCTCAATCTCGGCCACACGGTCGGTCACGCGATCGAGGCGGCCAGCGACTACATGCGCTACCGCCACGGCGAGGCGATCTCGCTGGGGCTGCTGGCGGCGCTGCGGCTCTCGGAGGCGCCGCAGTTGCGCGACGAGTGCGCAGAGATCCTGCGACGGCACGGCCTGCCCGTGAAACTCGACTTCTCGATCGAGGTCGACACGATCCTCGACGTTCTCCAGCGCGACAAGAAGCGCACCGCCGCCGGCGTCGGCTTCGTCCTCCTCTCCGAGCCCGGCAAGCCCCGCACCGGCCAGATCGTCGGGGAGGCTAAGGTCAGGGCTGCCGTGGAGGAGCTCTACGCATGACCAGCGTCAGCAACCGAGTCGCCGTCCTGCACGGGGTCAACTTCGACGTGCTGGAGCGGCGGGACGCGTCGATTTACGGGGGCATCTCGCTCTCGCAGCTGGAGGCGAAGATCCTTGACTGGGCGCGGGAGCTGGGGTTGGAACCGATCTTCTTCCAGACCAACGCCGAGGGCGAGTTCTGCGAATACCTTCACCGCTCGGCTGACGGCCTCGCGGACTCGGTGATCGTCAACGCCGGCGCCTGGACCCATTACAGCCGGGCGATCGCCGACGCACTGGAGCTAACGCGGCTGCCGGCGGTCGAGGTCCATCTCTCCGACGTCGAGGCCCGCGACGACTGGCGCCGGCTCTCGGTCTTCGACGGCCTCGTCCTCGCCAAGGTCGCCGGCAAGGGCCCCGACGGCTACCGCGAGGCCCTGGAGCTGCTGGCTCGCAAGCTCGGCGTCGCCTCCTGATGCGCGGCCGCGGCGACCGGCTCGAGGCACTGCTGGCCGAGGCCGAGCTCGACCGCTACCTGGTCACCGACCTCACCAACGTCCGCTACCTGACCGGCTTCACCGGCACCAACGGCGCCTGCATCTGCGGGCCCGGCCTCCGCCTCTTCCTCACCGACTTCCGCTACACCGAGCGCGCCACCGCCGAGGTCGAGGGGTGGGAGGCGCTGACGATCGCCAACGACTGGCTGAAGGGGATCGCCGAGCACTTGCAGGGCCGGGTCGGATTCGAAGACGACCAGGTCTCGGTCCGCCTGCTGGGGAAACTGAAGGAGAAACTGGGGGAGGGGACCGAGATGGTCGCCGCCGGCGGCAAGGCGGCGGATCTGCGCCGGGTAAAGGACGAGGCGGAGCTGGCGGCGATCGCCGAGGCCTCGAAGCTCGCCGACGAGGTCCTGACCTGGACGCTCGAGCAGGGACTCCTCGGCCGGCGCGAGCGCGACGTCGCGCGGGCGACCGAAGCGCGGATCCGCGAGCTCGGCGGCGACCCTTCCTTCCCGGCGATCGTCGCCGCCGGACCCAACGGGGCGCTGCCGCACGCCGAGCCCGGCGAGCGGGAGATCGGGCGCGGGGAGCTGGTCGTCTTCGACATGGGGGCGCAGCTCGACGGCTACTGCTCCGACGGCACCCGCACCTTCGCCGCCGGCGAGCCGGGGGAGGAGGCGCGGGCGGTCTACGGCGTCGTCCTCCGCGCCCAGGCGGCCGGGCTGGAGGCGATCCGCGCCGGCGTCAAGGGAGAGGACGTCGACTCCGCCGCCCGCCAGGTGATCGACGAGGCCGGCCACGGCGAGCGTTTTGGCCACGCACTCGGCCACGGGGTCGGGCTGGAGGTGCACGAGGGGCCACGCCTCTCGCAACGCTCCGAGGACGTCCTCGCTCCGGGCGAAGTCGTCACCGTGGAGCCGGGCATCTACCTGGCCGGCGAGCTCGGGGTGCGGATCGAGGACCTCGTCGTCGTCACCGAGGACGGTCTCCGGAACCTCAGCTCGCTGCCGAAAGAGCTGCAGCTGGTGGGCTAAACGCTGGCGTTCCTCTTTCACCGGGACCCGGCTAATCGTTCAAATTCAAGCGATGCAGCGGGCCCTGCCGATGCCCTGGCATGGGTAAGCCACGGGACACTCTGGTCTCGATCCACGAGGAAGCGCGCCGCGAGCGCCTGCTCGACATGGAGAACCGCGTGCGCCGCTACCGCGCGGCCTGCTTCGGCATCCTCGCTCTGGCGCTGGCGGTCAGTGGCGGCAGATCATTGGGCTACTGGTGGAT
Source organism: uncultured Actinomycetes bacterium (assembly GCA_946479725.1). The sequence goes on along the minus strand of CAMLHB010000144.1, from coordinate 1,627 downwards.
CGCCCTCCTCGGCCTCGGCCTCGCTGGTTTCGCGGTCGCCGATCGCTTCATGCGCAGGAGCATGCGGCCGGCGCTCTGGATCGCCGGGGCCTGGGCGGCGTTGCCGGCCCTGATCGCGGCCAGCGCGATGGCCACCGGCGGTGCCACCAGCCCCGTGCTCGTCTGGTTCGCCCTGCCCGCCGCCACGCTCGGTTTCCGTTTCGAGCCGCGCGGCATCGTCGGAGGAACGGTTTACGTCGTCGCGATGTTCCTGCTCGCCGCTGTCGTGCCCGACCCCCAGGCGGCCTGGGAGCAACGTGACCTCCTGATCGCGATCGCGGCGCTGATCCTCAGCACCGTCATCCTCAGCGGCGCCCTGGTCGAGTCCGATCGCGCCCACCGCCGTCGCTCCACCCTCGACCCGCTGACCGGGCTCTTCAACCGCAATGCGCTCGAGCAGCGGCTCTCGGAGCTGAACGGCCAGCCCTGCGACCCCGTCGCCGGTCTCTCCCATGCCTTCCTCCTCTGCGATCTCGACCATTTCAAGCGGGTCAACGACCAGTTCGGCCACGCCGCCGGCGACGCCGTCCTCCAGGACGTTGCCTACACGATGCGGGCGACCCTGCGGGCCGGCGACTCGATCTACCGGGTTGGCGGCGAGGAGATCCTGGTCATGCTCCCCGGCGCCGGCCACGAGGAGGCGCTGGAAATCGCCGAGCGCCTGCGGGTCGCGGTCCGCGAGCGCCGCCCGGTCGGCGTCCCGGTATCCCTCAGCATCGGCGCCGCCGTCGCCGAACCGGCCACCGTTGACTGCGACGACCTCCTCGCCCGCGCCGACGCGGCTCTCTACGCCGCCAAGGCAGGCGGCCGCGACCTCGTCTTCCTCGACGACTACGAGCCAGAGCTGGCCGCTGTTTAGCTGGTGGTGGGGAGGGCGCCGGTGGGGGTGCCCCGGGAGCACCTCCGCTGGGAGATGCGTCTAATAGCTGTCGCCTCGAGGTTGCTGGCCCAGCTCCATGCTGAGTACCCGGGGCACCCTCACCGGCGCCCTTTACGACAGCTTCTTTAATACGGAGATCGTCGGGGCCGCAGAAACCCGGGCTGTATACGGGTTATTGCGGCCTCGGTGAAAAGGCTGAACTTCTTCGCGCTCTCGGCTGGAGGGACGGGTGCCCCTCTCGCGACCGGCGTCCTGTTCCTCGCACAGACCACTCGGCGAGAGAAGGCTCGTTAAAGGCGAGGAACCCAGGGAGCGAGAGGGGCACCCGTCCCTCCGACCCGGATAGGAGCTTCAGCGACTCAGGTCCCAGTCAGAGCTGAGGCGGCGCCCGAAGGCAGCAAGCAGTTCCACCGTGGCCTCGACGTCGCGGAGGTCGACCATCTCGACCGGGGAGTGCATGTAGCGGAGCGGGATCGAGACGAGGCCGGTGGGGATGCCGGCGCGGGAGATCTGCAGGACGTCGGCGTCGGTGCTGGTGCCGCGGCCGCTGGCGCTGACCGAGTGCTCGATGCCCTCGGCCTCGGCGGTTTCCACCAGCAGCTCGAAGACCTTGGGCGAGAGGGTCGAGCCGCGGCCGATCGCCGGCCCGGAACCGAAGGGGTGGGAGCCGATCTCCTTCACGTCGACGCCGGCCATGAGGGCGAGGCC
>CAMLHB010000143.1 GCA_946479725.1 uncultured Actinomycetes bacterium | reverse complement strand
GCGCCAGGAAGCGCGGCACGACCAGGTTCTTGATCGGGTCGACGCCGAGCACCTGGAGGGCGTCGAGCTCCTCGCGGATCTTCCGGGCGCCGAGGTCGGCGGTGATCGCGGTGCCGGCGACCCCGGCGACGACGACGGCGGTCACGAAGGGTGCGAACTCGCGGATCGAGGCGAGGACGAAGAAGCCGCCGAGCCGGTCGAGGGCGCCGAACAGCGAGAGGAAGTTCGCCGCCTGCAGGCCCGGGGCGCCGAAGCCGAAGGCGACGGTCGAGACCAGCAGCGGGAACCAGCAGAGCTGCAGGGCGAAGAGGAACTGGCCGATGAACTCCTCACCGTAGGGGTACGGCGGTCTCACCGCGGAGACGATCGTCCGCGCGGTGAGGATCATCATCTCCCCCACCTGTTCGAACAGGGACTTAGCGGGCAGGAACGCCCTGTTGACCGCGGATCCGACCATCAATCTCCTCCATCCGAGCTGCGACCGCACGCGCGCGGGCGCCCCGCTCGGTGGGCGGGAGTCTAGGGGATGCCGACCCCCTCTCCGTTAGCCCCGTGTTGAGATCCGGCTAACCCCCGGCAAGGGGCGGAAACGCCTGCGAAACCCGGGAAACCCCGTGCTATGTTCGGGCCGCTTTGCGGGGGACCGGAAGACATTCCCGGCGGACCCGCCTCCGAGCCACCGCGACCGGGTTCGCGGCGCTGGCGGTGGCGGCGCTGCTCGGTGCCTGCGGCGGCAGCAGCTCCGACAACGAACCGAGCGGGACCTTCCACGTCAAGGTGACCGAAGCGAGCTTCCCGACGGCGCAGCAGCTCGGCCAGACGACCCTGCTGCAGCTGGGGGTCCGCAACACCGGCAAGCGCACCGTCCCCAACCTCACCGTCAGCTTCACGATCAAGGGGCAGGAAGGCGAAGACTCCTCGCTCCCCTTCGGGCTCAGCGATCCGCAGCCGGAACTGGCCCAGCCCGACCGGCCCGTCTGGGTGCTCTCGGCGACCTACCCGCGCCTTTACGGCTCCTCCGACCCCGGCGGCGCCTCGACCTCGAGCCCGAAGACCTTCGCCTTCGGCCCGCTGAAGCCCGGCGAGACGACCAAGGCGGTCTGGAAGCTGAACGCGGTTCGGGCCGGCAAGTACCACCTGCTCTACAAGATCGACGCCGGGGTCAGCGGCACCGCGGTGGCGAAGACCGAAGGCGGCGTCGCTCCCGGCGGCTCGTTCGCCACCGAGATCAGCGACCGACTGCCGGAAACCGAAGTCACCGACAGCGGCGAAATCATTGAAGTCAAAAAGGGCAAGTAGGGCCGCAGCGCTCACCCTGGCCCTTTCGGCGTTGACCTTGGCGCTGCCGGCCTGCGGCTCCGCCGACGACCACGGCTCCCCGGCATCCCAGACGAAAGCCGGGGCAAGCGCCAAGCGGGGCGTGGGGCTGAAGAAGGTCGGCGCCTTCGACGCACCGGTCTACGTCACCGGCGCTCCCGGGTTCCCGAAGCTCCTCTTCGTCGTCGAGCAGCCGGGCCGGATCGCGGTGCTGAAGAACGGCCGCCGTGCCGGTGACTTCCTCGACATCGAAGACCTCGTCAACTACGGCGGCGAGCGCGGCCTGCTCTCGGTCGCCTTCCCGCCCGACTATGCGGCCAGCAAGCGCTTCTACGTCTATTACACGGACAGCGACGGGGCGATCCGGATCGATGAGTTCCAGCGCCGCAGCGCGCTCCGCGCCAACATCGGCTCCCGCCGCGAAGTGATCCGCATCCCCCACCCCGTCAACTCCAACCACAACGGCGGCCAGCTGCAGTTCCTCGGCAGCCTCCTCTACTTCGGCACCGGCGACGGCGGCTCCAGCGGCGACCCTCCCAACAACGCCCAGAACAAGGACGTCCTGCTCGGGAAGCTGCTGCGGATCGATCCGCGCGCCTCCGGCGGCAAGCCCTACACGGTGCCGGCCAGCAACCCCTTCGTCGGCAAGCCGGGCCGCGACGAGATCTACAGCTTCGGCCTCCGCAACCCCTTCCGCTTCTCCTTCGACCGCACGCACGGGAAGCCGCGGATCGCGATCGGCGACGTCGGCCAGAACCGCTTCGAGGAGCTCGACTACACGACCGTCGCCAGGGCCGGCGGCGCCAACTTCGGCTGGGACGCCTTCGAGGGCTTCAGCAAGTACACGGACGAAAACAGCGGCACGCCCGACCCCGGCGGCACCGTCAAGCCGATCTTCGCCTACCCGCACAGCCGCGACGGCAGCTGCTCGATCATCGGCGGCTACGTCGCCCGGGACCGCCGCCTGCCGAGCCTGCGCGGCCGCTACGTCTACGCCGACCTCTGCGAGGGCCAGCTGCGCTCGCTCGTCCCGCACCTGGAGCGGGCGAGCGGAGACCGCAAGCTCGGCCTCCGGGTCCAGAGTCCCAGCTCCTTCGGCGAAGACCAGCGCCACCGGCTCTACGTGGCCTCGCTGGAAGGGCCGGTCTACCGGCTCGTCCCCCGCTGACGCGCAGAAGATTTTACTTTCTGCGCGCATTTCGTGGCATCTTTTTGTCTACACTTGGTTTCATGGCAGTCATGACACCAAGAGAAAGCTGGACCGACGAGCGCCTCGACGACCTCAAGGGCCATATGGATGAGGGCTTTCGCGACGTGAAAGCCGAGCTGCGCCAGCAACGAAACGAGATGGCACGCCAGAAGGACGTGGACGTGAGGTTCGAGCAGCTCAACCGAACCATGCAAATCGGGTTCGGCATCATCGGCGGCGTCATGACCGGGATGCTCGGTTTGCTCGGGGTGATCGTCACCAAGCTCTGAATCGCCGCTAAAGTTGGCTGACCAGCCAAACGGGCGAAGGGAGCGGTGGTGGAGAGCGGAACGGCGGCACGCGGTACCGAGACGAACGGAGCGCCGGCCGCTGCGGCCGACTCGATCGAGGTTCACAACCCCGGGACGGGCGAGCTGATCAAGGCGATCCCGGTCGATTCGCCGGAGGCCGTCGCTGACACCGTCGCCCGGGTCCGCGCCAACCAGCCCGAGTGGGAGGCGATGGGGATCGAGGGCCGCTACCACTGGCTCGGCAAGCTGCGCGACTGGCTGCTTGACAACGAAGAGCAGGTGCTCGACACGATGCAGGCGGAGACCGGCAAGGTCCGGGCCGACGCCGGCAACGAGCCCGGCTACCTCGCCGACCTGATCAACTTCTACGGGACCCGCGCCGCCGGCTTCATCGGCGAGGAGAGCGTCCGCCCCCACACCCCGCTGCTGGCGGCGAAGAAGCTGCGCGTCCAGTACCGGCCGCACCCGGTGGTCGGGATCATCAGCCCCTGGAACTTCCCGCTGATCCTCTCCCTCGGCGACTCGATCCCGGCCCTGCAGGCCGGCTGTGCAGTCGTCATCAAGCCCTCCGAGTTCACGCCGCTGGGGGTAGCCGAGGTGATCGAGGCCTGGAAGCACGAGATCGGCGGCCCCGACGTCTTCGATTGCGTCCAGGGAGTCGGCGAGACCGGCGGGGCGCTGGTCGACGCGGTCGACTTCGTCCAGTTCACCGGCTCCGACCGCACCGGCCGCAAGGTGATGGCGCGGGCGGCGGAGACGCTGACCCCCGTCAGCCTCGAGCTCGGCGGCAAGGACCCGATGATCGTCCTTGCCGACGCCGACCTCGACCGCGCCGCCAACGCCGCGGCCTGGGGCGGGATGATGAACTCCGGCCAGATCTGCATGTCGGTCGAGCGGATCTACGTCGAGGGGCCCGCCTACGACGCCTTCGTCGACAAGCTGACCGCGGAGGTCGGGCGGCTGCGCCAGGGCTCCGACGACGCCTCGAACCCCAAGGACGTCGGGGCGATGACCTCGCCGAACCAGACGGCGATCGTCGAGGACCACGTCAGCGATGCCCTCGCCTCCGGCGCCCGGGCGCTGACCGGCGGCAAGCGGGTCGAGGGTCCCGGCGACTACTTCGAGCCGACGGTGCTGGTCGACGTCGACCACTCGATGAAGGTGATGCGCGACGAGACCTTCGGGCCGGTGGTCGGGGTGATGAAGGTGCGCGATGCCGAGGAGGCGCTGGAGCTGGCCAACGACAGCCGCTACGGCCTCTCCGGATCGGTCTTCGGCGAGCGCGAGCGGGCCGAGCAGGTCGCCCGCCGGGTTGAGTGCGGCGCGATCAACGTCAACGACGTCCTCGTCAACTACTTCGCGATGGACGTGCCGATGGGCGGCTGGAAGCAGTCCGGGATCGGCACCCGCCACGGCGAAGCGGGGATCAAGAAGTACTGCCGCTCCGAGTCCCTCGTCATCACCCGCTTCGGCGGCAAGCGCGAGCCCACCTGGTACCCCTACACCAAGTCCCGCCGCCGCCTCCTCGCCCCGATCTCCCGCTTCTTCGGCGCCCGCGACTGGCGCCGCAAACTCGGCCTTCGCCGCTGAGCCTTTTCGGCTCGGTAGCCTCTTTAGGTTCATGGCCGAGCGGGATTACATAGCTGCGACGAAGGAGCGCGTGGTCGTCTTTGACGGCGGGATGGGCGCGACTTTGGAGATGTTCGACCTCACGCAGGAGGATTACGGGGGGCTGGAGGGCAAGTGCCATGAGGCGCTGGTGCTGAACCGGCCGGACGTGATCGAGGGGGTCCATGCCTCGATGCTGGAGGCCGGCGCCGAGGTGGTCGAGACCGACAGCTTCCAGGGCTCGCGGCTGAAGCTCGAGGAGTGGGGCCTCGGCGAGCACACGCTGGAGATCAACACGAAGGCGGCGGAGATCGCGCGCAGGGCTGCGGGCGAAGATCGCTTCGTCGCCGGCTCGGTCGGGCCGACCGGCTTCCTCCCCGCCTCGACCGATCCGACGCTGGGCGACATCTCCTTCGGGCGCCTGGTCGAGGTCTTCGCCGAGCAGACGCAGGGCCTGGTCGAAGGCGGCGCCGACCTGATCATGATCGAGACCGCGCAGGACATCCTCGAGGTCAAGGCGGCGATCTTCGGCGCCCGCGAGGCCTTCGCCGAGACCGGGCGCAAGCTGCCGATCCAGTGCAGCGTCTCGCTGCTGCCGAACGGCGGCAAGATGCTGCTCGGGACCGACATCCGCTCGGTGCTGACGACGCTGACCGCGCTCGACGTCGACGTGATCGGGCTCAACTGCTCGACCGGACCGGAGGACATGCGCGACGCGATCCGCTTCCTCTGCGAGAACTGCACGCTGCCGGTCCACTGCATCCCCAACGCCGGCCTGCCGCTGCAGGGGCCCGACGGCGAGACGATCTTCCCCGAAAAGCCCGAGCCCCTGGCGGCGACGCTGGGCGAGTTCGTCGACCGCTACGGCGTCGGCATCGTCGGCGGCTGCTGCGGGACGACGCCGGAGCACATCGCCGCGATCCGCGAGCGCGTCGACGGCAAGGTTCCCGGCGAACGCCCAGGGCCGGGGCCGATCGAGGTCTCCTCGATGATGACCTCGACCCCGCTGGTGCAGGAGCCGCGCCCCACCCTGGTCGGCGAGCGGGTCAACTCGCAGGGCTCGAAAAAGGCCAAGGAACTGCTGCTGGCCGACGACTACGACGGCCTCGTCCAGGTCGCCGAAGACCAGGTCGAAGGCGGCGCCCACGTGCTCGACACCTGCGTCGCCCTGACCGAGCGCCAGGACGAGGACGCGCAGATGAGCGCGGTCGTCAAGCGGATCTCGCTCACCCAGCCGGCCCCGATCCAGGTCGACTCGACCGAGCCGGACGTGATCAAAGCCGCCCTGGAGACGATCCCCGGGCGGGCGATCGTCAACTCGATCAACCTCGAGGCCGGCCGCGACAAGGCCGACGTGGTGATCCCGCTGGCGAAGGCCCACGGGGCGGCGCTGATCGCGCTGACGATCGACGAGGTCGGGATGGCGAAGACGGCCGACCGCAAGGTCGAGATCGCCGAACGGATCCGCGACATCGCCTGTGGCGAACACGGGCTCGACCCCGAGGCGCTGATCTTCGACCTGCTGACCTTCACCCTCACCACCGGGGACGAGGAGTGGCGGACCTCGGCGGTGGAGACGATCGAGGGCATCCGCCGGGTCAAGGCGGAGATCCTCGACGTCAAGACCTCGCTCGGGGTCTCCAACGTCTCCTTCGGCGTCTCGCCGCGGCCGCGGGCGGTGCTGAACAGCGTCTTCCTCCACCACTGCGTCGAGGCTGGCCTCGACCTGGCGATGGTCAACCCCAACCACATCACCCCCTACGGCGAGATCCCCGAGGAGGAGCGGCAGCTGACGGACGACCTCGTCT
>CAMLHB010000142.1 GCA_946479725.1 uncultured Actinomycetes bacterium | reverse complement strand
CCCCGACAACATCGTCGTCGACGTCTCGGCGATGGAGATCAACGAGACGCTCCAGCTGTCCGCCGTCGCCGTCCCCGACGGGGTCAAATTCGTCGCCGAGGACCCCGAGGAGATCACCATCGTCACCCTCTCGCCGCCGCGGGTCGAAGAGGTCGCCCCCGAGGTCGAGGAGGAGACCGAGGTCGTCGGCGAGGGCGAGGGCGCCGAGGGCGAAGCCGCCGAGGGCGAGGGTGGCGGCGACTCGGGCGACTCCGAGGGCGAGTAACCGCTGTCGCCGTTCCGCCGCCGCGAGGGCGGCGAGCAGGGCGACCGGATCCTGATCGTCGGGCTCGGTAACCCGGGACCGGAGTACGAGCGCACTCGCCACAACGTCGGTTTCGCGGTGGCGGCCGAGCTGGCCGAGCGTTGGCAGCTGCCGAAGCCGAAGCAGAAGTTCAACGGCGTCATCTCCGAAGGGCGGACGCGGCCTGGGGGCCCGCGGGTGGCGCTGCTGCAGCCGCGCACCTACATGAACGAATCCGGCACCTCGGCCGGGCCGGCGCGCGGCTCGCTGAAGGTGCCGCTCGACCGGGTCGTCGTCGTCCACGACGAGATCGACCTGCCCTTCGGCGAGATCAAGCCCCGGCTCGGTGGCGGTCTCGCCGGTCACAACGGGCTCAAGAGCCTCAAACGCGGCTTCGGCGACCCGGAGTTCTGGCGGGTTCGGGTCGGGGTGGGTCGGCCGGATTCCACCGACCCGGAGATCGTCTCCGCCTACGTGCTCGGCCGCTTCAGCGAGCCGAAAGCCGAGGTCGAGGGCCTGGTCGCCGATGCCGCCGAGGAGACCGAGCGCCTGGTCGAGCGGATAGCTTCCGAATCATGAGCGCTGAGAACGGCACCGCATCCGAGAACGAGGTCACGAGCTACTGGGTTGATGAGAACGGGGTGGCGGTGATCCGCCTCAACCGGCCCCAGGCCCGCAACGCGATCAACACCCAGATGCTGGTCGAGCTGCTCGAGCACCTGGCGGTGGCGCGCGGCGACGAGGCGGTGCGGGTGCTGGTGATCAGCTCCGCCGACCACCTCGGTCTCTCGGCCGGGGCCGACGTGCGGGAGCAGCTCGACGGCGAGGGCAGGGTGCGGCGGATGCAGCTTTTCGCCGACCTCTACGACCAGGTCGTCGATTTCCCGAAGCCGACGATCGCCGCCTGCCACGGCGACGTCGTCGGCGGCGGCGCCGAGATCGCCGTCGCCTGCGACATGCGGGTCGGCGGCTCCAACCTGCGGATGCGCTTCCCCGGCGCCGCCCTCGGCGTCCCGGTCGGCCCGGCCCGCCTGGTCACCCTCTGCGGCCTCGCCGCCGCCAAGTACCTCCTGCTCAGCTCCCGTACGGTCGGCGCTGACGAGGCGCTGCGGCTCGGCCTCGTCAACCGCGTCGCCCCCGCCGCCGGCACCGAGCAGGCGGCGCTGGAGCTGGCCGCCGAAGTCGCCGCCCACCCGCCCGAGGCGACCGCCCGGCTGAAGCGGATGCTGCACGAGTGGGACGACGTCGTCGGCCGCTCCGCCGCCGAGGGAAGGGGCCAGGTTGAGTGGCAGAGGTCGGGACCGGGTCTGCCAACTGTCGACTGACCACGTCGCTCACATCCTATTTGGGATAATTATCAGGTAATTAGGTCGTTAAAGGGATAATTAACTCCATTTTTTATCTCAATTCTTGCTAAGTTACCTCAATGAGGAGCTTTCAGGACCCTGTTCGGACGTTCGCCGACATGCCCCCAGCTCTGGGAGTGCTGCTGAGGGCAGTCGACAAGGGCAGCGGCAGGCAGCAGCTCTTCGAAGACCAGGTCCCTGAGCTGCTGCGGAGGCTGGCGCGGCAGACGAAGGTGGAGTCGATTACCGCCTCCAACGCGATCGAGGGGGTCGAGGTCGAGCCGACCCGGGCGGAGAGCCTCGCCAGCGCCAGCCCCCCGCGCTTCCGCAACCGCGACGAGCGCGAGTTCGCCGGCTACGCCGACGCGCTGGACGGCTTGATGCGGGACGAACGTCTCGAGTTCCCGGGGGTGCCGCGCTTGCTCGAGCTGCACCGGAAGATGCTCGTCCACACCGATCAGCTCGGCGGCAATCTCAAGCGCGAGGACAACCGGATCGCCGATCGTCTCTCCGACGGAACGACCCGGATCATCTTCCGGCCGCCGCCCTGGCGCGAGACCGAGGGGCTGCTGTCGGGACTCTGCTCCGGCTACCGGTACACCCTGGAAGGAGGGTCGGTCCATCCGCTGATCGCCCTTGCCGCGTTCGTCCTCGATCTGCTCGCGGTCCATCCCGTCCCGGACGGGAACGGGCGGTTGGCGCGGCTGGCGACGACCCACGAGCTGCTGCGGCTCGAGTACGGGGTTGCCCGCTACGTCAGCGTCGAGCAGCGGATCTACGAGACCAAGAACGCGTACTACCTGGCGCTCGAAGAGTCGCAGCGCGGTTGGCACGAGGGGGAGCACACGATCTGGCCCTGGACGGAATACCTGCTGCGGATCCTCGCCGAGTCCTATGAGGACTTCGAAAGGCGGGTCGTGGCGGGGAGGGGGTCGGAAACCGGCAACAAGCAGGAGCGGATTCGCCGCTGGGCGCTTCAGGAGGCCCCGGCCGAATTCAAGATCGGGGACGTGCGCCGGGCGATCCCCGGGGTCAGCGACCCGACCATCCGGCTGGCGCTGCGAGCAATGCGCGACGAAGGCCTGCTGGCGGCCGAAAGCGTCGGGCGGGGCGCGCGATGGCGCCGTCTGCGGCCCGATCCGGCCGAACCCTAGAATCGCTTCCCAGTCCCGGATCGCCCGATCCGGGCGTTCGTGCTGCCCATGAGCCTCAGGCCTCTCATCGACATCGCCGCCGAGAACGAGCGCGTGCACGCGCTCGCCTCGCGCGCGCGGGCGGCGGCGGAGGGCGGGGAGCGGGCGACGGTCCGGGCCTCGACGATGCTGCGGCCGCTGCTGCTGGCGGCGCTGCTGGAGGACGACCGGGGGCTGGCCGAGCGGCCGGCGCTGCTGGTCGCGCCCGATGATCGCTCCGCCCGCGACCTCGCCGCCGACCTGCGCGCCTACCTGGCGCCGCGCCGGGTCCGCCTCTATCCCTCACGCGGCACCGGCTACGCCTCCCACGTGACGCCCCCGCCGCACCTGGTGGGGCTGCGGATCGACGCGCTTGATGCGCTCGGAAGCGAGGCCGACGCGGTGGTCGTCGCCTCGGCGACGGCGCTGGCGGAGGCGGTTCCGGACGCCTCCCTGCGGCCGGCCGGCTTTGCGATCTCCCTCGGCGAGCTGGTGGAGCTGGATGGGATCGCCAGCGACCTCGTCGCCGCCGGCTACGAACGGGTCGAGCAGGTCGAGGAGCGGGGTCAGTTCGCCGTCCGCGGCGGCATCCTCGACGTCTACCCGGCGACCGAGGAACGGGCGGTGCGGATTGAGCTGTTCGGCGACGAGGTCGAGTCGATGCGCTGGTTCTCGACCTTCACCCAGCGTTCGCTCGGCGAGGCCGAGCGGGTCGAGCTGGCGCCGGCGGCCGAGCTCGACGCCGAGCACCGCGAGCTGGCCGAGCTGGCGGCGATGGCCGCCGAGGAGGAGGGCACCGAATCCCCGAACCTGGCCGAAGCGCTGCCGCTGGAGCACTTCCGGGCGCCGCTGGAGTCGGTTCCCGAGGCCGCCGCCGTGGTCCTGGTCGGCGAGGAGGAGATCGAGCCGGCGCTGCGCGATCACTGGGAGGATGTGACCACGGCGATGCACGCCGAGGACGCCCAGCACCTTTACGTCGACGTCGCCGCGCCGCTGGCCGAGCGGGCGGCGCTGGGCCTGACCGGCGCCGGCGACGAGGACGAGGACGCCTTCCGCGCCGCCCGCGCGGAGTCCCCCGCCCGCAGCGTCAAGGAGGCCGAGGGCGAGCTGGAGAAACTGGTCCGCTCCGGGTACCGCGCCGTCGTCACCTTCGACAGCCGGGGCGAGGCCGACCGCGCCCGCTACGGCCTCGACCGCCTCGACGCGCGCATCCTCGAAGGCGGCCGCCTCTCGCCCGATCCCGGCCTCTCCTTCGCCGAGGCGCGCCTGCGCGAGGGCTTCGTCAGCCCGGAGTTGAAGCTCGCCGTCTATCCCTTCCGCCGTCTCGTCCACCGCCGCCGCAGCGAGGAGCCGGCCCCTGGCGCCGGTCGCGGCCGCCTCGCCTTCAGCGAACTGCGGGTCGGCGACTACGTCGTCCACGAGGACCATGGCGTCGCCCGCTTCGCCGGCTTCGAGACCCGCGAGGTCGGCGGCGTCACCCGCGACTACCTCTACCTCGAATACCAGGGCGAGGACCGCGTCTACGTCCCCACCGACCAGCTGGCGAAGCTGAGCCGCTACGTCGGCGCCGGCGGCGAACCGACCCTCTCGGCGCTGGGCGGCAAACGCTGGCAGAACATGAAGGCGCGGGCCCGCAAAGCGGCCGGCGCCCTGGCCGGGGAGCTGCTCAACCTCTACGCCGAGCGCCGCGCCCGCAAGGGCCACGCCTTCCCGCCCGACTCCGAATGGCAGATCGCGATGGAGACCGCCTTCCCCTACCGCGAGACCGCCGACCAGATGGAAGCGATCGAGGCGGTCAAGGCGGACATGGAGTCGGAGCGGCCGATGGACCGGCTGGTCTGCGGCGACGTCGGCTTCGGCAAGACCGAGGTGGCGCTGCGGGCCGCGGTCAAGGCCGCCTCCGACGGCAGGCAGGTGATGGTCCTGGTGCCGACGACGATCCTCGCTCAGCAGCACTTCGGCACCTTCCGCGAGCGGCTCGCCGACCTCCCGTTCCGGGTCGAGGGCATCTCCCGTCTGCGCCCGCAGGCCGAGGTGAAAGCGGTGCTCAAGGACTTCGAGGCGGGCAAGGTCGACGTCCTCATCGGCACCCACCGCCTGCTCTCCCGCGACGTCCGTGCCAGGGAGCTCGGCCTCGTCGTCGTTGACGAGGAGCAGCGCTTCGGGGTCAAGCAGAAGGAGCTGCTGCGCCAGCTGAAGCTGAAGGTCGACGTGCTCGCGCTCTCGGCGACGCCGATCCCGCGCACCCTGCAGATGAGCCTCGCCGGGCTGCGGGACATCTCGGTGATCGAGACCCCGCCCGAGGGCCGCCGCCCGGTCCGCACCTACGTCGGCCCCTACGACGAGGACCTGGTCGGCAAGGCGATCAACAGGGAGCTGGAGCGCAAGGGCCAGGCCTTCGTCCTCCACAACCGGATCGACTCGTTGCCGGAGACGACCGAGCGGCTGCGGGCGCTGGTCCCGGGGGCGCGCTTCCTCGAAGCGCACGGCCAGATGGACGAGCACCAGCTCGAGGAGACGATGCTGGCCTTCCTGCGCGGCGAGGCCGACTGCCTGGTGACGACGACGATCATCGAGTCCGGCCTCGACATCCCGACCGCGAACACGCTGATCGTCGAGCGCGCCGACCAGCTCGGGCTCAGTCAGGCCTACCAGATCCGCGGCCGCGTCGGCCGCTCCCGCGAGCGCGCCTTCGCCTACCTGCTCTACCCCTCGGCCGAGGCGCTGACCGAGGAGGCGGCGGCGCGGCTCTCGACCCTCGCCGACCACACCGAGCTCGGCTCCGGCTTCCGGATCGCGATGCGGGATCTCGACATCCGCGGCGCCGGCAACCTGCTCGGCGACGAGCAGTCCGGTCACGTCGCCGCGGTCGGCTTCGAGCTCTACTGCCAGATGATCGACGAAGCCGTCGCTCTCGCCGCCGAGGTGGAGGGGGAGGAGCGCGAGGAGGCGCCGGAGCCGGTCCGCCTCGACGTCCCCGTCGACGCTTACCTGCCGGCGACCTTCGTCCCCTTCGAGGCGGCGAAGATCGATATCCACCGCCGCATCGTCGCCGCCCGCGAGCCGGGTCAGCTGCGGGCGATCCGCGACGAGCTCGGCGACCGCTTCGGGCCGCTGCCCCCGCAGGCCGAGAACCTGCTGAAGCTGCAGCAGGCGCGGATCGAGCTCGGCCTCGCCGGCGCCCGCAGCGTCGAGTTTCGCGGCGGCCGTCTCAGCGTCACCGGCGTCGAGCTCGACTCCGAGGCGGCGGGCGTTCTTTCCGAGCAGGTGGAAGGGGCGCTCTACGAATGGCGCGAGCAGACGGCCGCGGTGCGGGTCGCCGGCGACCCCGACGAGCGCCTGGCCGCGGTCCTGGCGATGGCCGCTGGGCTGCGCGAGGCGCGGCGGCTGGCGGAGCCGACGGCGGCCTAAAGGCTGCTTAAGCGCACGGTTTTGACTATGCTGCCCGGTCGTTGGGTGCGACAGCGGGCC
>CAMLHB010000141.1 GCA_946479725.1 uncultured Actinomycetes bacterium | reverse complement strand
TGCATCAACTTGGCTACCCAGCAGGTAGCCAAGTTGATGCAGTTCGGTGGGAGGGGCGGGCGCTGGGGGAGGCGATGTTCGCCTGCAACAACGCGCGGCTTGAGGGTGGGGAGGCGGTGGGGGACCCGACCGAGGGGGCGATGGTGCTGGCGGCGGCGGAGCTGGGGGTCGATACCGACGCCGGGGCTCGCGCGAACAGGCGCCGCGCCCAATTTCACTTCGACGCCGGGCTGAAGTTGATGTCGACGGTCGACGGGGTCGAAGGGGATCTGTGGCTGAACGCGAAGGGAGCGCCGGAGTCGATCCTGCCGCGCTGCACGGCGATCGCCGTCGGCGACGGGTCGCGCCTCCTCGACGAGCCCACCCGCGCCGAGGTCCACGCCGCCACCGATCGCTTCGCTGACGAAGGGCTGCGGGTGCTGGCGGTGGCGCGCCGCCGGCTCGGCGGTGCCGTCCCTCAGCGCCGCGAGGAGGCCGAGCGCGACCTCACCCTGCTCGGGCTGGTGGCGATGATCGACCCGCCGCGGCCGGAGGTGAAAGCGGCCGTCGCCCGCTGCCACCGGGCTGGGATCCGGATCATCGTCGTCACCGGCGACCACCCCCGCACCGCGGTGGCGATCGCCAACCAGATCGGGATCGCCGGCGGCCACGCCCGGGCGATCTCCGAGGACCAGCTGGAGAGCATGAGCGACGCCCAACTCGACGAGGCGCTGGCGGCCGGCGGCGAGCTCGTCTTCGCCCGCTCGACCCCGGAGGCGAAGCTGCGGATCGCCGACGCCCTGCGCGCGGCCGGCCACGTCGTCGCGATGACCGGCGACGGCGCCAACGACGCCCCGGCCCTGCGCCGCGCCGACATCGGCGTCGCGATGGGCCGCTCCGGCACCGATGTCGCCCGCGAGGCCTCGACGATGGTCCTCACCGACGACAACTTCGCGACGATCGTCGCCGCCGTCGCGGCGGGCCGGCGGATCTACGACAACATCCGCAAGTTCATCGTCTACATCTTCGCCCACCTGACGCCGGAGCTCGCCCCCTACGTCGTCTTCGCCCTCGGCGGCGGCGCGATCCCGCTGCCGCTGACGGTGATGCAGCTGCTCGCCGTCGACGTCGGCACCGAGACCCTGCCGGCGTTGGCGCTGGGCCGCGAGGCGGCCGAGCCCGGGATCATGCGCCGCCGCCCGCGCCCGCGCTCGGAGAACCTGATCAACCGCGCCCTGCTGGTCCGGGCCTGGCTCTTTCTCGGCCTGATCTCGGCGCTGCTCGGGATGGGCGCCTTCTTCTACGTCCTCCTGCGCGCCGGCTGGAGCCTCGACGACCCGACCGGCGCCGGCACGCCGCTCCACCACGCCTACCGGCAGGCGACGACGATGACCTTTCTCAGCATGGTCGCCTGCCAGGTCGGGACCGCCTTCGCAGCCCGGACCGACCGCGCCTCGCTGCGCTCGATCGGCGTCTTCAGCAACCGCCTGCTGCTCTGGGGCATCGCCTTCGAGCTGGCCCTGGCGGCGCTGCTGATCTACGTCCCTGTCTTCCAGGGCCTGCTGGGAACGGCGGCCCTGCCCTGGAACTACCTGCTGCTGGTCGTGCCCTTCCCGTTCATCGTCTGGGGAGCCGACGAGCTGCGGCGATGGCTGGCTCGCCGCCAGGGGCCAGAACCTGAGTCCCGGCCTCGCCCCGCGCTACCCGAGCCGCGTCGGTGAGGGCGCCGATCGCGGCGCGGCGGCCGGTCATCTCGGCGAAGCGGCAGGCGGCCTCGACCTTCGGGCCCATCGAGCCGGCGGCGAAGTTGCCCTCCCGCAGCTCGCTTGGGCTGGTGCTGGCGATCGGGCGCTGGTTCGCGCCGCCCCAGTCGGTCTGAACCGCATCGACGTCGGTCAGCAGGAGCAGCAGGTCGACGTCGAGACGTCGGGCCAGCAGGGCGGCGGTGAGGTCCTTGTCGACGACGGCCTCGACCCCGTGCATGGTTCCCATCCCGTCCATCGCCACCGGGATGCCGCCGCCGCCGGCGCAGATGACGAGGGCGCCGGCGCCGAGCAGGGCGCGGATGCTGCGGATCTCGGCGATCGCGCGGGGCTCCGGCGAGGGGACGAGGCGGCGGTAGCCGTCGCCGTCGCGGCCCAGCGTCCAGCCGCGGTCGAGCCGCAGCCGCTGCGCCTGGTCCTCGCTGTAGACGGGGCCGATCGGCTTGGTCGGGTTGCCGAAGGCGGGGTCGTCGCCGGCGACCACGACCTCGGTGAGGACGCTGACGACGTCGCGGTCGGGAAGCTCGTTGCGGAGCGCCAACTCCAGCATGTGGCCGACCATCCCCTCGCTCTCGGCGTCGAGCACGTCGAGCGGGTAGGCGGGAACCTCGGGGAAGGCCTCGCTCTGCAGCGCCAGCAGACCGACCTGCGGCCCGTTGCCGTGGGTGACGATCAGCTCGTGGTGGTCGGCAACCCTGGCCACGGCCTTGGCGGCGGCCTCGACGTTGCGGAGCTGGTTGGGGGCCGAGGCGCGTTCGCCGCGGCGGAGAAGCGCGTTTCCCCCGAGTGCGAGGAGGATTCTCATGAGACCTAGGATCGCCCGCTTCGGCCCGCTTCCCATCGGCCGAAACCCACAATTCGGGTTGCGGGATCTCGCAATGACGGCGAGCGTGAAACACTCCCCGCAGCGGCGCATGGAGAGCGGTGAGAGGCAGATAACCGTCGTCCTCGCGGACGACCACAACGTGATCCGCACCGGCCTGCGGGCGATGCTCGAGGGCGAGGAGGACCTGCGGGTGATCGGCGAGGCCGCCGACGCCCCGGCGGCCCAGAAGCTGGTCCGCGACCGCCGCCCCGACGTCCTCGTCCTCGACCTGCAGATGCCGGGGGCGGAGCCGGCCGGCGACGTCCCCGCCCTGCGCGAGCAGGCCCCGGGCACGGCGATCGTCGTCCTGACGATGGAGAGCGACCCGCGCCGGGCCCGCGAGCTGCTTCGCGCCGGCGCCGCCGGCTACGTCCTCAAGCAGGCGGCCGAGCGGCAGCTGACGGCGGCGATTCGGGCCGCCGCCGGGGGCGGCTCCTACATCGACCCCGAGCTGGGCGGCCAGGTGGCGCAGCTCGGCGCCGACCCGCTCGAGGAGCTGGCCGAGCGCGACCTGGAGCTGCTGCGGCTGCTGGCGCTCGGCCACACCAACCGCGAGATCGGCGAAAAGCTCTTCCTCAGTGTCCGCGCGGTCGAGGTGAACCGCTCGAAACTGCTGGAGAAGCTGGGGCTCGAGTCCCGCCCCGAGCTGGTTCGCTTCGCGATCGCCAACGGCGTCATCGACGCCAAGCGCGACGGCGAGGTCTAGACCTAGTCACTCTTCGGCAGCGGCACCGAGGCGGCGATCGCGGTGCCGTCGCCCGGGGAGGAGCTGACCTCGATCTGGCCGCCGAGCAGCTCGATCCGCTCCCGCATCCCGATCAGGCCGCGGCCGCTGCTGGAGGCCGTCGGGTCGAAGCCGTCGCCGTCGTCGCGGATCGAGATCTCGATTCGGCCCTCCTCTTCGTGCGCCTTCACCTCGACCCGCGAGGCGGAGGCGTGCTTGGCGACGTTGGTCAGCGCCTCCTGGACCAGCCGGTAGACGAGACGCTCCTCGTCGCCGCCGGGCGCCTTCTCGATCTCGATCGAGACCTCGACCTCGATCCCGTTCCGCGCCGCCGTCTCTTCCGCCAGCGCCTGCAGGGCGCCGGCGAGGCCGAGGCGCTCCAGTGCCGCGGGGCGCAGGTCGTTGATCAGCCGATTCAGCTCGCTGATCTGCCCCTCGAGCTGCGCCATCGCCTCCTCGGCCGCGCTCTCGATCAGCGCCTCGCGCTGCTCGCCCTTGCTCTGCAGCGCCGTCGCCAGGGAGATCCGGATCGCCGCCAGGCCCTGCAGGGTGTCGTCGTGCAGCTCCCGGGCCCAGCGCTGGCGCTCGCTCTCGGCCGCCTCGACCTGCTGCCGCAGGAGGTCTGACTCGACCGTCTGCGCGGTTGCCACGGCGGTCGCGGCGCTGGCGGCGAAGGACTGCAGCAGGCGCAGGTCCTCCTGGTCGAACTCGATCCCGCCGGCTTCGCGGTCGAGGGCGACGAGGACGCCGACCGCGCGGCCGCGGAAGTTCAGCGGCACGACCAGCGCCGCCTCGGCGCCGAGCCGCTCGCGCAGGCGCGCCTTCGAGGGCGGCGAGCCGCGCTCCAGCCGCTGCGAGACCCGCTCCTCCATGGCGCCGCCGAAGACGGCGTCGTCGAGCGGGACTTCGAGGTCGTGCAGGTCCTCGGCGACTTCGCCGGCGCGGGCGGCGACGAAGAGGTGATCGCCGCGGCGCAGCAGCACCAGCAGGGCGCGGGCGTCGACCAAGGCGCGCGCCCGCTTGACGATCAGGTCGAGGATGCGCTGGACGTCGGTCTCGCCGCCGACCGTGCGGGCGATGTCGACCGAGGTCTCGGCCCGGCGCAGCGCCTGCTCGGTCTCCGCCTCGCGTTCGGAGAGGGTGGTGTAGAGGCGGGCGTTCTCGATCGCGATCCCGGCCCAGCTGGCGAGGGTGATCGCCACTTCCTCGTCGGACTCGTCGAACTCCTTGGCGCCCTGCTTCTCGGTCATGTAGAGGTTGCCGTAGGTCTCGCCGCGGACCGAGATCGGGACCCCGAGGAAGGAGTGCATCGGCGGGTGGGCGGGTGGGAAGCCGTAGGCGTGGGGGTGGGCGTTGACGTCGCGCAGGCGCAAGGGTGCGGGCTCGCGGATCAGCTCACCGAGGACGCCGCGGCCGCGGGGCAGGTTGCCGATCTCGCGCCGGGTCTCCTCGTCGATGCCGACGTTGATGAACCGTTCCAGCTCCCGCCGCTCGCGGTCGAGCACCCCGAGGGCGGCGTAGCGGGCGCCGGTCACCTCGCGTGCCGCGTCGACCACCGAGCGCAGCACCGCCTCCAGGTCGAGCTCGGAGAGCAGGCTGCTGCCGACGTCGATCAAGCGCCGGAAGCGCTCTTCGTCGACGCGCCGGGGGGTGGACTGCTCGGACGCGTCCATGGTGAGGGAATACTCCCACCAATTGCGGGCATTTGGGAGGGTTGATGGGGTGAGGGACGGATGCGACCGTGTGAGCAGGGAGCTGAGCGTCGGCGAGGTCTACAGCACCGCCTTCTCCGTCTTTCGGACCAGGGCGCGGGTGCTGATTGCGATCACCTTCGTCCGCCCTCCTCGTCTCGGTCATCACTTACCTGCTGGGTCAAGGCACCCCGGTCGCCTTCTTCGCCTTCTTCGTCATCGACCTGGCCTCCCTTCGTGACCGCGCTCGCGATGGTCGACCTGCGGGATTGGAGAGAGCAGCGCACTGGCACCCTGGCGGCTGAGCTTCTGGCGAGCGCTCTACCGCCCCTCCCGGTCGGGACCCTCGTCGCCACCCTCGCCTTCGTGGCCGGTGATCGTGGGGCTCGCACTCCTGGTGGCGCCCGGCCTCTATCTGCTGACGATCTGGGCCATCGTTCTGCACCTGGGAAGACGTCGCCGGCGTCGTCGGCCTCGCCCTCTGCGCCCTGGCGCTCTACGCGGCGCTGGCGATGGCGCTCGAGGACGCCCGCGGCCGCACCGTCCTTCCGCTCGGCCGCCGCGGCCCTGAACCGCACGGGGAGCCCGGCGTCCGCGACCAGCTCTGACCTTGAGACCGCAATAACCCTGGCTGTATACGGGTTTCTGCGGTCTCGGCGTTCTCGTCAGTGCTGGAGAAGGCCGGCGACGGCCCGGGCCAGCTGCTGACCCCGCGGGGTGAGGGTGTACTCGGTGTGGGGCGGGCGACCGGGGACCAGGTGCCGCTCGACGATCCCCGCCGCCTCCAGCCCTTCGAGGCGGTCGGAGAGGGTGGTGGGGGAGACGCCGGGGAGGGACTGGCGGAACTCGTTGAAGCGAGCAGCGCCGCTGGAGCAGGCGTAGATCGTCGCCATCGTCCAGCGGCGCTCGAGCAGGCCGGCGGCCGCCCGCATCTCGGGCGGCACCGGCGAGCAGTTGCGGCAGCGCGGGGACACGGCTTCCCCTACCCCGCCGCCTCACCACTGCCGACGGGACGATTTCGGTCCATATAGGACCGTTTTCGGCCCGTCGGCCTTCTGTTCTCGGCCGGCTCCAGGGCCAGCGCCAGCACCTCGTCGATGCTCATCACCGGGTGGAAGGTCATCTGCCCGCGCACCTCCTCCGGCACCTCGTCGAGGTCGCCGCGGTTGCGCTCGGGCAGGATCACCTCGGTCAGCCCGGCCCCATGGGCGGCCAGCACCTTCTGCTTCAGGCCGCCGATCGGCAGCACGCGTCCTTGCAGGGTCACCTC
>CAMLHB010000140.1 GCA_946479725.1 uncultured Actinomycetes bacterium | reverse complement strand
TGCAGGGTGCAGTCGGAGGCCCGTTCTTCCTCCGCGTCCTCCATCCCGACGGCAAAGGCGGCTACGAAGCGACGGGCACCAGCCTTGGGGCAATCCCCAGCGACACCGGCTTGCAGACCTTCTCGACCAACATGAAGGTCCAGGCGGGTGACCTGATCGGCGTCGATCCTTCGCACGACACCGACGAAATCGGCTTCACCACCGTCGCCGGGGCAAGTTTCGCCTCGATCTACCCGACCCCGTTCGACGGTTCGGTCCACGCCCCGAGCGAAAGCTTCAGCGGCGAAGAGATCTCGCTCAGCGCCGAAGTCCAGCCGGTGCCGGAAGTGATCACGATCGCTCCGGCATCCGGGCCTGTCACCGGCAGCACCCTGGTGACGATCACCGGCAAGAACTTCAACGGCGCCAGTGCCGTGATGTTCGGCTCGAGCCCGGCGGCCAGCTTCTCCGTCGATTCCGACACCCAGATCACCGCCACCGCGCCGAAGAGCGCCCGTCCGGGGAAAGTCGACGTTTCGATCACCACTCTCGCCGGCAACAACCCCAACACCCGCTTCGACGACTACGTCTACAAGGCCTGCGTCGTCCCGGCGGTCAAGAACAAGACGCTGAAGAAGGCAAAGAAGCTGCTGCGACGCGGCGGCTGCAAGCTCGGTCACGTGAAGAAGGTCAAGGCGACTAAGCCGAAGCAGGTCGGCAAGGTCCTGAAGCAGAGGCCGAAGGCGGGCAAGGTCCTGGCGCCGGGCGCCCGGGTCCGCGTCACCCTCGCCGAATAGGAGGCAGGAAGTGGGCCGAGCCGGGGGCTGAGCGCAGCCCCCGGCTCGGCGCCGACCCCGGGGCTCGACGCGCCTGCGGAGCGGATGTAGGGTCGGTACGGGCGGGGACCCAGCGAGGAAGGGAGTTCACATGGCCGCGGAAGTGAAGAACTTCGACTCACCCGACGAGACCCGTGAGTTCGAGGGCAAGGGCAGCGCGAAGGTGGTGGAGCTGGCGGGCCACACCGTCGGTTATGGCACCTTCGAGCCCGGCTGGAGATGGTCGGAGAACGTGAAGCCGATCGCCGGCACCGACTCCTGCCAGGTCGCCCACTTCGGCTACGTCCTCTCCGGCAGCATGCGCGTCTACATGGACGACGGCCAGGAGATGGAGATCAACGCGGGGGACGTGGTCGCGATCCCACCCGGTCACGACGCCGAGGTGCCGGGATCGGAGCCGTGCGTGATGGTCGACTTCGGCGAGATCGGCGACTACGCCAAACGCTGAGTCGCGGCTAGGCCGAGGAGTCGTCGCCGAGGAGCCTGGCCTTCTCGGCGGCGAACTCCTCCTCAGTGAGGATGCCCTTGTCGCGCAGGCTGCCGAGGCGCTCCAGGCGCGCGATGCGGGCGTCCTCGCCGCTCAGCGGCATCGCCGTCGTGGTCGCCTCCTCGCCGCCCTTGCCGGGCCGTTTCACCTCCGGCAGGCGCAGCTTCGAGGCCTGCTCGCCGACCCTCTCGCCGATGTTGGCGTCCTTGACCGCGCCGACGACCTTGTCACGGGTGCCGCCGAAGATCTCGTCGTAGCTCGCCTCCGGGTATTCCTCTTCGGTCTGCTTGCGCAGCTCGTGGATTCCGAAGGCGGCCATGCCGGCGATTACCAACGTGGTCAGGAAGGTGCGAAGCCCCTGGGTCGGGCCGGAGAGGAAATAGATGCAGACGACGATCGCCAGGCCGGCGTAGACGTAGCCGGGGTGGATCTGCAGCGTCGGCGCCAGGTAACGGCGGGTGGTGCGGGCGCCGTTGGTGGGCGAGGCGAGCCAGCCGGCGGCGAGAAAGAGGACGCCGATCACGATCACCGTCTTGGCGATGCTCGTCATCAGGGAGGTGCCGATCGACCAGGCCGCTTCGCCCGCCGGCTTGACGCTCTCTTCGGTCACCAGCTGGTCGATGACGATGCCGCCGGCGATGTGGCGGACGACGACGACGGCGAAGCCGGCGGCGATGAGGCCGATGCCGCTGAGCAGCACGGTGACCCAGCGTTCGTCTCCCGAGAGGTAGATCGCGGCGGCGAAGGCGGCGAGGGTGAGGAGCGAGAGCAGCAGCGCCAGGCCCTTGATCGCGACGGCGATGTCCTGCGCCGTCTTCAGCTGATCGGACTTGAGGATCTCCACCTGGGCGGCGTCGGGCGGCAATTTTTCGGCCAGGCTTTCGCCGATCCCGACCTGCTGGGCGAGGTTGGTGAGGAGGCTGCCCAGGTTGAGCTTGACTTCACCGTTTTCGGTTTCGACCGCTTCTTTCTTGTTTTCGAGGACGGCGAGGAGCTGTTCGTGCGTGGTCCGGTTCGCCTCTTCCCAGAGACCCTGCGCGGTGGAGGTTTCGAGCGCCTTTTCGGCCCCCTGTCCGGCCACCTGCCGCAGTCCGCCCGCGGCGGGCCCGGCCAGGTCCTTGGTGTCGCCGGGAAGGATTTCTTCGAGTTCCTTGTGGATGTCGACGTTTTCGTAGAGCTGGTCGACCAGGTAGTCGGCGAGGGTCGAGCGGATCGTCTTGTTTTGCAGCAGGCGGCCGCTGGTGTTGACCCAGTCTTCGGTGTTGAGCGCCTGGCGCTCGGTCCAGATCGCGAAGGCGCTGAGGAAGGCGAGGAGCGAGCCGAGGATCACTAGCGCTCTGACCAGGCGACGGCGTCCGCGGCTCATATGCGGATGCTATACGTGACCCATGAAGCTGGAGGGAATTCACCACATCACGGCGATCACCGAGGACGCCCAGCGCAACGTCGACTTCTACGCCGGCGTGCTGGGTTTGCGGCTGGTCAAGAAAACCGTCAATCAGGACAACCCGACCGTCTACCACCTCTTCTTCGCCGACGAGGCGGGGGATGCGGGCTCCGACCTGACCTTCTTCGAGTACCCCGGGGCGCCCCGGGGCCGGGCCGGGGCCGGGATGGTCCACCGGGTCGTCTGGCGGGTGGCGTCGAGCGACGCTCTCGACTTCTGGGCGGAGCGGCTGCACGCCAACGACACCGAGGCCGAGCGCGATGGCGACAGCCTCGTCTTCGCCGACCCGGAGGGGCTCGAGCACGAGCTCGCGGTGGTGGACGTCCCAGACCGCCCGCTGATCGCCGACCATCCGGAAGTACCGAGGGAGGTGGCACTGCAGGGCTTCCACGCGGTGCGGGCCTACGCGATCTCGCCGGAGGCTTCGAGCCCGCTGCTGGAGGCGCTCGAGTTCGAGCGCGCCGACGGGGGCTGGGAGGCGCGCGGCGAGCAGCGCGGCGGTTTCTATCTCTTTGATGAGCCGCCTGGCGAGCGCGGCCTGCAGGGCGCCGGCGGCATCCACCACGTCGCCTGGGCCTCGCCCCCGGAGGAGCTGCTCGACTGGCGCGAGAAGGCGGTGGCGGGCGGGGCCCAGCCGACGCCGGTGATCGACCGCTTCTACTTCCGCTCCGTCTACTTCCGCGAACCCAACGGCGTCCTCTTTGAGATCGCGACGCTGGGGCCGGGCTTCACCGTCGACGAGCCGGTCGAGCACCTCGGCGAGAAGCTCTCGCTGCCGCCGGACTACGAGCACCTGCGTGACGAGGTCGAGCCGCGCCTGCGCCCGGTCGAGAACCCGCGGCTGATGACCCAGGGTTGAGTTGAGCGGGGTCTTCGTCTGGCGCGATGCCGGGCGCACGGTGGTGTTCGGGCGCGGTGGGGTGGCCGGCGCGGTCGAGGTGCTGCGGGAGCAGGGGGTGGGGGAGTTCGAGCTGCTTAGTACGGGGCGGGCGCTGGGGGAGCTCGATGCTCGGGGTTTGGTCGCTGCCGCAAGTCAAGTTCACGAGGTCGGCCACGGGCAGGTTCCGGCCGCCGCCAAAGCGCTCTTGGGCGCACTCTCACCCCCTCACAGAGCAGGTAAGGGGGTGAGAGTGCGCCCACTCGTTGCGCTCGGCGGTGGCCGGGTGATCGATTCGGCGAAGGCGGTGGCTTCGGTGCTGGGGGCGGAGGTGGTGGCGGTTCCGACCACGCTTTCGGGGGCGCCGATGACGGGGATTCATCGTTTGCCTGAGGGGGCGGAGGAGCGGTCGCGGGGGATGGTGCGGCCGTCGCTGGTGATCGCGGATCCGGAGGCGATGACCGGGCAGGGGGAGGCGGAGCTGCGGGCGAGTGCGATGAACGCGTTGGCGCACGGGGCGGATGGGTTGTACCTGCCGACCTCGAACCCGGTCTCGGAGATGACGGCTCTGCGGGGGGCGGGGCTTCTGGCGGGAGCACTCGACGAAGCGCGGGCCGAGCGCGACCGTGGGGCGCTCGCTCTCGGCTCGATCCTCTGCGGATACGCGATCGACTCCGCCGGCCTCGGCCTTCATCACTTGATCTGCCAGACCTTGGTCCGCATCTGCGGCACTCCGCACGCCGAGACCAACGCCGCGATCCTCCCGCAGGCGATCGGGTTCCTGGCCGAGCGGGCGCCCGAGCCGTACGAGGGTCTCGCGGCTGCTCTCGGGACCGACCGCGCGGAGCTTCCCCGGCGCATCGAGGAGCTGGGACAACCCCAACCCCTCAGCACCTTCGGCGGCGACGAATCGCGCCTCGACGAGGCGATACAGGCAATGCTCCAGCGCCCCGAGCTCCAGCGCGTCCCCGGCCCCCCGTCCCCTCGAGACCTCGCGAAGCTGGTTCGAGCGGCCTGGTGATCCGCGAGTCCGCGAGACCTGACGTTATGCGTCAGTTTCTGCGGACTCGCGTTGCGCGTAACCGTGACTTCCCGGCCGTGTAGCGCTACGCGTGGACCCCGAACGTTTGAGGCCCGAGCGGCTCGCCTCCTACCACGCGTATACGCGCAAGCACAGCGTCAACTGGCCGATGTACTGCGTCGCGCGGGCGGTGCTGTTGCCGTTCTTCCTTGTCTACTTCCGGCTCGAGCGGCGGGGGCGGGAGTACGGGAAGGCGAAGGGCGGGGTCATCGTCGCCGCCAACCACCGCAGCTTCCTGGATCCCTTCGTCGCCGGCGCCTGCCTGCCCTGGCGGCGGCCGATGAACTACATGGCCAAGGTTGAGCTGTTCCAGCGGCCCTGGCAGGGATGGCTGCTCTCGCGGCTTGGCGCCTTCCCGGTCAAGCGCGGGGAGTCGGACGAGGAATCGATGCTGACCGCGCGGATGATCGCCGAACGCGGTGGCGCCGTCTGCATCTTCCCCGAGGGCACGCGGATCCGTCGCGGCACCCTCGCCAACCCGAAGCGGGGGGTGGGGCGGCTGGCGCTGCAGACCGGCGCCGTCGTGATCCCGACCGCGGTGCTGGGAACCGAACACGTGCGCCGCGGCTGGCGGATCCGCCCGCGCAAGTGCAAGGTGCGGATGGGGCCGCCGATGACCTTCCCCCGCTCCGAGGAGCCCTCGCCGGCGCTGGCGGAAACGGTTACGGCGAGGATCTGGCCCAACGTCCTCCTGCAGTGGGAAGACCTCGGCGGCCTGCCGCCGATGCGCCGCGCCGCGGTGATCGGCGCCGGCAGCTGGGGGACCGCGGTCGCCGTCCTCCTCGCCCGCGGCGGCCTCGAGGTCCAGCTCGGGGCGCGGACGCCGGAGCGCGTGTTGGAGCTGATCGAGGACGGCGAGAACCGCCGCTACCTTCCGGGTGTCCCGCTGCCCGAGTCGATCGACGTCCGGCCCGCCTCGGCGATCGAGCTGGCCGGGCTCGACCTGATCTGCCTCGCGATCCCCTCGGCGCAGCTGCCGCAGGCGGTCGGGGCGATCGCCGACCGGGTCAGCTCGCGCAGCGCGGTGCTGATGCTGACCAAGGGGTTGATCAGTCCGCAGGGACAGCTGCCCTCCGAATACGTCGGCGAACGGGTGCGGGCCCGCGGCATCGCCTGCCTCGGCGGCCCCGCGCACGCCCGCGAGGCCGTCTCCGGTTCCGCCGCCCTGGTGCTCGGCTCCGCTGACGAGGAGCTGCGGGTCCAGGTCGGCGAGGTCTTCGACCGGGCCGGGCTCGTCTGCGAGCGCTCGCGCGACGTCACCGGGGTCGAGATGGCCGGCGCCGCCAAGAACGCCGCCGCCCTCGCCGCCGCGGCCGCCGAGCCGCACGGCCTCAACGCGGCCGGGATCGCCGTCGCCGCGATCTGGCGCGAGTGCATCGACCACGCCGTCGCCCGCGGCGCCGAGCTGGAGACCTTTGCCGGCCTCGCCGGGGTCGGCGACCTGACGGCGACGATGATGGCTCCCGCGAGCCGCAACCGCCGCGCCGGGGAGCTGCTGGGGACGGGCATCCCCGCGGCCGAGATCCCGGCCAAGATCGGGCAGGCCTCCGAGGGCCTGGACACCGTGCCGCTGCTGGCCCAGGCGCTGGCCGCGGCCGGGA
>CAMLHB010000139.1 GCA_946479725.1 uncultured Actinomycetes bacterium | reverse complement strand
CTTCGACTGTGCTCAGCCATTGGTCTGCGGCGGCGCTTTGGATGATCCGGCCGAACTCGCGGTCGGTCATCGACGTCACCACCCCTCACAAGAGCAGGACCTGGGATGGGATCAGGCGGCATCACAAAGCGCTGCCCTCCGACGAGGTGACGGTGGAGGAGGGGATACCGGTCACGGGGCCTTGCCGGACGGTCCTCGACCTCGCCGCGACGGAGTCGCTGGATGTTGTCGAGAACCTCCTGCGCGAGATGGAATTCCGCCGGCTCACCGATCGGGTCTCGCTTCCGGGCCTGATCGACCGCTACCCGGGCCGGCGCGGGGTCCGCAGGGTCCGCCTCGCCCTCGAGCGACTCGAAGAAGACCCCGGCGGCCGCAAGCGCAGCAAGCTCGAGGAGCGCTTCAGCCCGTTCCTGCGCCGGCACGGTCTCCGCTTACCGCGCTACAACGAGCCGATCCTCCTCCCCAACGGCAAGCGCTACATAGTCGACTGCCGCTGGCCAGGGACCAAGGAGATAGTCGAGCTCGACGGCTGGCAGGGCCACGGCACCAAGAGCGCCTTTCGCGAAGACCGCGCCCGCGACCGCCGTCTCGCCGCCGCCGGCTATCGCGTCACTCACCTCACCTGGAGCGCGCTCGACGACGAACCGGAGGCCGCCGCCGCCGACCTGCGGGCGGTGCTTGGCTAGGAGACGTCGTTGGCGGGCTCGATCCGGAAGGCGGATCGGAGCGGGGTGGGCGGGCTTGAAGAAGGTCGCGGTCTGGGTCTTCACCTGGCACGGATCGGGCAGGGCACCGCCCGGGGCGGCGAGGAAGCGGGTGAAGAGGACCGAGGCGCGCCGGCAGGTGATCGCCGACTTGGTCGGGATGTAGATCAGGTAGGGACCCTTGGCGAAGTAGAGGGGCCGACGTCGGAGGGAGGACGGCGGGGCCGATTCGGTCGTCGTGCAGGACCCGGAAGCTGGGACAGGACGCCGCCGCCGCGCTGCCACTGCGCCGAGACCTATCAGCGCCGATCCGTAGCATGCGGGCCACAGATGCCGGAACCCGTCAAGCGCAACCAGCGCTACATGCCTGGGCTCGACGGGCTGCGCGCGATCGCAGTCCTCGCAGTCATCCTCTTCCACCTCGGCTTCGGCTGGGCTCCCGGCGGCCTGCTCGGCGTCGGCATCTTCTTTACCCTCTCGGGCTACCTGATCACCGACATCCTGCTCTCGCAGCTGTCTTCCCGCGGCCGCATCCAGCTGGTCCAGTTCTGGCTCGCCCGTGCCCGCCGCCTGCTGCCGGCGCTGTTCCTGATGCTGCTCGTCGTCGCCGCCTGGGTGACGATCTTCGGCCCCGCCCAGCCCGACCAGTTTCGCAAGGCGGTCGTCTCCTCGATCTTCTACGTCAACAACTGGGAGCAGATCTTCGCCAACGTCTCCTACTTCGCCCGCTTCGCCCCCGAAGGGCCGCTCAACCACCTCTGGTCGCTCTCGGTCGAGGAGCAGTTCTACATCCTCTGGCCATTCCTGCTCTCGCTCGGGGTCAAGCTCGTCCACGAGCGCCCGCTCGCCTCCGGCGTGCGCCCGCGGCTGGCGGTGCTGGCGATTGCCCTCGCGGTCGTCGCCTCGATCGAGATGGCGATCCTGTATCACCCGAGCCTCGACCCCTCGCGGATCTACTACGGCACCGACACCCGCGCCGGCGGCCTTCTCTTCGGCGCCGCCCTGGCGATGGTCTGGCCGAGCCGCAAGCTGAGCCGCCGGGTCACGCCACAGGCGCGCAACACGCTCGACGGCCTCGGCGTCCTCGGCCTGCTGATCATCGCCCTGATGATCTGGCAGGTCGGCGAGTTCTCCCGCTTCCTCTACCAGGGCGGCTTCGTCGTGCTCTCGCTGGCGACGGTGATGGTGCTGATGCCGCTCGCCCACCCGGCCTGCCGGCTCGGCCGCTGGCTCGGGGTGCGGCCGCTGCGCTGGGTCGGCGCCCGCTCCTACGGGATCTACCTCTGGCAGACCCCGATCATCGTCCTCACCGGACCCGGGGGCCGACCGCCCGAGGGGCTGCTCGGCAAAGCGCTCCAGGTGGCGGCGATCTTCGCCGTCGCCGCCCTCTCCTGGCGCTTCGTCGAGGAGCCGATCCGCCACGGCGCGATCGGCCGCTTCTTCGCCCGCCGCCGCTCCGTCGGCTGGAAATGGGAGACCTTCGCGCCGGGGATGCGGGTGGCGATCGTCAGCCTCGGCATCGTCTTCCTCGTCGCCCTCGCCGGAATGGCCGGGGTCAACTCCAGCACCGCCGAAGGCGAAGACATCCGGGTCGCCCAGGCGCGGGCGGAGGGGACGACGAAGCCGCCGCCGCTGACCAGGGCCCAGGCCGAAGACTCGACCAAATCGACCTGCAAAGCCGTCGTCCACATCGGCGACTCGACCTCCGAGGGACTCGACAATGCCGAATATCTGCCGCAGGAAGGCGAGCGCATCCCCGCCCGCTACGCCGAAGTCGGAGTCAGGGAAACCCATATGGAGGTGACCGGCGCCACTTCGATCGAAGAGCGCTACGAAGGTCAACCCAACGCCCAGGAAGTCGCGGCGGCCTGGAAGGCGGAAGGGTTCAAAGGCTGTTGGGTGCTCGCCCTGGGGACCAACGAGGCCGCCAACGTCGCGGCCGGCTCGACGATCGACGAGCGCGAACGGATCGAAAAAATGATGGCGATCATCGGCGACGAACCGGTGCTCTGGGTCAACGTGCGCTCCCTCGTCCCGCCGGGCGACCCGTACTCAAAGGAAAACATGCAGAAATGGGACGAAGAACTCGTCGCCGCCTGCAACTCCTATCCGAACATGCGCGTCTACGACTGGGCCTCCGACGTCAAAGACGACTGGTTCATCGAAGACGGCATCCACTTCACCTCCCCCGGATACGCCGCCCGCGCCCAGCTGATCGCCCTCGCGCTCGCCCACGCGTTTCCGCAAAAAGGCGAAACCGAAGGCGGCTCGAAGAGCTGCGTGGTGAGTTAGCCCGTACGGGCTAACTCGTCTCCCCGGCGATCTCGACCGGCTCGGGGTCCCCGGCCGGCTCGAATCCCATGATCCGCCCGTAGAAGTAGAGCTCGGCTTCGAGGCAGCGGATGTTGGTCTCCGCCTTGCGGAACCCGTGCTGCTCGCCCTCGAACGGGAGGTAGGCATGGGGGATGCCGTTCTTCTGCAGCGCCGCGACCATCGTCTCCGCCTGGTTCGGCGGCACGACCATGTCCTCGAGGCCCTGGAAGAGGATCACCGGCGAGCGCAGCCGCTCGACGTGGTGGATCGGCGAGCGCTCGCGGTAGAGCTCGGCCTGCTCGGGATAGGGCCCGATCAGCAGGTCGAGGTAGCGGGACTCGAACTTGTGGGTATCGCCGGCGAGCGCCTCGGCATCGGCGACGCCGAAGTAGCTGGCGCCGGCGGCGAAGCCGTCGTGGAAGGTGAGCGCGCAGAGGGTTGCGTAGCCGCCGGCCGAGCCGCCGCGAATCGCCAGCCGCTCGCGATCAGCCAGCTCCTGATCGGCCAGGTAGAGCGCCGCGTTGAGGCAGTCTTCGTTGTCGACCACGCCCCAGGTCCCGCGCAGCTTGTTGCGGTACTCGCGGCCGTAGCCGCTGGAGCCGCGGTAGTTGACGTCGACGACGCCGATCCCGCGGCTGGTCCAGTAGAGGAACTCGCGCGAGAGCGCCGGGGTGGCGTGGGAGGTTGGCCCACCGTGGCTCTCGACGATCAGCGGCGGCAGTTCCCCCTCCGGCGCCTCGAACTCGGGGTTGGCCGGCGGATAGAAGAAGCCGTAGGCGACCTCGCCCTCGCCGGTCGGGAACTCGACCGGCCGCGGCCGCGAGACGTAGGCCGGGTCGACCGGATCGTCGCTGGAGGCGCGCACCACCTCGGTCTCGCCGCGCCCGGCGTCGTAGAGGACGACGGCCGTCTCCGCCTCCGGGCTGGCTGCGGCGAAGGCGACCTTATCGCCCCGGGCCGAGAGCACCGGGTAGCCGAAGGAGGTGAACGGGAGCCCGAGATCGGCCGGTTCCCAGCCGTCGGGTCGCAGCAGGAAGAGCCTTTCCTCGGCGCCCTCGGTGCGGACGCAGGCGATCGCGCCGCTCTCGAGGAAGGCGAAGGTGGCGCCGCCGAAGAGCCACTGCGGGTGGGCGAGGTCCGCCTTCTCCTCGGTCAGCTGGATCAGCGAGCCGTCCTCGCCGTTCAGCTGCCCGCCGGGGTCGCGGGCGCGGTAGAGGTTCCAGCAGCCGTTGCGGTCGGAGACGAAGTGCAGGCGCCCTTCGCGATCCCACTCGGGCTGGAAGACCGAGCGCTCGCGGCCGCCGGCGATCAGCCGCTCCTCGCCCGGGTCCTCGAGCGGCGCCAGCCACAGCTCGGTCCCGTCCCATGGCATGTTCGGGTGGTCCCAGCAGGTCCAGGCGAGCCAGGCGCCGTCGGGGCTGACGCGAGGGAAGGAGTAGAAGTCGCGGCCGCCGACGAGGACCTGCGGCTCGGCTGAGCCGTCCAAGGGTAGGGAGACGATCTCGTTTACCGGTTCAGGCTCAGCGTCCCGTTCGCGCACGCAGACGAGGGCGGTGCCGTCCGGCGTCGGCCGCATGTCGGCATAGCGCAGCGCCCCGGGCTCCGGCGGCTCCGGCGAGATCGCGAGCGGCTCCCCACCCAGCCGCTGGCTGTAGAGGCGCTGGTCCTCGAAGGAGGCGAAGACGACGACGTCAGCCCCGACCAGGCACCAGGCGCCGCCGCCATACTCGTGCACCCGCGTGCGCACGTTGACGCCCTCGGCCGTCACCCGTTCGGGCTCGCCGCCCGCCGGTCGCCGCATCAGGCAGACGCGGCCGCCCTCCTCGGGCCGTCCCTCGGCCCACCAGACGGCGCCGTCTTCGGCGATCGCCGGGAAGGCCAGCCGCCGCCCGGCTCGGGCCACGGTCGCCGCCTCGATCGGCGAGGACCAGGAGCCGTATGGAGAAACGGTCGTCATCGGAGCAAGATATTCGAGGCGCTGGGCGCTCTCAGACCGCGCCGCCGATCGCGATCCCGAGGGCGTAGGTGAGGGCGGCAGCGGCGAGGCCCACCAGCACCTGCCTGGCGCCCGAGAAGAGCACGCTGCGGCCGGTCATCAGCGTGATCAGGGCTCCGATCCCGAACAGCGCCGCGGCGGAGAGGGCGGCGCTGAGGAGGATCGCGGCGGTCCCGTCGAGGAAGAGGAAGGGGAGGATCGGGACGGTCGCGCCGATCGCGAAGAGGACGAAGGAGGTGGCCGCGGCGCCGCCGGCGGAGCCGCCGAGCTCCTCGGGGTCGATGCCCAGCTCCTCGCGCGCCAGGGTGTCGAGCGCCTTCGCCGGCGAGGACATCAGCCGGTCCGCCAGCTCGCCCGCCTCCTCAGCCGAAAGCCCCTTTGCCTGGTAGATCAAAGCCAGCTCCTCGCGCTCCTCCTCGGGGACCGCCTCCAGCTCTTCGCGCTCGATCCCGATCTGCCGGCTGAAGAGCTCGCGCGCGTTCATCACCGAGATCCACTCGCCCATCGCCATCGAGCCGGCGCCGGCGACCAGCCCCGCCAGCCCGGTGATGAGGATCTCCGTGTTCCCCAGCTGGGCGCCGGCAACTCCCATCACCAGGCTGAAGTTGGAGAGCAGCCCGTCGTTGGCGCCGAGCACCGCCGCCCGCAGGGAGTTGCCGCTGGCGACCCGGTGACGTCCCTCGAGCCGCGCCACCGCGGAGCCCGCCAGGCCGCTCCCGTCGCCCGCGATCTCCCGCAGGAGCCGGGCGTGGGAGCGCTCCTCCGCCGGCAGCGTCGTGCCGGCCGCCTCCGGTTGGGAGTCGTAGGAGCCGGCGTCGGCCTGCTCCATCGCATCGATCGTCGGCAGTACGAACTCGGGGCCGAAGCGGCCCGCGAGCCGGGCCAACAGCCGCGTCCGCCAGCCCACTCGCGCCGCCGGCGCCTCCTCGCCGGCGCTCCTCAGGCGCTCGCGCCAGAGCTCCGCATGTCGCTCCTCGACCTCGGCCAGCCGTTCGTAGACCTCGGCCAGCCGCTCGTCCTCCTCGACCGCGGCGATGCGGCGGTAGAGCTCGGCGCTGTCGATCTCATCCTGGAGATTGACCCGCCAGCGCTCCGCCTCGCCCTTCGGCATGCCGTCATCGTGGCACGGCCCGGGGCCGGTTTCTACTCCGCCTCGACCTCGCGCAGCTCGTGGCTGTCGACGTCGTAGACGAAGCCGCGGACGACGTCGCGGTGCGGCAGGAAGGGAGAGGAGCGAACCCGGCGGATCGATTGCCGGACGTCCTCCTCGACGTCCTGGAAGGCCTCGATCGCGAAGGCGGGGGCGACCCCGGTGGTCTCCTGCAGCTCCATCCGGAAGCCGTCCTCGGTGATCTTCTGCATGCCGCAGTCGTCGTG
>CAMLHB010000138.1 GCA_946479725.1 uncultured Actinomycetes bacterium | reverse complement strand
CGCATCACCTCGATGAACGAGGCCGGCAAAAAACAGATGGTCAAAACCTGGTCGCGGACCTCGACGGTCTTCCCGGAGATGGTCGGGCACACGATCGCCGTCCACGACGGCAAAAAACACGTCCCGGTCTTCATCTCCGAGTCGATGGTCGGCCACAAGCTGGGCGAGTTCGCCCCGACCCGCACCTTCCGTTCGCACGGCGGTAAGGAATAGCGATGGCTGACGAGAAAGGCACCAAAGCCAAGAAAGCGGCGAAACCCACCGCGAAAAAAGAGGCTGCGAAAAAAGAGTCGAAAGCCGCGAAAAAACCGGCCGCCAAAAAAGAGGCGAAAAAAGACTCGAAAGCCAAAGGCAAAGAGAAAAAAGAGTCGAAAGCCAAGAGAGCGCCGGCGAAAAAAGAAAAAGCGCCTGTGGCAAAGCCGGCTGCACCGCCCGTCGTCAAGGCGAAGGCCCGCTACGTGCGGATCGCCCCGCGCAAGGCGCGGCTGATCGCCGACCAGGTGCGGGGGATGGACATCGAAAGCGCCCGAGCGCTGCTGCAGTTCTCGCCCCGCGGCGCCGCCCAGCCGATCCACAAGCTGATCAACTCGGCCGCCGCCAACGCGGAAAACAACCACGACCTGATCGGTGACGAGATGCGCGTCTCCTCGATCACCGTCGACGAGGGGCCGACCCTGCGCCGCTTCCGCCCGCGGGCGATGGGCCGGGCGACCCCGATCAACAAGCGAACCAGCCACATTGCCGTGGCCCTGACCCCGGTGGAGGATTAGGAGCATGGGACAGAAGATCCACCCCGAGGGTTTCCGCGTCGGCTACATCCACGACTGGAAGTCGAACTGGTACGAGGACAAAAACTTCGCCGACGTCCTCCAGGAAGACCTGCAGATCCGGGACCACATCGAAAACAAGCTTTCCCACGCCGGCCTTTCGAACATCACGATCGAGCGCCGCGGCGAGGTTGCCGTCGACATCCACACGGCCCGGCCGGGGATCGTCATCGGCAAGTCCGGCTCAGAAGTCGACGCCCTGCGCAAAGAGCTGCACAAGCTCACCGGCAGCCCGGTGAAAGTCAACATCCGCGAGGTCAAGCGCCCCGAGCTCGACGCCAAACTGGTCGCCCAGTCGATCGCCGAGCAGCTGCAGAACCGCGTCGCCTTCCGGCGGGCGATGAAACGCGCCCTGACCTCGGCGATGCGCTCTGGCGCCAAGGGCGTCAAGGTCCAGGTCTCCGGCCGCCTCGGCGGTGCCGAGATGGCGCGGACCGAACAGTATTCCGACGGCCGCGTGCCGCTGCACACCCTGCGCGCCGACATCGACTACGGCTTCTTCGAGGCCCGCACCACGACCGGCCGGATCGGCGTCAAATGCTGGATCAACAAGGGCGAGGTGATGCCGGAGGGCTTCCGCTCCGACCTCGTTTCCGGCGACGGCGACGGTCAGGGCCAGAGCCGCGGCGGCGGTCGCCGTGACGATCGTGGCGGCGGCGGGCGCGGGCGCGGCCCCGGCGGCGACCGCGGTGGTCGTGGACCGGGCGGAGATCGCGGTGGACGCGGCGGCGGCGGTCGTGGGCCTGGTGGCCGCGGTCCCGGCGGCGGCGGTCGCGGCGGACAGCGTGGAGGTGGTCGCTGATGTTGATGCCGAAACGGGTCAAGCACCGCAAACAGTTCCGCGGCCGCATGCGCGGTAACACCAAGGGCGGCAGCACCGTCGCCTTCGGCGAGTACGGGATCAAGGCGCTCGAGCGCGGCTGGATCACCAACCGCCAGATCGAGGCCGCCCGTGTGGCGATGACCCGCAAGATCAAACGTGGCGGCAAGGTCTGGATCAACGTCTTCCCCGACAAGCCCTACACGAAGAAGCCGGCCGAGACCCGGATGGGCTCCGGCAAGGGGAACCCCGAGGGCTGGGTCGCAGTGGTCAAGCCCGGCAAGGTGATGTTCGAGCTGGCGGGCGTGCCCGAGGAGCTGGCGCGCGAAGCGCTGCGCCTCGCCGGTCACAAGCTTCCGGTCAAAACCAAATTCGTCATGCGCGAGGGAGCTGGCGACTGATGAAGGCCGCGGAGGTCCACAACCTCAAAGACGACGAGCTGGTGGCGAAACTGATCGACGCCAAGCAGGAGGCCTTCAACCTCCGCTTCCGGCACGCCACCGGAGAGCTCGAGAACACTGCCCGGCTGGGCCAGGCGAAGAAGGACATCGCCCGGCTGCTGACCGTGGCCAAGGCCCGCGGCATCGATGTTGAGAAAGAGACGCGACGGATATGAGCGACGACGAGACGAAAAAAGACGAGACGACCGAGGAGCCTCAGGCCGAGGAGACTCCCGCGGCTGAGGAGACCCCTGCTGCCGAGGAGGCTCCGGCCGCCGAGGAGACTCCGGCAGAGGCGGAGTCGGCTGACGACGCCGATGCTCCGGCGGAGGAGGCAGCTCAGGCTGCTCCGGCCGCTGAAGAGGCTTCGGAGCCCAACCCCGAGGACGAGCTTCCCTGGAAGCAGCGCCGCCGGCTGGCGAAATCCCGCCGCCCGGTCAGGAAAGCGCTGCCTTCGGACCCGGAGGAGCGCAAGGCGCTGCGGGCCGAGGGGCGCAGGCGCAAGTCGGAGCTGCGCCGCAAACAGCGGGCCGCCGCCAAGGGCGCCCACACCGCCGGCACCGGCACGCCGGCGGCCGAGCGCGAGTCCAACGCGGCCAAGGTGCGCCAGGGCATCGTCGTCTCCAGCAAGGGCGACAAGTCGATCACCGTCCGCATCGACATCGCCCGCCGTCACCGGACTTACGAGAAGATCGTCCGCAGCTCGACCAAGCTGCACGCCCACGACGAGAAGAACGAGGCCGGCGAGGGCGACGTCGTCCGCGTCGTCGAGACCCGACCGCTCTCCAAGACCAAGCGCTGGCGCCTGGTCGACGTGGTGGAGAAGGCGAGGTAGCGGGATGATCCAGCAGGAGTCCAGGCTCAAGGTCGCCGACAACTCGGGCGCGCGCGAGATCCTCTGCATCCGCGTCAAAGGCGGTTCCCACCGTCGTTACGCCAGCGTCGGCGACGTCATCACCGCGACCGTGAAATCGGCCAGCCCGCAGGGCGGCGTCCGCAAGGGCGAGGTCGTGCAGGCCGTCGTCGTCCGCACCCGCAAGCCGCTCAGCCGCCCCGATGGCACCTACATCTCCTTCGACGAGAACGCCGCGGTGCTGATCGACCCGGCCAGCAACAACCCGCGCGGGACCCGCATCTTCGGCCCGGTGACGCGCGAACTGCGCGACCGCAACTTCATGAAAATCATCTCGCTCGCCCCGGAGGTGCTCTAGCGATGGCCAAGTCCATGCGCATCCGCACCGACGACACGGTGCTGATCATCGGCGGCAAGGACGCCGGCAAGAAAGGCCGCGTCACCCGCACCGACCCGAAGAAGCGCCGGGTCTACGTCGAGAACCTGAACATCATCAAGCGCCACGAACGGCCGCGCTCGCAGGGCGACCTGAAAAACGCCCAGGCCGGGGGGATCGTCGAGAAGGAGGGTCCGATCGACATCTCCAACGTGATGCTGCTCGACCCCAAAGACAACAAACCCACCCGCATCGGCGTCCGCGTCGACAAAGGCGGCAAGCGGGTCCGCTACGCGAAGCGGACCGGAAACGAGATCGGCTGATGGAGGCGACCGTGGCACCGACTTCGCAGGCCGCCCCGCCGCCACGCCTGCGCGACAAATACGAGCAGGACGTGCTGCCGGCGCTGACCAAGCGCTTCGGTTACTCCACGCCGATGGAGGCCCCGCGCCTGGAGAAGATCACCCTCAACATGGGCCTCGGCACCGAGAAACAGGACAAACGCGCCTTCGAACTGGCCCAGGAACAGCTGGCGACGATCGCCGGCCAGTACCCCAACGTGCGCCGCGCCCGCAAGTCGGTCGCCTCCTTCAAGCTGCGCGAGGGGATGCCGGTTGGCGTCTCGGTGACGTTGCGGCGAGCCCGGATGTGGGAGTTCCTCGACCGCCTGATCTCGATCGCGGTACCGCGGATCCGCGACTTCCGCGGTCTCAACCCGCGCTCCTTCGACGGCCGCGGCAATTACTCGATGGGCGTCAAAGAGCAGCTGATCTTCCCCGAAATCGATTACGACTCGGTCGACGTCGTGCGGGGTCTTGACGTGACGATCACGACTTCCGCTAAGAATGACCTTGAGGCTTTCGAGCTTCTGCTCGGGCTGGGGATGCCGTTCGCCCAGGAGGGCCGTCCCGGCCAAGCCGAGCGCGAAGCGAAGGAAAAGGAAGCCGAAGAAGAGCAGCTCAAAGAGGAGGCCCGCCGGAAGGCTGAAGTCGAGCAGGCGGCCCTCGAGCAGCTGAAAGAGGAGAACCCCGAGGCCTACGCCAAGCCGGAAGGCGAGGACGAGGGCGCCGCCGAGGGCGGAGACGAAGAGGCCGGCGAGACGGCCGAGGAGAGTTCGAACGATGGCTAAGACTTCGATGAAGGTGAAGCAGGCGCGGGACCCGAAGTTCAAATCTCGCGGCTACAACCGCTGCCGCCGCTGCGGTCGCCCGCGCGCCTACTTCCGCAAATTCGGCCTCTGCCGCATCTGCCTGCGCGAGGCCGCCCACGAGGGGTACATCCCCGGGATGACCAAGTCGAGCTGGTAGGGGCGACGCTATGCACACTGACCCGATCGCCGATTACCTGACCCGGATCCGCAACGCGATTCGCGCCGGCCACGACGAGGTGGAAATTCCCCTCAACGGCCTCAAGCTGGAGATGTCCCGCATCCTCAAGGAGCAGGGCTACATCAAGGACTTCAGCCGCAAGCCGGCTGCCGTCGGCGAGGCGATCAACGTCGAGCTGAAGTACACCGAGGACCGCCAGCCGGTGATCCTCGGGATCGAACGGGTCTCGCGTCCGGGCCGGCGCCGCTACGTCGGCCACAAAAGCGTTCCCCGCGTCGACGGCGGCACCGGGACCGCGATCGTCAGCACCTCCGCCGGCGTGATGACCGGCCACGAAGCGCGTCAGAAAGGCGTCGGCGGCGAGGTCGTCGCCTACGTCTGGTGAGTGAGAGCTGAATGAGCCGGATCGGAAGAAAGCCCGTCGTCGTCCCCGACGCCGTCACGGTGGAGATCGGCCCCGGCAACATCGCCGTCAAGGGCCCGAAGGGAGAGCTGAACCAGACCCTCTCCGCCGAGATGAAGGTCGAGCAGGAGGACGGCGCCGTCACCGTCTCCCGTCCCACCGACCGCGGCGAGCACCGGGCCCTGCACGGCCTCACCCGCAGCCTGATCGCGAACATGGTCGAGGGCGTCACCGAGGGCTTCGAGAAGCGCCTGGAGATTCAGGGCGTCGGCTACCGCGCGGCGCTGAAAGGGAAGAACCTGGAGCTGGCACTGGGCTACTCGCACCCGGTCTCTATCGACGCCCCCGACGGCATCGACTTCGAAGTCCCACAG
The DNA here is from genome assembly GCA_946479725.1 of uncultured Actinomycetes bacterium. Next base: position 984 of record CAMLHB010000138.1, on the reverse strand, counting down.
CCGACCGAAGTGATCGTCAAAGGCATCGACAAGCAGCTCGTCGGCCAGGTCGCCGCGGACATCCGCAAGCGCCGACCGCCGGAGCCCTACAAGGGCAAGGGCATCCGCTACAAGGACGAGCAGGTCCTGCGGAAGGTTGGTAAGCGCGCATGACGGTTCTCACGAAGAGGGAGCGCCGGCTCAAACGGCGCCGCCGCGTCCGCGCCCGCGTCCAGGGTACGGCTGAGCGGCCCCGGCTTTCGGTCTACCGCTCCAACAAGGGCGTCTTCGCCCAACTCATCGACGACACCAAAGGCCACACCGTGGCCGCGGTCAACTGGATCGAGCCGGATCTGCGCAAGCTCACCGCCTCCGACCAGGCGAAGAAGGCCGGCGAACTGCTGGCCGAGCGGGCGAAGAGCGCCGGCGTCGAGACCTGCGTCTTCGATCGCGGTGGCTACCAGTACCACGGTCGCGTCAAGGCGCTGGCCGATGGCGCACGAGAGGGGGGCCTGGCCTTCTAGGGCCGTAGTTTCGCTACGGTGGGCCGCTGCTTATGAAGGGCATGAACGCTAAGAACGTGGAAACGGTGAGCCCCCGCGGGCTCGACCTGCAGGAGCGGGTGATCGAGATCAACCGCGTCGCCAAGGTGGTCAAGGGCGGCCGGCGCTTCTCCTTCACCGCACTGGTCGCCGTTGGCGACGAGGAGGGCGTGGTCGGGATCGGCTACGGCAAGGCCCGCGAGGTCCCGCTGGCGATCCAGAAGGGCGTCGAGGACGCCCGCAAGAACTTGATCCGGGTGCCCAAATACGGGAACACCATCACCCACCGCATCATCGGCCGCTTCGGCGCCGGCCACGTCGTCCTGCGACCGGCCAGCCCCGGTACCGGGGTCATCGCCGGCGGCGGCGTCCGCGCCGGGCGGGCGCTCGGCGGCGTCCGCGACGTGCTGACCAAGAGCAACGGCACCCAGAACCCGATCAACCGGGTGAAGGCGACGATGGA
>CAMLHB010000137.1 GCA_946479725.1 uncultured Actinomycetes bacterium | reverse complement strand
GGCGAGCTCGGAGACGCGGCGGCCGGCGCGGGTCGAGCCGGTGAAGGAGACCATGTCGACGCCGGGGTGGCCGGCGATCGCCTCGCCGACCACGGGCCCGGTGCCGGTGACGAGGTTGAAGACCCCGGCGGGCAGCCCGGCGGCCTCGACCACCTCGGCGAGCAGGAAGGCGTTCAGCGGCGTCACCTCGCTCGGCTTGAGGACGACGGTGCAGCCGGCGGCGAGGGCGGGGGCGACCTTGGCGGCGATCTGGTTCAGCGGGTAGTTCCACGGCGTGATCGCCCCCAGCACCCCGACCGGCTCGCGCAGGACCCGCGAGTTGCCGATCTCCTCCTCCCAGGCGATCTCCTCCATCAGCTTCGGCATCGAGGCGAACTGGGAGGCGGGAAGGCCGACCTGGATGATCCGGCTCAGCTTCAGCGGCATCCCCAGCTCCTGGGTGATCGTCGCCGCGATCTCGTCGCCGCGTTCGTTCAGACCCTCGGCGATCGCGGCGATGAAGCGGGCGCGCTCTTCCCGCGGCGTCTGCGACCAGGAGTCGAAGGCGCCCCGGGCGGCGGCGACTGCATGGTCGACGTCCACCGGCGAGCAGCCCGGGATCTCCCCCAGCGCCTCCTCGGTAGTCGGGTTGACGACCTCGAGCGGGTCGGCGCCGCTCGGCTCGACCCATTCGCCGCCGATGAAGATCCTGTTCTTGACCTGAAGCCCAGCCGCGGTCGCCATGGTTCCTCTCTTCGTCGCGTTAATTACTTTGTATAGTCTGAGTAGTGAGGCGGGAGTTCCTTTGTATGGCACTGATCGTAGCCGGCGCTTTGTTCGGTGGCTGCGGCGACAGTCATTCCGTCGACGCGACGACGCCGACCACTGCCAAGGCAGGGAGACCTTCCTACGCCGGAAAGCCGAGCCCCTCATTCCCCCCGCAGCTCCACGTCTGTCTCGACGGTCGGGTTGACCCTGCCAACGTTGCGATCTTGACGGCGGTGGAGAAAGGATTCTTCGATGACGTCGGTCTCACGGTCTACCCCGGCAGCCCGATCCGTGCGCGCCGGCCGGTTCGGTACGTCGCCGCCTACACCGACGACATCGCTCTGACCCAGCAGCCCCAAGCCGTCATCGGCAAGGAAAAAGGCGCGCCGATCGTCTCGGTGGGGAGTTTGATCTCACAGCCGACTGCGGCACTGATCTGGTTGAAGAAATCGGGGGTTCGGGGCATCGCTGACCTCAAGGGCAAGACGATCGCCGTTCCGGGAATCCCCTACCAGGAAAGGATGCTCGAATTCATTCTCGAAAAGGCAGGTCTGAAGCCCGATGACGTCAAGGTGAAGCACGTCGGCTTCAGGTTGGTGCCGGCCTTGGCGAAAGGGGAAGCCGACGCCATTTTCGGCGGCTCCTGGAACCTCGAGGGCGTGGCTCTACGTAAACAGGGCCTGAAGCCGGTGATCAAGCGGGTGCAGGAACTCGGAGTCCCCGCCTATGACGAACTCGTAGTCATCACCCGTGCCGATCGCGCGGCTCGGGAACCCCAGGTGATTCGCAAGTTCATGTCGGCGCTGTCGCGCGCCGTCGCGGCGTTGAAGAGGAACCCCGAGCTCGCGGTGAAGTTGATCGAAGGAAGCGGCGCTCGCTACTTCGAAATTGGAAAGACCGAACTGCAGGCACAGGTTCGGGCGACGGTGCCGTTGATGTCCGAATCTGGCTACGTCGACCCTGGCCAAACGACCGAACTTCTCACCTGGATGCACGGCGAAGGCATGGTCGAACGGCCCCCGCCCGCTTCGCAGCTCTTCACCAATAGGTATCTCGCTGGCGGTTGAGTTGGTCATCGGGCGGGGGGTGTTCTGGTTGGCGGCGCTCGCCCGGGCCGTCACGACGGTGAAAAAGGACCCCGATGTGGCGGTGGAAGTAGCTAGGTGACGGCCGCGGCCTCGCCGGCTGCCTGCGTTGCTCCCGGCCCCGGCACCTGCTTGGCGTCGCGGGCGGTGAGCAGCTTGCCGCAGCTTTCGCAGATCCCGCGCTCGCTGACGGTCCCGCCGCACTCCTTGTGGACGATCAGCCGCAGCGGGCCGCCGGGGTTGGGGGAGTAGCGGTCGCCCCAGTGCAGGAGGGCGATCAGGGCGGGCCAGAGGTCGAGCCCCTTCTCGGTGAGGAAGTACTCGTAGCGGGGCGGGGTCTCCTGGTAGGCGCGGCGCTCGAGGATCTCCTCGTCGACGAGGCGCTGGAGGCGGGCCGAGAGGACGTTGCGGGCGATCCCGAGCGACTCCTGGATCTCGCCGAAGCGGCGGTTGCCGTGCATCACCGTGCGCACGATCAGGAGTGACCAGCGCTCCCCGATCACCTCCAGCGCTTTGGCGACGGAGTCATCGAGGCCGGGATAGTCGCGGCGCAGCACGTGTGAATGATCGCACACTGGGTTGCTTCAAGCAAATGACTCCGCTAGGCTCGCAGCGGTCCAGAGTTGCTTCATGCAACCAAGCCGATTGGAGGCTCCAGATGAGGCTGATCCCACGACACCGGCACCGGCGCGCAAAGGGCCCGCGGATCGCGATCAGCGAGGCCGAGATCAGCGCCGACCTGCACTACCCCGCGAGTCCCCGCCGTCCGCGACGTACGGCGGATGTCCAGAGACTGGGGATCAGGTGAGCAGGTGAGCGACAGCGGCGGGGTGACGGTGCCTTGACGAAGTCGCTTTTGACGAAGTCGCTTTTAAGCAGCGTGCCGGCGGGCGAGCTCGACCAGGAGCCGCACGCCGAAGCCGTTGGCGCCGTTGCCGACGTACTCGCGGCCGACGTCCCAAGCGCTGCCGGCGATGTCGAGGTGCGCCCAGGGGGTCTCGCCGACGAACTCCTCGAGGAAGGAGGCGGCGGTGATCGTCCCGGCCTTGCGCTTTTTCCCCAGGTTGGAGAGGTCGGCGACCGTCCCCTTCATCAGCTCCTTGTACTCCGGGTGCAGCGGCAGTCGCCAGGCCAGCTCCCCGGTCGCCTCGGCGGCGCGGGTGACCGCGGTGGCAAGCTCGTCGTCATTGGAGATCAGGCCGGCATAGGTGGAGCCGAGGGCGATCTCGACGGCCCCGGTCAGGGTGGCGATGTCGACCAGCTGCTCGGCGCCGAGCTCGGCGGCGTAGGCGAGGGCGTCGGCGAGGATCAGCCGTCCCTCGGCGTCGGTGTTGTTGACCTCGACCGTCTTGCCGTTGTAGTGGGTGATGACGTCGCCGGGCTTGATCGCCGTGCCCGAGGGCATGTTCTCGGTCGAGGGAACCGCGGCGATCAGCTCCAGCGGCAGCCCCAGCTCAGCGATCGCGGCGACCGCCTCCAATACGGCGGCGGCGCCGGACATGTCCATCTTCATCTCCTGCATTCCGGCGCCGGGCTTGAGCGAGATACCGCCGGTGTCGAAGGTGACGCCCTTGCCGACGAGGCCGAGGGTCGGCCCGGAGCCGCCGCCGGAGTAGCGCAGGACGATCAGCTTCGGCTCCTCGGGTCCGCCCTGGCTGACGGCCAGGATCCCGCCCATACCCTTCTCCTCCAGCTCAGGCCGCCCGAGCACCTCGACCGAGACCGAGTCGGCGCCGGCGGCGATCTCCTCGGCCCGGGCGGCGAGGAAGCTCGGGGTGGCGACGTTGGCGGGGGTGTTCTGCAGGTCGCGGGCCCGGTTCTGGGCCGCGGCGACGACGCGGGCGGTCTTGGCCGCCTCGGCCAGCCCGGCGGGTCCCAACAGCGTCAGCGACTCCAGTCTCTGCGCCTCGTCCTCACTCGTGGACTTGAAGCGGTCGAAGCGGTAGGAGGCGAGGATCGTCCCGGTGACGAGCGCCCCGGCCGCCGCCTCGTCGTCGCCGCTCTCCGGCAGCGCCCAGGCGAGCGAGGTGGCGTCGAGACGCTTGGCCTCCTTGGCGGCGAGGGCGGCGGCGACCCGCAGTCGCTCGGCGTCGAGGTCCTCGCGCTCGCCGAGCCCCACCACCAGGGTGGCCGGGAATCCCTCCGGCCGCAGCAGCGAGAGCTTCTTGAAGCCGGCCTTGGCCTCGTCCGCCCCGGCCGCCGAGGCCACCGGCGCCGGCAGCTCCCCGCCCTCGGACAGGCCGACGACGAGGAGATCGGCCTCGATGTCCCTCGGCTCAACTTGCTCGACCGCGACCTTCATCGGCCGCGAGTTTATGCCCCCCTGTCGGTATCGTCATCCGCTGGACCTGGCGGACAGGGGCCAGGCCAGCGAACTTCGGAAAGGAAAGGCAGTAGATGCCCAGCTCAGTGATTCTCGGAACCGCGCGCACGCCCTTCGGCAAGATGGGCGGCGGTCTCTCCTCCCTCGACGCCACCGACCTCGGCGGCACCGTGATCGAGGCCGCCCTCGACCGCTCCGGCGTCGCCCCCGAGCAGGTCGAGCAGGTCGTCTTCGGCCAGGTCCTGCAGGCCGGCCAGGGTCAAATCCCCTCGCGCCAGGCCCAGATCAAAGGCGGGATCCCCAAGGAGGTCCCCTCGGAGACGATCAACAAGGTCTGCGCCTCGGGCATGCGCTCGCTCGGCCTCGCCGACCAGGCGATCCGCGCCGGCGACGCCAACGTCGCCGTCACCGGCGGCATGGAGTCGATGAGCCAGGCGCCCTACCTGCTGCCGAACGCCCGCTTCGGGTTCCGGATGGGCGACGTCAAGGCGCTCGACGCGATGACCCACGACGGGCTCACCAATCCCTTCACCAAGAAGCAGATGATCAACGAGGCCAGCGAGGTCGGCAACGAGCTGGAGATCACCCGCGTCGACATGGACCGCTTCGCCGAGCGCTCGCACCGGCTCGCCCACGAGGCGACCGAAGCCGGCCGCCTCGCCGACGAGATCGTCGGCGTCACCGTCAAGTCGCGCAAGGGCGAGAGCACGGTCGAGGCCGACGAGGCGATCCGCCCCGACACCACCCTGGAGACGCTGGCGAAGCTGAAGGCGATCGGCGGCGAGGACGCGACCCACACCGCCGGCAACGCCCCGGGTGTCAACGACGGCGCCGGCGCGATCGTCGTCGCCTCCGAGGAGTGGGCCGAGAGGGAGGGCAAGACCCCGCTGGCACGGATCCTCTCCTACGGCACCGTCGCCGACGACTTCCCGTACCTGGCGAAAACGCCGGCCAACGCCGCCAGGCAGGCACTGGAGAAGATCGGCAAGAGCCCTGATGAAGTGGACCTGTGGGAGATCAACGAGGCCTTCGCCTCGGTCGCCCTCAACTCGGTGCGGATGCTCGGCGTCGATGAGGAGAAGGTCAACGTCAACGGCGGCGCGATCGCCCTCGGCCACCCGATCGGCGCCTCCGGAAGTCGGATTGTGGGAGCGCTGGTGCACGAGTTGAAGCGCAGGGGCGGTGGCCTTGGCGTTGCCGCGATCTGCTCCGGTGGCGGGCAAGGCGATGCGATAGTCGTAGAGGTGTGACGGCTCAGCGCGCTGCGGCTTTTTTTGATCTCGACAAGACCCTGATGGCGGGCTCGAGCGGGATGCAGTTCGCCCGCATCGCCGCCAAGCAGGGGATCGTCGGGCGAGGGCAGCTGGCGAGCTGGGGGTGGGAGCACTTCCGCTACCGCCTCCGCGGCACCACCGACGAGCGCACCGGCGAGGTGCTCAAGGTCGCCCGCGAGCTGATCAAGGGCGTCTCCGAGAAGACGGTCGACCGGATGGGCCCGGAAGTGATGGCGGCGATCCTGCCGCGGGTCTTCCCGCAGATGCTGGAAGAGGTCTACGCGCACCAGGACGCCGGCCGCCCCGTCTTCATCGTCAGCGCCGCCGGCAACGGCGTCGTCGAGCAGCTCGCCCATGTGTTGGGGATGGACGGCGGCATCGGCACCCGCTACGAGGTCGACGGCGAGGGCGCCTTTACCGGCCGCCTCGACGGCCCCTTTGTCTACGGCGAGGGCAAGGTGACGGCGATGGAGGAATTCGCCGACCGCCACGGGATCGAGCTGGCCGCCTCCTACGCCTACTCAGACTCGCTCTCCGACCTACCGATGCTGCGGGCGGTCGGCAACCCCGTCGCCGTCAACCCCGACCCGCCGCTGACGGCGATCGCCCGCGAGGAGGGCTGGCAGGTCCTCCGCTTCGAGCGCCTCGGCCGCCGCCTGGTGGCCCTCGCCGTCACCTTCCTCGCCACCGTCGCCGGCTTCGGCGCCACCCGCGTCGCCGCCCGCCGCCGTCTCCCCCCGCCACGCCGCCTACGCGTCCGCCCGTAACCCGAACTGCATCAACTTGACTGCCCAGCAGGTGGTGAAGTTGATGCAGTTCGCTGTCGCGCTAGGGTTCCGGGCCGGATGGAGGCAGCAACCGCACGCAAGATCCGCGTCGTCGTCGCCAAGCCCGGCCTGGACGGGCACGACCGCGGCGCCAAGATCATCGCTCGCGCCCTGCGCGACGCCGGCATGGAGGTCATCTACACCGGCCTGCACCAGACGCCCG
>CAMLHB010000136.1 GCA_946479725.1 uncultured Actinomycetes bacterium | reverse complement strand
CGCCAAGGCCCTGCGCGAGTGGGCGGCCGTGGAGGCGCCTGAGGTGGACGTCGCCCCGATCGGGCGCGTTGTCCGGGTGGGGGGCGACGCCGCCGTGCTTCGGCTCACCAACCGCTTCGATTCGCCCGGCGCCTCGCTCGACTCGCTGCGGGTCGGTCGAGACGAGGCCGACTCGGCCCTGGCCGTCCTCGACCCCGAGCTGCGGGCGGCGATGGAGCTGGCGATCGCCAACGTCCGCCAGGTGGCCGAGGCTCAGCTCGGCGCCGAGCGAACCGTTTCCCTTCCCGCCGGACAGAGCGTGAAGCTGCGCGAGGTCCCGGTCGGGGCCGCGGGCGTCTACGCCCCCGGCGGCCGCGGCGCCTATCCCTCCTCAGTGCTGATGTGCGCGATCCCGGCCCAGGTCGCCGGTGTCGAGCGCATCGCCCTCGCCTCGCCGCCAGGACCGGACGGCCGCCCACACCAGCTCGTCCTCGCTGCCGCGGCGCTCTGCGGGGTCGAGGAGATCTACGCGATGGGCGGGGCGCAGGCGATCTTCGCCCTCGCCCACGGGACCGAGTCGATCGACCCGGTCGACGTGATCGTCGGCCCGGGCAACGCCTGGGTCCGCGAGGCCAAGCGCGCCGTCTACGGCACCGTCGGGATCGACTCGCTCGCCGGACCCTCGGAGCTGATGCTGATCGCCGGCCACGACACCGACCCCGAGTGGGCCGCCCTTGATCTCTGCGCCCAGGCTGAGCACGGCCCGGAAAGCCCGCTGGTCGCGGTGGCCGTCGAGGAGCGGGTGCTGGAGGCGATCGCCGAGGCGAGCGAAGCCGCGGGCGCCTCCCGTCCCAGCGTCACCGAGGCGCCGCTGGCGCTGGTCCGGGCGCCCGACGCCGAGGCGGCGATCGCGCTCGCCAACGCCTACGCCCCCGAGCACCTGGAGCTGCTGGAGACCGACGCGGCGCTGCTCGCCGACCGGGTCACCACCGCCGGCTGCGTCTTCGTCGGCCGCCACGGCGGCACCGCCTTCGGCGACTACCTGGCCGGCTCCAACCACGTGCTGCCGACCGGCGGCGCCGGTCGCTACGCCGGTCCGCTGGGCCCCGGCGCCTTCCGCCGCCGCATCTCCAGCGTCGAGATCGACGGCGCCGCCGCCGAGCTGGCGCCGCACGTCGACGCCCTCGCCCGCGCCGAGGGCTTCCCCGTTCACGGCGAGTCGGCGATGATTAGGCGATGAGCAGAACCGCGAGCAAAGAGCGCAGCACCGCCGAGACCCAGATCCGGCTCTCCCTCGACCTCGACGGGGGAGAGGCGAGCGCCAGCACGGGCGTCGGCTTCCTCGACCACATGCTGGACCTGCTGGCGCGCCACGGCCGCCTCGGGCTGGAGGTCGAGGCCGAGGGCGACCTGGAGACCGGCGCCCACCACACGGTCGAGGACGTCGGCATCGTCTTCGGGCAGGCGCTCGACGAGGCGCTCGGCGACCGCGCCGGGATCCGCCGCTACGGCTCCGCCCTGGCGCCGATGGACGAGTCCCTGGCCGAGTGCGCGATCGACATCTCCGGCCGCCCCTACTGCGACTTCGCCGCCGACCTGCCGGTGGTCTCGATCGCCGGCTTCGATTCGGAGCTGGCCGAGGAGTTCTTCCGCGCCGTCGCCAACAGCGCCAAGCTGACCCTGCACATCTGGGTCCGCTCCGGGACCAACGCCCACCACATGATCGAGGCCGCCTTCAAGGCCTTCGCCCGCGCCCTGCGGGTCGCCGTCTCGATCGACCCCGAGGAGAGCGGCGTGCCCTCGACCAAGGGGACCCTGAGCGCATGAGCGCCCGGATCGCGATTCTCGACTACGGGATGGGGAACCTGCGCTCGGTCGAGAAGGCGCTCGAGCACGTCGGGGTGACGGCGACGATCAGCAGCGACCCGGACGAGGCCTGCGCCGCCGACGGCGTCATCCTGCCCGGCGTCGGGGCGATGCCGCGGGCGATGGAGCGGATCCGCGAGCACGGGCTGGACGAGCTGATCGCCGAGCGCCGCGGGGCGGGGGTGCCGATCCTCGGCATCTGCCTCGGCCTGCAGCTGCTCTTCGAGTCGACCGCCGAGCTCGGCGGCTCCGGCGGCCTCGGCCTTCTCGCCGGGCCGGTGGAGGGCCTCGAGGCCGACGGACTCAAGGTCCCGCACATCGGCTGGTCGCCGGTGCGCTGGGAGCGCGAGTCGCGGCTGACCGAGGGCCTGCCCTCGGAGACGCCCTTCTACTTCGTCCACTCCTTCGCACCGCGACCGAACCCGGAGGACCTGCTGGGCAGCGCCGAGTACGGCAGCCGCTTCGCCTGCGCCGCCGAGCGCGAGAACGTCTTCGGCGTCCAGTTCCACCCCGAGAAGTCGAGCAGCGCCGGGTTGCGGCTGCTCTCGAACTTCGCCGGCATCTGCGCCAAGGCGCCCGCCGCCGCCTGAGCCCGCGTGATCCTCTACCCGGCGATCGACATCCGCGGCGGTCAGGCCGTGCGCCTGCTGCAGGGCGACTACGAGCGCGAGACGGCCTACGACGCCGACCCGGTTGACGCGGCAAGGCGCTGGGCCGAGGAAGGGGCCGAGTTCCTCCACGTCGTCGACCTCGACGGCGCCAAGGCGGGCGAACCGCGCAACCTCAAGGCGGTGCGCCGGATTGCCGCCGCGGTTTCGTGCCCGATCCAGGTCGGCGGCGGCCTGCGCGACATCGCCTCCGTCGACGCGGCCTTCGATGCCGGCGCGGCGCGGGTCGTTATCGGCACCGCGGCGCTCCGCGACCCCGACTTTCTCTCCCAGGCCCTGACGGATCGCGGCGATCGCATCGTCGTCTCGATCGATACCCGCGGCGGCAAGGTCTCCCTTCACGGCTGGACCGAGGTCAGCGACATGAGCGGCGTCAGGATGGTGGATGCCCTGACCGGGATCGGGGTCGAGCGCTTCCTCTGTACGGCAATTGAGGTCGACGGCACCATGGAGGGCCCGGCAATCGACCAGCTGAACGAGATCGCCTTCGCGGCGCCGACAGCACCTCATCCCAGGTCATCGCCTCCGGTGGGGTCGGTGAGCTCGCCCACCTGGAGCGGATGGCCGCCGCGGCGGGGCCCAACCTCGAGGGCGTGATCGTCGGCCGCGCTCTTTACGAGCGCAGGTTCACGGTCGCCGAGGGTATCGCCGCCCTAACCTGAGCGGATGGCACTGAAGCGCGTCATCCCCTGCCTCGACGTCAACGCCGGGCGCGTGGTCAAGGGCACCAACTTCGTCGGCCTGCGCGACGCCGGCGATCCGGTCGAGCTGGCTGAGCGCTACGACGCCGAGGGCGCCGACGAGCTGGTCTTCCTCGACATCACCGCCTCGCACGAGCAGCGGGAGACGATCGTCGAGCTGGCGCGGCGGACCGCCGACAACGTCTTCATCCCCTTCACGATCGGCGGCGGGATTCGCTCCGTCGAGGACGCGCAGGCCGTCCTCGACGCGGGCGCCGACAAGGTCTCGGTCAACTCGGCGGCGCTGGCGCGGCCCGAGCTGCTGAGCGAGCTGGCCGACCACTTCGGCGCTCAGTGCGTGGTGATCGCGATCGACGCCAAGCGGGAGGGGGAGCCGCCCGTCGCCTCCTCGCCCTGCAGCGCTCCGGCGACCTGGGGCGTCTACGTCAACGGCGGGCGCAAGCGGGTCGAGGGGCGCGACGCGGTCGGCTGGGCCGAAGAGGCCGTTTCCCGCGGGGCGGGGGAGGTCCTGCTGACGAGCATGGACCGCGACGGCACCAACGACGGCTACGACCTGGAGTTGACGAAAGCCGTGGCCGACGCGGTCGGGGTGCCGGTGATCGCCTCAGGGGGAGCCGGTGAGCTCACGCATCTGAGCGAGGCGGTTACCCAGGGGAACGCCGACGCGGTTCTCTGCGCCTCGATCTTTCACTACGGGCGCTATCGGGTGCGGGAGGCTAAGGAGCGGATGGCTAAAGACGGGATCCCCGTCAGGTTGTAGATGACCGGGTATCCCTCGCCCTGACAAAAGCCGACCTAATTAGGCCGGCTTTTTGAGTATCCGCCAGTTCGAGGGATACCCGGTCATCTTTGGAGGGACGCTGCCAGGTCCTTGAGGGTCCAGCTGCCCAGGACCTCGATGCGAGCTAGTTCGTAGGGGTGGTCTCTGGTGGCGTAGCCCGGGATCTCGGTGGTTGCTCCCTCGTAGCCGGCGGCTTCGACGGCGGCTATGACCGTGGAGTCGAAGCGGCCGGCGGGGTAGCAGAAGTTGTTCACCGGGACGTGGAATTCGCGCTGGAGGATCTTGCGGGAGCCCGATACTTCTGCTTCCAGGGCTTCGCCTTCCAGGGTGGTCAGGTCGGAGTGGTTGATCGTGTGCGCCGCCAGCTCCCAGCCCGCTTCGAGCATCGCTTCGACGTTGCTGGTGTAGAGGTCGGAACCTTCGGCCTTGAGGTTGAGGACGCCGGGCCACCCGTGCTTGGCCAGGGCGGGGAGGGCGAAGGTGTATTGCGGGCGATAGCCATCGTCGAAGGAGAGGACGATGGGCTTCGGCGGCAGGGTGCCGTGGTGGTACCAGGCTTCCTCCACCTGTTCGAGGGTCACCGCTTCGTAACCCTGTTCGTCCAGCCAGTCCATCTGCTTGCGGAAGCTTGCCCGCGGAAGGTAGAGGTCGGGATAGGGGACCTCGGTCTGGGGGCGGCCGAGGACGTGGTACTCGAGGATCGGGACCGGGCCGGTGTGGGGGCGCCAGCCGGAGTGGGAGCGGGTCGCGGGTTCAGGCGCCAGGGAGGCATGGTGCTTGGTAGGCGAGGCGGTTGCGTCCGTCTGCCCGCCGCCGCTGCCACTGCGCAGCGCCGCCACAGCCGCCGCGGTCGCCCCGGCCAGGAGCAGGAGGCCGGCGATCGCGAGCAGACGCTGGCGGCGCAGGCGCCGCTCGGCCGCCCGGCGCCGTGCGCGCTCGTCCGTGCGCGCTTGCGCTTCGCCCTCTCCGTAGTTGCCGGCCATCCGCGAGAGCGGTCATCGTAGGCGGTCGATGACCGACCTGGCAGCAGCGCTGCACCATGCCCATCCCGAGCTCGGCCGGGTCCGGCGCGAGGCCGAGGAGCCCGTCTACCTGGTCGGCGGCGCGGTCCGCGACCTGCTGCTCGGCCGGCCGCGGGCCGACGTCGACCTCGTCGTCTTGGGCGACGCGGCGGCGCTGGCGGCGCGGCTGGGCGGCGCCAGCGCCGAGCACGACCGCTTCGGCACGGTCAAGGTCGAGGTCGAGGGGCACGAGGTCGATGTCGCCTCGGCGCGGACCGAGACCTACCCGGAGCCGGGGGCGCTGCCGGTGGTCGCGCCGGCTGGGAGCGTCGAGGCCGACCTTGCCCGCCGCGACTTCACGGTCAACGCGATGGCGATCCCGCTCGCCGGCGAGGCGCGTGTAGTCGATCCCCACGCCGGCCAGGAGGACCTGCGCCAGCGGCTGCTCCGCGTCCTCCACCCGGAGTCCTTCCTCGATGACCCGACCCGGGCGATCCGCGCCGCCCGCTACGCCGCCCGCTACGGTTTCACGCTCGAGCCCGAGACCGATCGGCTGCTGCGGCAGTCGGACCTCGCGACCGTCTCGGCGTCCCGCCGCCGCGCCGAGCTGGAGCGGCTCGCTGCCGAACCGGCCGGCGCGGTCGGGCTCGGCCTGCTCGCCGGCTGGGGGCTGATCGACCTGCGTCCGAACGGGGTCGAGCTGATGCAGGCGGTCGATGACCTGCTCCGCGTCTCGCACTGGGGCGAGCTGGTTCCGCGCGAGCAGGCGCTGATCGCGGCAGCACTGGGGCCGGAAGGGTCGGAGAACGTCCTCGCCTCGATGTGGCCGCCGAAGCCGGCCGAAGCCGTCGAGGTCGCCGAGCGGCGGGATCCGGTCGAGCTGATCCTGGCCCGGGCGATGGGAGCCTCCTGGCTCGACCGCTATCTGACCGTCTGGCGCAACGTCGAGCTGGAGATCGGCGGCGAGGACCTGCTCGCCGCCGGAGTGCCGCACGGCCCGGCGATCGGCCGCGGGCTGCGGGCAGCCCGGGTCAAGAAGCTGGAAGGCGAGGCGTCCGGGTTCGAGGAGGAGCTGGCGGCGGCCCTGGCCGCGGCGCGAGCCGAGTAGCGGCGGCGTCTGCTTTGTTACCGGCGATGGAGTGGCGCGAGCGCGACGGAGTGCGATGGCTGCAGGCAAGGCTGGACGGGGCCGCCGCGGCATTCTCGACCCGCCTCGGCGGCGTCAGCACGACCCCTTTCGACAGCCTCAACCTCGGCCTTCTGACCGGCGACGACGGCGAGGCGGTACGGGAGAACCGCCGCCGCCTTGCGGCGGCCCTCGGCTTCGAGCCCGACCAGATCGCCATCGCCCGCCAGGTTCACGGCACCGTCCTGATCGAGCACCAACCCGAGGTCGTTTCCACCCTTTTGGCCCCTGTAGGGGCGCAAAG
>CAMLHB010000135.1 GCA_946479725.1 uncultured Actinomycetes bacterium | reverse complement strand
CCGTCCTTGGCGGGGCAGTCGTCTCCGACCGGGTGCATAAACCCCACGCTGGATTTCATGAAGCCGTCCTGCCGCCAGCCTTCGCTTGATCGCCCCCTCCTCGAAACCCATCCGAATCATCTGACCGCGAGTAACAACCCCATGCTGGCGATCAGCCACCCTCGCAATCCCCCGCTCCCTCTCGCGAAACCGCGCGAGAGATCGATTATCGGCCTCGCTTGCGGTTTCGCGGAGAGGGGGCGGGGGATTTGGGGGCGCGGGTGGCATGTCCTCCCTAAGGGTTGGGCGGGGCGGTTTCTCCCCCCTTGGCGCTCGGGTAGCGGGCGGTTATGGCGAGTGCTGCGGAGTTTTTGCCCGGTTCCCGGTCGCTGACGGCGTTGCGGGAGGCGGTGCAGGGATGCCGGGGGTGCCCGCTGTATGAGGACGCCACGCAGGCGGTGTTCGGGGAGGGACGGAAGAGCGCGGAGCTGATGCTGGTCGGGGAGCAGCCGGGGGATAAAGAGGATTTGGCCGGGGAGCCGTTCGTGGGGCCGGCGGGACGGTTGCTCGACCAGGCGCTGGCGGAGGCGGGGATCGATCGTTCGCAGGCCTACGTGACCAACGCCGTCAAGCACTTCAAGTGGAAGCCGCGGGGAAGGCGGCGGCTGCACCAGAGGCCGCGGGCCGGCGAGATCGAGGCCTGTAAGCCGTGGCTGATGGCCGAGGTCGAGGTGGTGAAGCCGGGGGCGGTGCTGGCGATGGGCGCGACGGCGGCGCGGTCGCTGTTCGGGCCGAAGGTGAAGGTGACGAAGGACCGCGGTCGGCCGTTGGAGTCGCCGCTGGCCCCGGTCGCCGCGGTCACCATCCACCCCTCGGCGATCATCCGCCTCCGCGAGCACGACGAGCGCGAGGCCGAGTTCGCCGGCTTCGTCGCCGACCTCGAGGGCGTGGCGAGCGCGCTGCAGGGCACCGCCAGGTGAGCGCGACCGCGACCCCTGCCCGCCGCGGCCGCCTGCGCCGGGCCGACTGCGCGGGCCCGGGAATCCGCCGGATCCGCCGCGGCCGCGGCTTCTCCTTCGAGGACGGGACCGGCGAGAGGATCGCCGACGAGGAGACCCTGGAGCGGATCCGCCAGCTGGCGATCCCGCCCGCCTGGAAGGAGGTCTGGATCTGCCCCGACCCCTTCGGTCACATCCAGGCCACCGGCTACGACGAAGCCGGGCGCAAGCAGTACCTCTACCACGAGCGCTGGCAGCAGCGGCAGGCGGAACGGAAGTTCGAGCTGGTCCGTGAGTTCGCCCTGAAGCTGCCGAAGCTGCGCCGCGCGGTGACCGCCGATCTGCGCCGCCAGGGAATGCCGCGCGAGCGCGCGCTTGCCTGCGCCGTCCGCCTCCTCGACCTCGGCTTCTTCCGCGTCGGCAGCGAGGTCTATGCCGAGGAAAACGAGAGCTTCGGCCTCGCCACCGTGCGCCGCGAGCACGTCACGGTCGGCAGGAATGAGGTGGTCTTCGACTTCCCGGCGAAGAGCGGCCAGCGGCGCGTGCAGTCGATCCGCGACGCCGCCGCACGGCGGGCAATCGAGGCCATGCACCGGCGGCGCAGCGGTCCCGAGGACCTGCTCGCCTACCGCAGCGGCGACGAATGGGTCGACGTCCGCTCCGACGAGATCAACGAATACATCCACGAGAAGATCGGCGAGCAGTTCACGGCGAAGAGCTTCCGCACCTGGCACGGGACCGTGCTCGCCGCCGTCGCCCTGGCGGGCAAGGAGCCGCCCCGCTCCGAGGCCGCCGCCAAGCGGGCGATCTCCGCCGCCGTCAACCAGGTCTCCGACGCGCTCGGCAACACCCCCGCGGTCTGCCGCGCCTCCTACATCGACCCGCGCGTCCTCGACCGCTACCGCGACGGCGTCACGATCCGCCCGGCGCCGGGCGCCAACGGCCGGATGACCGCGAAGCAGCGGCTGAAGATCGAGCGCGAAGTGATCGACCTCGTCTCCTGACTCCTGTCACCCCGGCTCCAGTCCTTCCTCCCGTTTTGACCGCCGGGACGGCGGGGAGTTGGAGGCCAAGCAAGCTAGAAGAGGAGCGAGTAGATGAAAGCCGCCGTCTGGCACGGCCCCCGCGACGTCCGCGTCGACGAGGTCGAGGACCCGAAGATCGAGGAGGGCACCGACGCGATCGTCCGCATCACCTCGAGCGCGATCTGCGGCTCCGACCTCCACCTCTACGAGGTCCTCTCCCCGTTCATGGAAGCGGGGGACATCCTCGGCCACGAGCCGATGGGGATCGTCGAGGAGGTCGGCCCGGAGGTGACGCACATCGCCCCCGGCGACCGGGTCGTGATCCCCTTCAACATCTCCTGCGGGCACTGCTGGATGTGCGACCGCCAGCTCTACGCCCAGTGCGAGACGACCCAGAACCGCGAAGAGGAAAAGGGCGCCTCGCTGTTCGGCTACACCAAGCTCTATGGGCAGGTGCCGGGCGGCCAGGCCGAGTACCTGCGGGTGCCGCAGGCGCAGTTCGGTCCGATCAAGGTCCCCGAGGGCCCGCCCGACGACCGCTTCCTCTACCTCTCCGACGTGCTGCCGACCTCCTGGCAGGCGGTCGACTACGCGGCGATCCCGGAGGGCGGCTCGGTCGCCGTCTTCGGGCTCGGGCCGATCGGCCAGATGACCGCCCGGATCGCCGCCCACAAAGGGGCGCGGGTGATCGGCGTCGACATCGTGCCCGAGCGGCTGGAGCTGGCGCGCAGGCACGGCATCGAGGCGCTGGACCTCGAAGAGCACGACGACATCTCCGACTCGATCCGCGAGATGACCGAGGGCCGCGGCACCGACTCGGCCATCGACGCGGTCGGGATGGAGGCCCACGGCGCCCCGGTCGGCGAGTTCGCCCAGAAGGCCGCCGGCCTGCTGCCGGACGCGGTCGCCGAAAAGCTGATCGAAAAGGCGGCGATCGACCGGATGTCGGCGCTGTACGCCTGCTTCGACACGGTTCGCCGCGGCGGCACCGTCTCGATCAGCGGCGTCTACGGCGGCATGGTCGACCCGATCCCGATGATGCAGCTCTTCGACAAGGGCGTGCAGCTGCGGATGGGCCAGGCGCACGTGAAGAAATGGATCGACGAGATCATGCCTCTGGTCAGCGACGACGCCGACCCGCTCGGGACCGAAGAGCTGGCCTCCCACAAGATCGGGATCGACGAGGTTCCCGACGCGTACGAGACCTTCCAGAAGAAGGAAGACGGCGCGATCAAGTTCGTGATCCAGCCGTGAGAGGAGCGTGAACCAGATGCGCGTCATCGTCACCGGAGCAAGCGGCAACGTCGGCACCAGCGCGCTCGAGGCGCTGGGCCGCGAGCCGCTGGTCGAGGAGATCGTCGGGATCGCCCGGCGGGTGCCGGAGGTGGAGATGCCGAAGGTGCGCTGGGTCGGCGCCGACGTCGTCGAGGACGACCTGGTGCCGGTCTTCGCCGGCGCCGACGCCGTCGTCCACCTCGCCTGGGCGATCCAGCCGAGCCGCGACGAAGCGGTGACCGAGCGGATCAACGTCGAGGGCAGCCGCCGGGTCTTCGAGGCGGCGGCGCGGGCCGGGGTAGGGACGATCGTCTACGCCTCCTCGGTCGGTGCCTACAGCCCCGGCCCGAAGCAGCGGCAGGTCGACGAGTCCTGGCCCGTCGAGGGCATCAGGACTTCCTTTTACTCGCGCCACAAGGCCGCGGTGGAAACGATCCTCGACGCCTTCGAGCGTCGCGAGCCGGAGGTCCGGGTCGTCCGCCTCCGCCCCGGCCTGATCTTCAAGTCCGAGGCGGCGAGCGAGATCCGTCGCCTCTTCGCCGGCCCCCTCCTCCCCGGCTTCCTGGTCCGCAAGCAGCTGGTGCCGCTGGTCCCGCGGGTGCCGCGGCTGCGCTTCCAGGCGGTCCACTCGCGCGACGTCGGCGAGGCCTACCGCCAGGCCGTGGTGCGAGACGTCCGCGGCGCCTTCAACATCGCCGCCGAGCCGGAGATCGGCGTCGAGGAGCTGGAGGAATTCTTCGGTGCCCGCAGCTTCCCGCTGCCGGCGGCAGCGCTCCGCGCCGCCGCTGATGTGACCTGGAAGTTGCGCCTGCAGCCCTCCTCCCCGAGCCGGATCGACCTTGCCCTCGGAGTGCCGATGATGAATACCGGCCGGGCCCGTGAGGAGCTCGGTTGGGAGCCGACCTTCAGCTCGCTGGAGGCCCTCGACGACCTCCTCAGCGGGATGCGCCACGCCGAGGGAGCGCCGACGCCCCCGCTCGACCCCAAGGCCGGCGGCCCCTTGCGTGTCCGCGAGGTCGCCACCGGGGTCGGCCAGCGCCAGGGCACCTGAAGCCGCTCGGGCAAAGGAATTAGCCCGGTTTTACCCCAGATTCGGGGAAGGTTCAGCGTTTTCGCGTCGAATGCCAGGGGTACCGAAAGCCCATGGCGAGCTTTAGCGTAAGAACCCTTCCTAAACCCGGCGAGGTCTGGCTCAGCTGCCCGCCCTATCTGATGATGGCTCGCATCGTCGCTGTCGCGCTCGACAGCGACACCCCCGTCGTCACCTATGAGCTGCACGACGACGACGGCTCGCTCCTGCAGGCGGTCGAGCACGCCGCCCTGGACTACGGCTGGTGGCGCACCTTCCAGCGCCTCGAGCCCCGCTTCGGCTGAGCCTGTTTCCGCTAGGCGGGCTCGCCGAGGGCGGCGATCGCTTCCTCGGCGGTGTCGAAGACGAGGCCGTTCCCGGTGAGGCCGGTCATCGAGAGAACCCGCTGGACCTGGTCCGCCGGGGCGTAGACGGCGAGGCGATTGCCCTCCTCGGCCATCCGGTTGTGGGCGCGCAGGATCACGGCGATTCCGGAGGAATCGATGAAGGCGCAGCGCTCGAGGCCGACGAGGACGCGGCTGCACTCCTCGACGGCGGCGGTCAGCACCTCGTCGAGCTGGCCGGCGACGGCAAGGTCGAGCTCCCCTTCGATCTTGACGTCACGGCAGCCGGGCTGCAGGTCTTGAGTGGTGACGTTGAATCGCTGCATCTGGTCCGTTTGATCCTAACTTAAGCTCGCGGCCGTGTCCCCTCGTCGCAAGCTGCCCTCGCCGGAGGAAGTCGTCGCGGCGATAGTCGCGCTCGCCGACGACGGCTTCTGCCGCCGCGGCGAGCTGACGCGGAGCTTCCCGAAACTGGAATCGCGCGACCTCCGGCGCGCCCTACGGCGGGCCGTCGCGCAGGGGCTGGTGATCGAGCGGCGCGGTCCCGACGGCGCCTTCCACCTCGCGGTCAGCAGCGAGGGTTGGAACCGCCACCGCAGGGGGTAGCAGGGGACGATGACCCCGGAGGACGGATCGGCGCTGAAGGCACCCGTGGAGGCGGTGGCCGGTTACGCCGAACCCGACAAGCGGCCGCCCTTCCTCCCCTACCTCGCCTTCATGGCCATCTTCGGCACGCTCGTCAGCGCCGCGCTCCTCGTCGCCCGACGCCAGGACCGCCCGCTGCCGAACAAGGTGAGCCCGGGGGAGCTGCTGCTGGTCGGAACCGCTTCCCACAAACTCAGCCGGTTGCTCGCCAAGGACAAGGTGACGAGCCCGCTGCGGGCCCCGTTCACCGAACTCGAAGGCGGGGGCGGCCCGGCCGAGTTCGAGGAGAGCAGCCGCGGCACCGGCCTGCGCAAGGCGATCGGCGAGCTTCTGATCTGCCCCTACTGCCTCGGCCTCTGGGTCGTCGCCGGCTTCTCGGTCGGGCTGGTCTTCGCTCCGCGGGTGACCCGCTTCGTCGCCTCCCTCTTCTCGGCGCTGACGATCTCGGACTTCTTCCAGGTCGCCTACAAGGCCGCCGAGGAGAAGGGGCTCGGCTAGGTGTAGTTCCTAGCCACCTTGTTCATCCGGCCCTCTCCACCCCGGCGCCGCCGGCGGGCGCTTCGAACACCTCTGGCTCGGGTAGGAAAACGGCAACCTGCCAACCACCCAGAAGGAGGAAACGATGGCCGAGTTGACGACCTTGGAGGAGAAGCTCGCAGAGGTGATCGGGCTCGCCGAAGCGGCGCAGAAAGCGACCGAGAAGGTCGAAGGGCTCGTCGACGACGACAGCGTCGCCTCGAAGCTGCAGCAGATGCGCGAGGAGGCCGAGGAGACCGCGCGGCGCGGCACCGAGGTCGCCGAGCAGCGCGATGGCAAGAAGACGGCGATCCTCGAAAAGGCCAAAGAGACCAAGGGCGAGGCGACCGAGATGATGGACACCTACCTCGGTGAGGACGCCGACGGGCTCGACGGCTTCGAGTTCATGACGATGGCCGAGGCCGGCGAGGTCGGCCACTGGGCGGTCCTCGGCAAGCTCAACGAGCAGGCCGGCGAGGAAGCGATCGCCGAGCTGACCCGGTGGGCTCTGCCGATCCAGGAACGGCACTTCAGCGAGACCAAGGAGTGCGCGCTGCAACTGGCCGGCGAGAAAGACCCCTAC
>CAMLHB010000134.1 GCA_946479725.1 uncultured Actinomycetes bacterium | reverse complement strand
CTGGTCTCAGCTCGTAACCGGGGGCGAGCAGGCCCTCGAACCCTTCGGTCACCATCTCGCGCTGGTCCAGTGCGCGCGTGCCGGCCGCGTACATCTCGACCCCGCCGAGACGGGCGTACTCGGGCTCTTCGGCGCCCCAGCGGAACATCGCCTCCTGGGTGTCGTGGACCGCGTGGGGCCAGTCGGGGGCGCGGCGGAAGGCGGGCAGGGCGGCGGCGAGCATGTGGGCCGAGCCGCTGTCGAGGGCGGCGACGATCGCGTCCTCCTTGTTCTTGAAGTGCTCGTAGAAGGTCCGCTGCGAGGTCGAGGCGCGTTCGACGATCTCGGCCACGGTGGTGTCGGGATACCCTTTCTCGGCGACGACGGCGGCGAGCGCCCGCAGCAGCCGCTCCGGCGGGCTCGACTGGGCCTGGCGCTCCTCGAACGGGACCGCTTTGACGGTGCGCCGGCGGGTCGCCTTCAGCGGCCCCGGCGGCACCGGGTAGGAAAAGAGCCATTCCCACAGCTGCGGCGCCAGCCCCGGCAGCTCCTCCTCCTGGCCGCGGTAGAGCCGCTTGTGGATCACCTTCTGGATGCCGCCGACGATCGCCCGCACCAGCTCCCTCGGCAGCCCTTCGCGCTCGGGCACCTGGGCCAGCATCCGTACCGCCAGCTCGGTCGCCTGGTCCAGCGAGCGGTCGACCAGCGCCGCCCCCTCGGGGCCGGCGGCGTAGACCTCGACGATGCACATCTTCGCCGCCGCCGGTTGGGCGACGATCAGCCGGATCAGCTCCTCGAAGGCCTGCCGCGCCCGCTCCGCTCCGGGCGGCGCGCTCTCGTCGCCGCCGAGTCTCTCCAGGGTCGGCCCGATCAGCTCCTCCACCGCCGCCAGGAAGCAGGCCTGCTTGTCGTCGAAGTGCTTGTAGAAGGCGCTGCGCGAGACGCCGGAGAGCTTGACCAGGTCGGCGACGGTCGCCGCCTCGTAGCCCTTCTCGTCGACCGCCGCGACCATCGCCGCGAAGAGCCGTTCGCGCTGGTTCTTCTCGGCAGTCTCGCGGGGCGTGCCCCGGCCCGGCCGCAGCTTTCGCTCCCGCAGGGAAGCCGCGTCGCCCCACGGAGTTCTCACCATCGTGGGGGGACGATATCCCGGCTTCTCGGTCCGGCTCCTCACGACCACGCGAGATATATCAAGTGGTACGCATCCGACTGGACAACATGTCGAAAACGAACATGTGTGTACTTCCTATTTGGCTATATCAAGGGAAATACTGCATCGACCAGTGTAACGACTTTCCTGCCTTATCCACAATCTCTTGACAACTTGGTCCGCATCTGTTCTTATTTCCTCGGACCTTGGGAACGGGCCTCGAGCGAGAGGCATCAGGACCGGGGTGGAGAGAGAAAAAACGGCCGATAGGCCCTCGGCCAGGGAATCCGGGAACGGTTTGGTGAGGGCGAGGCCTCGGGGCAATGACCCAAGGAGGAGACTGAATGCTTTCCCGTATACGGACCCGGTTCGGCACCGCCGGATTGATCGTCGCCATCATCGCGCTCGTCGCCGCACTCGCCGGTGGCGCTCTTGCGGCCGGCGGCGCGCTCACTTCCAAGCAGAAGAAGGAAGTTAAGAAGATCGCCCAGACCTACGCGGGCAAACAGGGCCCCGCCGGACCGGCCGGACCCGCTGGACCCGCCGGCCCGAAGGGTGACACCGGGGCAACCGGACCCGCCGGAAAAGACGGCAGCGTTGGGCCGCAGGGGCCCGCCGGCAAAAACGGGACCAACGGTACGAACGGGACCAACGGCGAACCGTGGTCGCCCGAGAGCGTCCTTCCCGAAGGCGCGATCGAGACCGGCGTCTGGAAAATCGGACCGGCCACCGAAGAACCTCAGATGGAAGTCGGGACCCTGATCTCGTTCACGGTCAAACTCGCGAAAGAACTCCCCATCACGAGTGGCCACCTCATCACCAAGGACGGCAAAGAACTGAACGCGAGTTTCGAAGAAGTCACCTCCAGCGCCTGCAAAGGCACGGTCAAAGTGCCCACCGCCGAACCGGGGCAGCTCTGCATCTACCTCGTGACCGAAATCGCCACCGGCGCCAACGCATTCGCGAACTTCGCCACCGCGCCGGCGTTCTTCAATCCGGAAAGCGACTTCTTCGACATCGCCGCCAAAAAAGACGGCATCGGCACCGCGGGCGTTCTCCTGACGGCCTTCCAACTGCGGAAAGTCGGAGACGTCGCCGAAGGGACGTGGGCGGTGGCGGGGGAATAGATCGATTCCAGGGACCCGGGAGCCAGGGAGGCGACGATGACGAAACCGATACGACAGCAGCTCAGGGCAGCACCTCGCCGTCGCGCGAAGCGACGCCGGCCGCGCCTGGCGCTCGCCGCCGCGGCCCTCGTCGTCTCCCTCCTGGGTCCCGCCGCGGCAAGGGCCGAAACCCCCGAACTCTTCCGCGAATTCAGCGAATTCGGCTCGGGGGCCGGCCAGACCAAGAACGCTTGGGGAATGGGGTCCGACAACAGCGACGGTCACGTCTTCGTCGCCGACATCGCCAACCACCGGATCGACGAGTTCACGCCGCTGGGCGGCTTCGTTAAGGCCTTCGGCTGGGATGTCGCACCGGGGCCGGTCAACGAGTACCAGGAACTGCGGGTACGGGCCGCCGCGGGCCAGTTCAAGCTCGGCTTCGGCCTCGCAAGCACCGGCGACCTTCCCTTCAACGCCACCGCCGCCGAAGTCGAAGCGGCCCTCAACGCCCTGCCGGCGATCGGGGCGGGCAGCGTCCAGGTCAAAGAGACGATCGGCACCGCCAACGGCATCACCCCCTTCATCTATCGCATCAGCTTTGTCGGCAGCTCGGTTAAAGCGACCGACGTGCCGCAGCTCACCGCCGTCGAAGGGACCACCCCCCTCAGCGGCGGCGTCCCCGACGGTGAACTCAGCGTGAAGACGCTCGCCAACGGCGGCGCGGCCTCCACCGGCCTCGAGGCCTGCACTAACGAATCGGGTTGCCAGGCGGGGGTGGAAGCGCCGGGCACCGGTTTGCTCAGCCATCCAAACGGTCTCGCGGTCGATTCGAGTGGCGATGTCTACGTGCAGGAACTATCGGAAGGGCTGTTAAGCCAAGGTCACGTTGTCTCGAAGTTCAGCAGTAGCGGTCGCTTCATCTTCACGATCGGCGGTGAAGTCAACAAGACCAGGAGCGAAGAACCCGGCTCTACCGAAGCCGAACGTAACCTCTGCACCGCCGCCTCGGGGGACGTCTGCCAGGCCGGGACGGCCGGGGCCGGAAAAGGCCGGTTCAGCAGCATCACCACCCAAGACGCAATCTCGATCGGACCCGAAGACGACCTCTACGTCGGCGACAAGGGGGTGATCCAGAAGTTCAGCCTCGATGGCGATTACATCGCCGAGGTCCCCCTCCCTGCAGAATTGAGCGATCGGTCGGTGACCGCACTGGCTGTGGACGGATCCTCCGGCGACATCTGGGTCGGCATCTACAACGACGCACTCTTCCCCGAAGAAAAATCTAAAGTTGAACATGATCTGCGACGGCTTGATCCGGCTGGAGCGCTCCTTTGCACCGTCACCGTCGGAGTCCCACAAGCCCTCAGCGAGGTTGTGGCAGGAAATGTCTTCCTCCTCGCTGGAAGAACGGGTTCTTGGGATCAGGGACATGGCTACAACGAAGATTCCGAAATCCGCAGGTACGACGGAGGCTGTGGCCTTGTCGCAGGTTTTGCAAAAGGGGAGTTCAAAAACACCGTCAATCTCACGACGAATGTGGCCGGCGACGTCTACGGGGACTCGTTTAGTTTCATAAGTAACCCAGCCGAAAGCCGCGTCCGCGCCTACGGGCCGGCGCCGATCACCTTCGAATCGCCCCCGCAGCTGCCTCCCACCATCACCGCCGAGTACGCGACCGCCGTCGGCACCGAAACGGCGAAGATCGGAGCCGACGTCAACCCGCGCCTTTGGACCGACGCCACCTACTTCGCCGAATACGCACCCGCGGCATGCGTGGAAGCCGAAGGGTGGGAAGCGGCGTGTGTGGAAAAAGCGCCGCAGCTACCGGCCTCGCTGACGACGAAATCGACCAACGCGCCGGTACCGACGGCGCCGGTGAGCCTCTCCGGCCTCGAACCCAACACCGCCTACCGCTACCGCTTCGTCGCCGCCAGCAGCGGCGGCGGTCCGGTGACCGGGACGGAAACCGGTTTCAGGACCCATCCGGCGGTAGGTCCCGGCCTGCCCGACGGGCGCGCCTACGAAATGGTCTCGCCCCCCGACAAGGGCGGGGCGGAGGTGGCGATACCCGGCCCGGCCGGCGGTGGGGCCGCCGCCTCCGGCAATTTGCAGCCCCAGCAGGCATCGGCCTCTGGCGACGCGGTCACCTACGCCTCCGCCACCCCCTTCGGCCCCGAACCGCAGAGCGCCCCGTCCTCGAGCCAGTACCTGTCCCGCCGCGGCCCCTCGGGCTGGACGACCGAGAACATCACCCCCCGCGCCGAAGAAGGCGAACTCATCGCCCCCATGGCCGCGTTCTCGGACGACCTCGCCTTCGGGACCGTTATCGCGCCGGCACCGACCCTGACCGAAGACGCGACCCCGGACTTCTGGAACATCTACCGACGCGAAAACGCCACCGGGGCCCTGCGGGCCCTGATCACCGAGGACAACGCCGTCGAAGCCTTCCCGATAGGCCGTCCCTGCGTCTACCTTGGCGGCGCCTCGGCGGACTACAGCCGCGTCTTCTTTGCGGCCAGGGGGGCCCTCAATCCCGGCGACCCGATCGGCAGCGCCGATGGCGGCTACAATCTCTACGAATGGCGGTTGGGGGAGCCCGCGACCGAAGCCCTGAGGCTGGTCAGCGTCTTGCCCGACGGGAATCCGGCGGCGGTTGGAGGCTCCCATTACACGAGTTTCGGTGCACTTGGAGTGGAGATTCCCGGTTGCGGCACCACCCGGCTCCTGCACATGCAGCACGCGATCTCCGCCGACGGGTCCCATGCGATCTGGACCTTGGAAGGAACCTACGAAGGCGCGAATGAACCCCTCTTCGACCGGGTCGAAGGCAGCGAAACGGTCCAGCTCGACAAGCCCCAGGGCATCGCCGGCAACGGCGGCGAAGGTGTGTACTGGGACGCCAGCGCCGACGGCAGCAAGGTCCTCTTCACCAGCCCGCAGCGGCTGACGCCGAACGCCAGCACCAAAGGCGAAGACCTCTACCGCTACGACTTCGAAGCGCCGGCGGGCGCCAGGCTCAGCGACCTGACCCCGGCGGGTAGCAAAGGGGCCTCGGTCCACGGCCTCGCGGGGGTGAGCCGCGACGGCGCCTACGTCTACTTCGACGCCGAAGGCAGGCTGACCGGCCTGCAGGAAAACGCCAAAGGGGAAAAAGCGGAAGCGGGGGCGAACAACCTCTACGCCTGGCACGAAGGCGAACCGCTGCGCTTCCTCGCGATTCTGGGGCCGACCCAAGCTGATGGAAACGACTACAACCGCGGCCCCGACATGCAAACCGCTCGCGTCAGCGACGGCGGTGAGGCGCTTGCCTTCGTCTCCACGCGACCGCTCACCGGCTACGACAACCACGTCGGCAGCGGGTCGGGCTGCGAGGAAAGGGAAGGCGAAGGAGGGAAAACCGTTCTGCTCGGCTCGCCGGAATGCGCCGAGGTCTTCCTCTACGACTACGCGACGGGCTCCCTCGCCTGCGCCTCGTGCAACCCGACCGGGGCGCGGCCGCTCGGCCCGGCGGCGCTGCCGGTCTGGCCCACCCCCTACCAGCAGCCGCGCTACCTCTCCGCGGGCGGCGGGCGCCTGTTCTTCGAAACCCGCGACGCCCTCGACTCCCACGACAGCAACGAAAAGCGCGACGTCTACGAGTTCGAGCGCGGGGGCGTCGGCTCCTGCAGTTCGCTCAGCCCGACCTACGACCCCGAAGCCGAAGGCTGCCGCTTCCTGATCTCGACCGGCCGCAGCGGCGACGAAAGCTACTTCGTCGACGCTTCGGCCAGCGGCGAAGACGCCTTCCTCTCGACCCGGGAGGGCATCGCCTACGCCGACGTGAACGGGCGCTACGACGTCTACGACGCCGCCGTCGGCGGCAGCGAAGAAGCCCCGCCGCCTCCGCCCTGCGAAGGCGAAGGCTGCCGGGCGGCCGGCAGCGCGCCGCCGCCCCCGCTGGCGCCGGGGAGCGGCTCCTTCCAGGGCCCCGGCAACCCCACGCATCCTCATTGCCGCAAGGGCTTCCGGGTCGTGACCAAGGGCGGCAAGACCCGCTGCGTGAAAAAGAAGAAAGGACACCGTCGGGGCCACCGGCACGCCCACCACGGACGGAGGACCAACCGATGAGCGCTGTGAGGAAGCTTTGCCTGATGTTCGTGGCCGTGCTCGGCTGCTGGGCGCTGCCCGCGACCCCGTCCGTCGCCGCCGAAGCGGCGCCGGCCTGGATGGTCAGCT
>CAMLHB010000133.1 GCA_946479725.1 uncultured Actinomycetes bacterium | reverse complement strand
CATCTCGGCGCCGCGGCGCGCCACCGACTGGGCCGCCGGCTGGGGCGTGGTTACGATCAGGAACTTCGCCTGCGGCAGCAGCAGAGACAGCGTCATCGAGACGTCGCCGGTGCCGGGCGGCAGGTCGAGCAGCAGGTACTCGAGCTCGTCCCAGGCGACGTCCTCGAGAAACTGCTGGATCGCCTTGTGCAGCATCGGCCCGCGCCAGACGACCGCCGAGTTCTCCTCGACGAAGAAGCCGATCGACATCACCTTGACGCCGCTCGGCGCCTCCAGCGGCAGGATCTTGCGCTCCGCGTTGACCTCCGGTTTGCGGTTGACCCCGAGCATGCGCGGGATCGAGTAGCCGTAGACGTCGCAGTCGAGCGCCCCGGCCAGGTGGCCTTCGGCGGTCAGCGCCGCGGCCAGGTTGGCGGTCATCGTCGACTTGCCGACCCCGCCCTTGCCGGAGGAGACGCAGATCACGTTCTTCACCTTCGCCAGGGCGCCCTGCGGCAGCTTGCCGCGGCCGAGCGTCTGCTGCAGCCGGCCCTTCTCCTCGTCGGAGAGGACGTCGAAGCCGACCGCGACCTCGGTCACGCCTTCGAGCTGGGAGACCTGGGCGGCGACGGCCCCTTCGAAGTGGGAGCGGATCGGACAGCCGGCGGTGGTCAGGGAGACGACGACCTCGACCCGGCCGCCTCCCTTGATCTCGATCGAGCGGACCATGCCCAGCTCGACGATCGAGCGCCGCAGCTCGGGGTCGATGACGGCGCGCAGCTTCTCGGTTATCTGGTCTTCGGTGGGGAGTGGCATCGCCTCCGATTCTCGCAAAGCCGTTGATTCGGGGCGCGAAGGGGGGAGAGTTTCCGCCGCCGGGCCCTTGGACCTCTGTACGCAATCGAGCGAAGGAGGACCGATGTCGGGGACGAGACTTGCCGTGGGGAGAGGTGTGGCGCTGGGGCTGCTGCTTGCGCTCAGCATCCTGCTGCTGGCGGCGGCGAAGGCGGAGGCCGGAAAGTACGCGGTCGCCCAGTGCGGCTGGTACGCGGGCGCCGACGCGAGCTGGGCCGACACCACCGGCGGCGCCAAGTTCCGTCCCGACAGCTTCTGCGTTCCGGCCGGCGGCGACCCCTTCGACGGCGTCCACGTCAAGAGCCTTACCCGCGACGGCCAGGGAACGGTCTCCGGCATCCGCTTCGCCCGCTGGCGCTGGACGGCTCCGGCCGGCACCGGCATCACCGCCGTCCGCGGCACCTGGTGGCATGCCCTCCACGACGGGATCGAGCAGCGGCTCGGCGGCATCGACGCCGCGGGCGGCTTCTCGCCCTTCCTCAGTGCCGGCGCCACCGACACCGCGCTGCGGCAGTTCAGCAAGGGCTTTCCGACCCCCGTCGCCGCCTTCGAGGACCGGCTCCTCTGCGCCCGCGGCGAAGACAAGTGGTGTTCGCTCGAACAGGGTTCGTGGTCCGCCCTGCGCGGCCTGACGATCACCGTCGAGGACGACCACGCGCCGGACGTCGGGATCGGCGGCGACCTGCTCGGTGGCGGCTGGCGCCGCGGCAATCAGGACGTCGCGATCTGGTCGGCCGACCTCGGCGGCGGCGTCCACCTCGCCGAGAGCTTCCTCGACGGCACCCGGATCGGGTCCACGGAGCAGGGCTGCGCGAAGGCGCTGATCGAGGGCGAGTGGCGGGGGACCGCAATGCAGCCCTGCCCGGGCGAAGCCTGGGCGCACCAGGGGGTCAACACCGCCGTCTTCGGCGACGGCTCGCACCAGGCCTTCGCCTGCTCGACCGATTTCGCCGGCAACCAGCGCTGCACCTCGATCTACACGGTGGGGATCGACAACAACCCGCCCGTCCACCCGAAGGCGGTCACCCTCGCCGGCGGCGAAGGCTGGCGCCGCCTCAACGACTTCGACCTCGATTGGGAGAACCCCGACCAGGGAGCGGCGAGCCCGATCGCCGGCGCCTCCTGGCGGCTGGTCGGCAACGCCGGCTACGACAGCGGCGCAAGGTTCGCCGCCGGCCGCGATCGCCGCAGCCTCGCCAACCTCGCGGTGCCGGCCACCGGCGCCTACTCGCTGCAGCTGTGGCTGCGCGACGAAGCGGGCAACGAGGCGCCGAGCACGGCGGTGACCGTGCCGCTGCGGCTCGACGACATCAGCCCCGGGCTGGCCTTCGCGACCGAGCAGCCCGAGGGGCAGGTGAAGGCGGAAGTCACGGACGCCCTTTCCGGCCCGGCGGGCGGGCAGATCCTCTACCGGCGTGTCGACCAGGATCGCTGGACCGAGCTGCCGACGAAGCTCACGGCCCCCGCCGAAGGCAAGGCCGAACTGCTCGCGGCGCTGCCGGACCTCGGCACCGGCACCTTCGTCTTCCGGGTAGACGCCGCCGATGCGGCCGGCAACACGGCGACGACGACGCTGCGGGCCGACGGCACCCAGATGGCGATTCGCCGGGTGCCGCCGCCGCGCGTCCCGCGGGCGAAGTCGCGTCTCTTCGCGCGGCTCCGGGGCGGCCACGGCCGCGGCGACTCGCTCACCGTCCCCTTCGGGGCGCCGGCGCTCATCAGCGGTCGCCTCACCCGCGCCGCCGACGGCGCCGGCATCGGCGACCGCGAGGTCCAGGTCGCCTCGCACCCGTCCCGCGGCGCCCTCGCTTCGCTCGTCCCGGCGATGGTGAGGACCGGCGAGCAGGGCGGCTTCGAGCTGCGGCTGCCGCCCGGTCCCTCGCGCCGCGTCACCGTCAGCTTCGCCGGCGACGGCGGCCTCGAGCCAGCGGCACGGCCGGGCCTGGAGCTGCGGGTCCGCAGCGGCGTCTCCCTCCGCGTCGCCCCGCCCAGCCTGAGGACCGGCCAGGCGGTGCGCCTGCGGGGCAAGGTGATGAGCCGCGGGGCGCCGATCCCGCGCCGGGGCAAGCTGGTCGCGATCCAGTACTTCGAGCAGGCGAGCCACCGCTGGCGGCCGGTGCTCGTCACCCGCTCGGACCACCACGGCCGCTTCCGCGCCCACTACCGCTTCCGCTATGTCAGCGGGCAGGCGAGGATCCGCCTCCGCGCCACCGCCCTGGCGGAGGAGCGCTGGCCCTACGCGCCCGGATCCTCACCCCCGGTCACCGTCTGGGTCCACGGTGGGTAGGGTTCGGGCCATGTCGCAAGCGACCCTTCACACCAGCGCCGGGGCGATCGTGCTCGAGCTTCACGACGAGGACGCGCCGAAAACCGTCGAGAACTTCCGCAAGCTCTCCGCGGAGGGGTTCTACGACCAGCTCGTCTTCCACCGGGTGATCCCGGACTTCATGATCCAGGGCGGCTGTCCGGAAGGGACCGGCCGCGGCGGTCCGGGCTACACCTTCGAGGACGAGTTCAACGACCGCAAGGTGGTGCGGGGGGCCCTGGCGATGGCCAACGCCGGTCCCAACACCAACGGGTCGCAGTTCTTCATCGTCACCACCGGCGCGGCCCCATGGCTCGATGGCAAGCACACGGTCTTCGGTGAGGTGATCGACGGCATGGATGTGGTCGACTCGATCGAGTCGGTGCCGACCGACGCCGGCGACAAGCCGCTCGAGCCGCAGACGATCGAACGGGTCGAGCTCGACGAGGCATAACCGCGCCGGCGCCTCGCGCCGGCACCGCCTCAGACGTTTTCTGCTGGCGGCTCGCGGCGCTCGCGGCGGCGGCGCAGCGCCTCGCCGGGCCGCCAGAGGCTGACCAGCCCGGCGACCAGGGTGACGAGGAAGATCTGGCCGAGCATCATCTCCAGGCCGGCGATCATCCGGCCCGGCTGCCCGCCGGGGACGAGGTTGCCGTACCCGGTCGTGGTCAGCGTCGTGTAGCTGAAGAAGATGAAGTCACCGCCGTTGGGATGGGCCACCTCTTCGAAGAACGGGCCGCCCTGGATCCGGTCAATCGTCCCGTAGGCGAAGGTGAAGAGGATCCCGAGGACGGCGTAGACGCTGATCGCGCCGAGGATCGTCCGCGAGCCGACTTCGGCGCTCGAGACCACCCTCCACAGCACCGCCGCCATCGCGACCGCCAGCAGGCAGATCTGGATCAGCGAGCCGATGTTGAGAAGCGTCTTCTCCCCGGTCGCGGCCGCGGTCACGGCGAAGAGGACGGTCAGGGCCGAGAGCCAGATCGCGACGTGGACGGCCCGCGGCCTGACGTGGGAGCTGGTCAGGGCGACGATCGAGGTGATGCTGGTCGCCAGGGTGAGGACCACCGCCGACCAGCCGTGGTTTTCCAGCAGCGAGGCGAGCACGTAGGTGAGCAGGACGAGGACGAGGACCAGGCCGAAGGCGTCTCTGACCCTCTCCGCGCGCCCCCGCCAGACCTCACGGCGATCGGCGCGCCTACCAGCGCTTTCCATGGCTTGGTCGTTCGGCCGCCGCCACGGCTTTCCTGCCGCTGCACCGATCGGAGCGGAGGGGGTGGGATTCGAACCCACGAGACCGCTTACGCGGCCTAACGGCTTTCAAGGCCGCCGCATTCAACCGCTCTGCCACCCCTCCAGAGCGTTCAGGCTTGCTCGCACTGATTGTATGCAGGGGGTGCGCAGGTTGCTCATTCTCGCCTCGGCGATGATCTTCTTCGACGTCGCTTTCTTCGCGGCGATCGCGCCGCTGCTTCCGGAATACGTGGACCAGCTCGGCCTCAGCAAGGCCGAAGCCGGGGTCCTCTCCGCCGCCTACGCCGCCGGCACCCTGTTCGGCTCGCTGCCGGCGGGTTACGTGGCCAGCCGGGTGGGGCCGCGACGCACGGTCATCATCGGTCTCCTCCTGCTCGGCTGCGCCAGCCTCGTCTTCGGCTTCGCCAACCAGATCTACCTGCTCGACGGCGCCCGCTTCGTGCAGGGCATCGCCGGGGCGCTGATCTGGTCGGGGGCGCTGACCTGGCTGATCAGCTCGTCGCCCGAGGACAAACGGGGCTCGGTGATCGGCACCGCGCTCGGTACCGCTGTCGCCGGCGCTCTGCTCGGGCCGGCCCTCGGCGCGATCGCCGGCTCGATCGGAACCGAGCCGGTCTTCAGTTCGGTGCTGGTGGTCACGATCGTCCTCTCGATCGCCGCCTCGCGGCTGCCGGAGACCCGCGCCCCCGAGCAGCAGGGACTGCGCGAAGTGTTGGCGACGATGGTCAGCCGACCAGTGCTCGAGGCGGCCGCCTTCGTCGCCGTGCCCTCCGTGATGTTCGGGGCGATCGAGGTGCTGGTGCCGTTGCGAATCGACGACCTCGGCGGCGGCCACGGTCTGATCGCCGGCGGCTTCATCGCCGGGGCCGCGCTCGAGGCGATGCTGGCGCCGGTGGCGGGCCGGATGTCCGACCGGGTCGGGCGGCGGCAGCCCTACGTCGCCGGCCTCTCGATCTGCGCCGTCGCGATGACCGGCGTCGCCCTCGCCGCGACCCTCGGAGGCGTTCTCGCGGCGCTGATCGTCACCTCGCTCGGCGCCGGCCTCTGCTTCGCGCCCGCGCTCACCCTGATTTCCGACATCGCCGAGTCGAGCAGCCTCCACCAGGGGTTTGCCGCTGGCCTCTCGAACATGGCCTGGGCCTCCGGCCAGGTGATCGGCGGCGTCGGCGGCGGGGTAGTCGCCAGCCTCGCCGGCAACGTGCTTCCGAGCCTGGCCATCGCCTTCCTGCTGGTGCTCACCGTCCTCTACGCGCATCGGGCGATGCAGGCGGGGGGCGAGCTGCACGCCGCCGCAAGTTAGGGTCGCCCGATGGGAAGGCGAGATCGCGGCGGCGAGTGGGTCAACTGGGCGGGCGATCAGCGCTGCCATCCGGCGCGGATCGTGCGCCCGGGCAGTCGCGACGAGCTGGCCGCGGCGATTACCTCCGCCGCGACCGCCGGCCAGGGGGTGAAGGTCGCCGGCTCGGGGCACTCCTTCACCGAGGCGGCGCTGACCGAGGGGACGATGATTCGGCTCGAGGGATTGAGCGGGGTGCTGGACGCCGATCCGGCCAGCGGTCTGGTCAAGGTCGCCGGCGGCACCGTCCTCGCCGACCTCAACCAGGAGCTCGCCGACCTCGGCCTGGCGATGGAGAACCTCGGCGACATCGACCGGCAGACGATCTCCGGGGCGATCTCCACCGGCACCCACGGGACCGGTGCCCGCCTGCGCAATATCTCCGCCCAGGTCGAGGGCCTCGAGCTGGTCCTGGGCGACGGTAGCGTCCGCCACCTCAGCGCCGACACCCACCCGGAGCTGCTGCGGGCGGCTCGGGTCGGTTTGGGGGCGCTCGGGGCGATCTCGGCCGTCACCCTGCGCTGCGTCCCCGCCTTCACCCTGCTGCGGGTCGACGCGCCGCACCCGCGCGAGGAGGTCTTCGCGTCCTTCGACGAGCGGGCCGGGGCGCACGAGCATTTCGAACTCTTCACCTTCCCCTACGACGACGGCGCCCTGGTGCTGGAGCGCAACCGCACCGAGGAGCCGCCGCGACCGCGCGGGCGGGCGGCCGCCTACCTCAACGACGTCGTGCTCGAGAACTGGGCGCTGGGGGCGCTGGCGGGTACCGGCAAGGCGCTGCCGGGGACGATCCCGGCGCTCTCGAGGCTGGCCGGCCGCCTCG
>CAMLHB010000132.1 GCA_946479725.1 uncultured Actinomycetes bacterium | reverse complement strand
TTCGTCAGCCTCTTGAACTGACGTAGGGCCGTACCGAGGACGGACACCCCCACCGCGGGGGGGGGGGGGGCCCGCCCCCCCCCCCCCCCCCCCCCCCCCCCCCCCCCCCCCTCCAGCGACGGCTCGGTTCAGGACCAGGTGCTGGGCCAGGACTTCGGGGGTTGAGATGGAGCGATGCGGATTCTGGCGTCGGCGGCGGTGGCTCCGGTGGGGGTGGCCAGGACGGGGTTTAGGTCTAGCTCGACGATCTCCTGGTGGGTGTCGGCGAGGGCGGCGACGCGGAGGATCAGGTCTTCCAGGGCGGGGAGGTCGGTGGGGGCGGCGCCGCGGAAGCCGGTGAGGAGGGGGAAGGTGGCGAGGGAGCGGATCATCGCGGCGGCGTCCGCTGGGGTCAGAGGGCAGACGCGGAGGGCTACGTCGCCGAGCAGCTCGACCGCGGTGCCGCCGGCGCCGCAGGCGACGACGGGACCGAAGACCGGGTCGGTGGCGACGCCGACGAGGAGCTCGGTCCCGCCGTCCACCATCTGCTGAACGAGGAAGCGCTCCGGGCACAGGTCCTGCTCGGCGAGCGTGGCCTTCATCTGCCTTGCCGCTCGCTCGACCTCCTCCGCCCCTTCGAGCCCGACGGCGACCGCTCCCAGCTCTGACTTGTGAAGGATGCCGGCGCCGTGGGCCTTCAGCGCCACCCGCCCGCCCAGCTCCGCGGCGGCGGCGCCGGCTGCCGCCGAGTCCGGGACCACCCGCGCGTCCGGCGTCGCGATGCCATAGCAGCGCAGCACCCGTTCGCACTCCCCCGCCCCCAGCCATTCGCGCCCCTCGGCGAGGGCTTCGGCGATCAGCGCGGCGACGGCGTCGCGGTCGACGGAGGGGGGCTCCGCCGGCGCGGCCGGGGGCTGGCGGCGCCACTCGGCGTGAGCCGCGGCTCGGCCCAGCGCCCGCGCCGCCTCCTCGGGCTGGCGGTAGGTGGGGACGCCGGCCGCGGCGGCGAGTGGCGCCTGCTCGCCGGTGGTGATGAAGACCGCCTGCACAGGGAGCGGCCGCGGCAGCTGGGCGACCCCGGCGGCGATCGCCGCCGCGACGTCCTCGGGGGTCGTCGCCAGCGGCCGGATGAAGATCACGATCAGGGCGTCGATTCCCTCCCAGGCCCCCAACGCCAGGATCGCCTGGCGGAATTCCTCGGCCCCGGCGGCGGCGATCAGGTCGACGGGGTTGGCGAGGCCGGCCTCGGCCGGGGCGATCGCGGCCAGCCGCTCCCGCACCTCCGGCGGCGTCTCCGGCACCTCCAGCCCCGCCGCCTCGCAGGCGTCCGCGCACATGATCCCCGGGCCGCCCGCGTTGGTGACGATCCCGACCCGGCGGCCCGCCGGCAGCGGCTGCGAGGAGAAGATCGCCGCCACGTCGAGCATCTCCTCCAGGGTCTCGGTCCGCACCACCCCCGACTGGGCGAAGAGGGCGTCGACGGTGCGGTCGGAGGCGGCGAGGAGGGCGCCGGTGTGGGAGCTGGCGGCGCGGGCGCCGGCGGCCGAGCGGCCGCTCTTCATTGCTACCACCGGCAGCTCGCGGCCGGCCCGGCGAGCGACGCGGCCGAAGCGGCGGGGGTCGCTGAAGGACTCGATGTAGAGGAGGCCGACCTTGGTGCGGCCGTCGTCCTCCCAGTACTCGAGGAAGTCGTTGCCGGTGACGTCGGCGCGGTTGCCGACCGAGGCGAAGGAGGAGACGCCGAGCCGCCGCTCCTCGGCGAACTCGGCCAGCGCCAGCCCGAGGGCGCCGCTCTGGCTGACGAAGCCGACGTTGCCGGCGGGCGGCGGGTGCGGGATGAAGGTGGCGTTGAGGCGCGTCCCCGGAGCGGTGTTGAGGACGCCGAGGCAGTTCGGGCCGACCAGCCGCATCCCGTTCTCGCGACAGACCGCCAGCAGCTCGCGCTCGCGCTCGCCCCCCTCGCCGCCGACCTCCGAGAAGCCGGCCGAGAGCACGACCAGCGCCCGCGCCCCCTTGGCCGCCGCTTCGCGGGCGACCGCGAGGACGGCCGCCGCCGGCACCGCGATCACCGCCAGCTCGACCTCGCCGGGGATCGCCGCGAGGCTCGGGTAGGCCGGCAGCCCCCGCAGCTCCTCCGCTCCGGGGTTGACCGGGTAGAGGTCCCCCTCGAAGCCCGTCTCGACCAGGTTGCGGAGGACTTCGCCGCCGACGCTGCCCTCGCGGCGCGAGGCCCCAACCAGGGCCACCGAGCGCGGCTCGAGCACCGCGGCGACGGCGGCGCGGGCGGCGAGCCGGTCGCGGTCCTCGAAGCGCTCCCGCGCCGCGGCCGAGAACGAGGTCGGCATCTCCACCCGCAGCACCCCCGGTTCGGCGGCGATCTCGGGCGTCAGGCCACTCTCGCGGAACATCTCGATCATCCGGTGGTTCTGCGGCAGCACGTTGGCGACGAAGGTCGGGTAGCCGCGCTCGCCCGCGACCTCGGCCAGGTGGGCGAGGAGGATCGTCCCCAGCCCCCGTCCCTGCATCTCCTCGGCAACCGCGAAGGCGACCTCGGCACGGCCCTCGGGCCCGCCGACGTAGAGGCCGTGGCCGACGATCCGCTCGCCGCCGCGGAGCGCGACCAGGCCGTAGCGCTCGCCGTAGTCGACCTCGGCGAACGCCGCCGCCGCCCGCTCGAGGTCGACGGCGCCGGAAAAGAAACGGAAGGCGCGCGACTCGGCGCTGAGCCCGGCGAGGAACTCCCGCAGCGCCCCCGCGTCCCCCTCCCGCACCGGCCGCAGGTGGACGGTCGAGCCGTCATGGAGGACGACGTCGGCCTCGCGGTGGGCGGGATAGCCGCTGCTCACGCCCCGATCCTAGATCGGCGTTCGTCCTTTTCCGATCTATTTCGGGAAAAGGACGAACGCCGGGGTAGATTGGCGCCGATGTTGTTCTTCAGCCATCCGGCCTGCCTGGAGCACGATCCGCGCGAGGGGCTCTACGGGCACCCGGAGCAGCCGGGACGGCTGCGGGCGATCGAAGGGGCGCTGGCGGCGCGGGACTGGCTGGGCTGGGAGCGGCGCGAGGCGCCCGCTGCCTCCGAGGAGGAGCTGACGCTGGTCCACCCGCGCGAGCACGTCGAGGCGATCCGCGACCTCTGCAGCTCCGGCGGCGGCGCGATCGACGGCGACACCTACGCCGGGGAGGCCTCCTTCGCGGCGGCGCTGCGCTCGGCCGGCGCCGCTTGCGCGATGACCCGCGGCCTGCTCTCAGGCGAAGCCAGGGTCGGCTTCGCCGCCGGCCGGCCGCCCGGCCACCACGCCGAGCCGGCCCGGGCGATGGGCTTCTGCCTCTTCGACAACATCGCGGTCGCCGCGGCGCTGGCGATCGCCGAGCTAGGAGTCGAGCGGGTCTTCATCCTCGACTGGGACGTCCACCACGGCAACGGCACCGCCGAGATCTTCCGCCGCCGCTCCGATGTCCTCTTCGCCAGCATCCACCAGGGCGGGATCTTCCCCGGCACCGGCGCCATCGGCGACGCCGGCTCGGGCCCCGGCGAGGGCTTCACGCTCAACCTACCGGTCCCCGCGGGCAGCGAAGAGGACGTCTGGCTCTCGCTGCTCGAGCACGTCGTCCTCCCCGCCGCCGCCGAGTTCGAGCCGCAGCTGGTGCTGGTCTCGGCCGGGTTCGACGCCCACCGCGACGACCCGCTGGCCGGCTGCCGGCTCGAGACCTCCTCCTTCGCCCAGATGGCCTGCCAGGTGCGCGACGCGGCGACCGGCTGGGGCGCCCCGGTCGGCGCCGTGCTCGAGGGCGGCTACAACCTCGAGGCGCTGGCCGACTCGACGCTGGCGACGATGGCCGCGCTCGGCGGCGAGGGCGAGGCGGTCTCTTCGGCGCCGGAGCCGCTGGTCACCAGCCGCGCCGCCTCCCACGTCTCCCACTACTGGAGCCTCTGATGAGTCGAGACTCCCAAGGGGGCCTCTAGCTAGATGGCGAACCCCAAA
This sequence comes from uncultured Actinomycetes bacterium, assembly GCA_946479725.1. The sequence continues at coordinate 2,619 of CAMLHB010000132.1, read as the reverse complement.
TTCGTGCAGATCCCGGCGCACGAGATCGAGCGCTTCAAGCCGCTGCTCGGCGAGCGCTTCAAAGAGATTGAAGAAGTTGCCGCCTGGGCCCGAAAGGGATTCGCCGGCCGGGCGATCTGGCACATCAGCTCGACCGCCCGCGGCGGTGGCGTCGCCGAGCTGCTCAGCACCCTCCTCCCCTACGCTCGCGACGCCGGCGTCGACGTCCGCTGGGTGGTCCTGCGGGAGGGTGAGGACTTCTTCCGCGTCACCAAGCGACTCCACAACCACCTCCACGGGGACCCCGGCGACGGCCGCCCCTTGGATCGGGAGGCGCGCGGCGTCTACGAGTCGGCGCTGGCGGCGAACGTCGAGGCGCTCGGCCCGCTGATGGAGAACGGCGACATCGTCTATCTCCACGACCCGCAGGCGGCAGGGATGGTGAAGCCGCTCTGCGAACGGGGGCTGCGGGTCGTCTGGCGCTGCCACGTTGGAGTCGACGAGCCGAACGACCTCGTCCGCGGCGCCTGGGACTTTCTCCGCCCCTACGTCGAGCCGGCCGAGGCCTACGTCTTCTCCCGCCGCGAGTACATCTGGGAGGGGCTCGACCGCGAGAAGGTCTGGCTGATGCCGCCGGTGATCGACCCCTTCTCGCCCAAGAACCAGGAGCTCGAGCCGGAGGTCGTGGCGGCGATCCTGCGGGAGATCGGGCTCACCACCCACGTCTCGGATGTGCCGCCGACCTTCGAACGCGCCGACGGCACCCCCGGCAGGGTCGACCGCCAGGCGACGATCCTTCAGGACGAGCCGCTCCCCGACGAGGCCAGGGTGGTCACCCAGGTCTCGCGCTGGGATCGGCTCAAGGACCCGCTCGGGCTGCTGCAGATGCTGGAGCGTCACCTCGCTGATTCAGACCTCCATCTCGTCGTCGCCGGCCCCGACACCGGCGGCGTCTCCGATGACCCGGAGGGCGCCACCGTCTACGAGGAGGTGGCCGAGGCGTGGCGCGGCCTGCCAGCGGAGGTTCGCCGGCGCGCCCACGTGGTCAGCCTGCCGATGCTCGACGTCGGGGAAAACGGGGCGATGGTCAACGCGATCCAGCGCCGCGCCGACGTCGTCGTCCAGAAGAGCCTCGCCGAGGGCTTCGGGCTGACCGTCGCCGAGGCGATGTGGAAGCGGCGGCCAGTGGTCGGCAGCTGCGTCGGCGGCATTCAGGACCAGGTCCTCGACGGCACGAGCGGCTGCCTGGTCGAGGATCCGCGCAACCTCGGCGGCTTCGCCCACGCGATCAATCAGGTCCTCGCCGATCCCGAGCGGGCGCGGGCGATGGGCGAGGCAGGGCGGCAGCGGGTGATCGACGAGTACCTGGCGGTCCACCGCCTGCGCGAATACGTCGACCTCCTTGCCGCCCTGATCGCCTGACCATAGGCGGTTGTCCCCGGATACCGGGGACAACCGCCTACGGTCGTCAGGCGGGCGAGATCACCGCCCGGCCGTCGAGGTGGCCTTCACGCATCTTCTCGTAGGCCTGCGGCGCTTCCTCCAGCGTGAAGTGCTCGACGTGGGCGTGGATCCTGCCTTCGCGGGCGAGGTCGAGGCACTCCATCAGCTCGACCGCCGTCCCCCAGTAGGGGATGCAGAGCTCCGCCTCGAACGGGACCGCGCCGAAGGCGAACTCGAATTTGCCGCCGGCCAGGCCGACGATCGTCAGGTCGCTCTCGAACTTAGCCACCGCCGTCGCAAGCGCCACCGAGTCGTCAGAGCCGACCATGTCGACGACCAGCTCGGCGCCGCGTCCCTTGGTGATCTCGCGAATCGCCTCGGCCGCCAGCTCGCCGGCCTTGACCGTCTCGTCGGCGCCGGATTCGCGGGCCAGCTTCAGGTGCTCGTCGGAGAGGTCGACGGCGACGATCCGGGCCGGGCTCAGCGCCCGCAGGATCTGCACGCCCATGTGGCCGAGGCCGCCGACCCCAATCACCACCGCGGTCGAGCCGGGGACCAGCAGGTGCAGCGAGCGCTTGATCGCGTGGTAGGGCGTCAGCGCCGCGTCGGAGAGCGGGGCCGCCTCGCGCGGGTCGAGGTCGCCGAGCGGCAGCAGCAGCCGCGGGTGCGGGACCAGCATGTACTCGGCCATGCCGCCATCGAGGCCGAGGCCGCCGCCGAAGGCGCCGATCTCCGCCTGGTGCTCGCAGTAGTTCTCGGCCGAGAGCCGGCAAGCGCGGCAGCGGCCGCAGCCCCACGGGCCGTAGACCTGGACCGCTTCGCCGACGTCGACCCCGTCGACCCCGGCCCCGACCGCCTCGACCCAGCCGGCGTTCTCGTGGCCGAGCGTGAAGGGGACGTCGAAGCCGAGCGTTCCGGGCGGCCACTCCATCAGGTGCAGGTCGGAGTGGCAGGCGCCGGCGCCGCCGATCTTGACCAGGACCTGGCCCGGCCCCGGTTCGGGGACGTCCACCTCCCGCAGCTCGGGCTGGTGTTCCCATTCGGTCAACTGATAGGCCTTCATCGGGGGGCTCCTTCGGTTCGTGCTTTCTCCAGCAGCAGTCGTTGCTCGGCGGCGGCGACGAGGCGGCGGCCGCGGTCGACCGCGTCGATGTTCACCGAGATCGCCTCGATCCCGCCGCGGCCCAGAAGCACGGC